>JAJPKD010000153.1 GCA_021323895.1 Acidobacteriota bacterium | reverse complement strand
TCCCAAAGCAAAATAGTTTTTTGGATCAAGTCGAGTTAGAGTACGGATTTTAGCCGTTCTTCCTGATTCTTCGTTGGAATGTCCGACTAAAGTCGGTACTCTAACTTCGCTTTTTGCATGGCCGCAACCATCGACACGCAGAATCGTCCGCGCATCGGTCTCGCGCTGTCCGGTGGCGCGGCGCGGGGCATCGCGCACGTCGGGGTGCTGCGCGCGCTCGAAGAGAACAACATTCCGATCGATGCGATTGCCGGAGCTTCCGCGGGAGCCCTGGTGGGCGGAAGTTACGCCGCCGGCCTCTCGAGCAAAGAACTGGAAAAGATGGCGAGCGGATTCCGCTGGCGGCACACCGCGCGACTTTCTTTTTCGCGCCTCGGCCTGCAATCGAACGCCCGCATGGAAAAGTATCTGCGGGCGCGCTTACCAGTCACTCGGTTCGAAGATTTGAAGATTCCGTTTGCTGCAATGGTCACCGACCTGCGCCAGGGATCGCTGATTGTCTTTCGCGATCAGGGAGATCTTCCATTTGCGATTCGTGCCAGCGCCTGCATTCCCGCGATCTATGTTCCGATTCGCGACGAGCAGGACCGTCTGCTGATCGACGGCGGGATCGTCGCAAATCTGCCGATCAGCCAGACGCGCGCGCTGGGCGCGGACATTGTCATCGCCGTCGATGTGAACGCTGATGGCATTCACTTTTTCGATTATCCGAAGACGGCGCTGGGCGTGCTGGCCTACACCTTCATCGCGGTTGAGCACATCGTTTCGAACCAGGAGCGCGCGACTGCCGATCTGCAAATAACTCCCAAGGTCGGGCACATCCGTTGGGACCAGACCTGGCGCTCAAAGGAATTAATTAAGGCCGGGTACGAGGCTGCGATTGAATCGATCGACAAGATCAAGAAACTAGTTGAAGAGCGTTCCGCGGCTGCGCGAGCCATGGAAACAATCGTTGTGTAGTCCAACTCAAGTTCTCAAGAATTCAGCCCCTATTACAACTTTAATTAGGGCAACGGACTAAACTGATGGATCGCTCGGCGTTACCTTCCGCGCCTTTGCGTCTTCGCGCGAGTGGAAAACTCGCCAGGGCTCAAAGGCGCAAAGTCTTTTCACGCAAACGTGCCCGATTTTCCTGGCGGCTCGCGTGGCGCTTCGCCCTGATCATCCTATGCCTCTCGTTCATCTCGCTCGGCGGTTTTCTAATTCATTCCTATCGCTCGTACGCAAAAATCGTTGACGCGCGCATCGTTCATGGCTATCTGGTGAGCCGCGGAGGAATCTATGCCGCGCCGCGGGTGTTGCGTCCCGGCCAAGAATATTCGCGTGAAGGCCTGAGCGCTGCGCTGCGGCGCGCTGGTTACGTGGAAAACGAAGAGGCCAGCGAAATCTGGAACGGCGCGTTCGCCGCGCGCGGTGATTCGATTGAAATTCGTCCGAACAACAACAGCAATTACCCCTCGATAGTCCGCGTCCGATTTGATTCGCAGGAGCGAATCGCCGACATCATCGGTGATGATGTCACGCTCGATTCATTCACGCTCGCGCCCGAATCGCTGACCTACGATGCCGCGACGCGCGGTGGCTCGCGCGCCCAACTTTCATTCAAAGACATTCCACCTGTGCTGGTTCACGCGATCACTTCGATTGAAGACCGGCGCTTCTTCGATCACCACGGAGTCGATCCGTTCGGAGTGGCGCGCGCGTTGTTGCGCAACATCGGCAACGAACGAATTGGTCAGGGCGGATCGACGATCACTCAGCAACTCGTCAAGAATACTTACCTGACACCGGAACGAACGCTGCGCCGCAAATGGGCCGAAGCGATGCTCGCGTTTACCTTGGAGCGACGCTTGTCGAAGGAAGAAATTTTCGCGCTCTACTGCAACGAAGTTTATCTGGGCCAACGCGGCGCGCTCGCGGTGCGCGGCGTAGATCAAGCTACGCGCGTCTATTTCGGAAAAGAGTTGAAGGACCTGTCGCTGACCGAAGCCGCGACGCTCGCCGGCATGATTCAGAGTCCAGCTCGTTATTCACCGGTGCGGCAAAATGAAACTGCGCGCGAGCGACGAAACACCGTGCTCGGCACAATGGTGCGCGATGGGTTTATCAGTCTGGAGGCAGCGGCCGCGGCGGCAAAAGAGCCTTTGGCGGTTGCTGATTTCGATCCAGCGCGCGAGTCCGTGGCTCCGTATTTCATCGATTATGTAAATCGTTACGATCAAGCCGGCAGAGATGCCGGCGAACCGCAGGCAAGGATGCCTGCGCTCCGAGAAGGTACTCCGATCGTCACCACGCTCGATCTCGATCTTCAAAGATTGGCTTCCGACGCAATCGATCATCAACTTGCTCGTCTCGATCACATCTACCACACGCGCGGTTTGAAACCGCAGGCGGCGCTGGTTGCGCTAGATCCGAAAACCGGGAACGTGTTGGCGATGATTGGCGGACGGGATTATGCGCAATCTCAAATGAACCGGGCAACAGATGCGCAACGGCAACCCGGCTCGACTTTCAAACCCTTCGTTTACGCTGCGGCCCTCGAGAGCGGTATGTCCCCGTTGCGAATGTTTCGCGACGCGCCACAGGAATTCACTTATGCGGGCAATCGAACGTACCGGCCGACGAACTATGGCGGCGGATTTTCAATGCGCGACCTGCCGATGCGGGATGGTCTGATCAAGTCGCTGAACGTCATGACGGTTGATGTCGCAATGCAGACCGGGCTCGCGCGCGTCGCCAACACGGCTTTTAAGTTTGGTCTGCCGCGACCCGATCATTACCCAGCGTTGGCGTTGGGAACGACGGAAGTCACGCCCTTGCAGCTCGCATCCGCGTACGCCGCGTTTGCGAATGGTGGTCAGAGGATCGAGCCGCGCGTGATCGCGGATGATTCTGTTGTGGCCGACGATCAGGTTATCGCTCCAACGACCGCGTTCATGATCACCGACATGCTCCAGGGCGTAATCGATCACGGAACTGCTCGGGCGGCACGTGGATCGATCGCGAACGTCGCGATTGCGGGAAAGACGGGCACGTCACGCGATGGCTGGTTCGTCGGCTACACGCCGAACTTGGTGTGCGCAGTCTGGATTGGATTCGACGACAACAAGCAACTGGGATTGACAGGCGCCGAAGCCGCGCTGCCGGCCTGGAGTGAATTCATGAAGGCCGCGGTTGATCTACGGCCCGAACTCGGCGGCAAGTCTTTTCTGCAGCCCGACGGCATCACGATCGCGGAAGTCGATCCCGACACCGATGAGCTCGCTACCGGCAAGTGCCCGATGCACGAGCGCGTCGCGATGCTGACGGATCAGGCGCCCACCGCAGAATGTTTTCGCCACAACGTCTATTTTGATTTGGGAAATCAACAGCCTGAAATTGCTGCTGGTGAGTCGAGAAAGTCAGGAGTTCGGCAAAACGCATCGAGGGTGCCACCGTCCAGACTAATTACCGCGCGAAATACTCAGGTCGTAACTGACACCGCTGGCAGAAAAGTCTTAGTTAACGAGATGCGATCTCTCAACCGCTGACCCTCGCGCATTCCTAAACCTTTTCCAAAATCACTTCAGCCATGGCATGTTCCGTCGTATGCGCGATTGAAATGTGGGCGGTGTTCGCGCCGCTCTCGTCGAACAATTCGCGCGCGCGGCCGTGGAATAGAATCAGCGGCCCGCCTGAGTCCTTCGCCGCTACTTCAACGTCCTGCCAACTGATGCCGCCGCTCCATCCGGTCTGCAAAGCTTTCAGCGCCGCTTCTTTTGCGGCGAAGCGCGCGGCATAATGCTGGGCGGCGACGGCGCCGCGCGATTCACAGTAAGCGCGTTCGGCCTCGGTGAAAACGCGCTCGGCAAAGCGCGGCGTGCGTTCGATGGTCTCGCGCACGCGACGAACTTCGATGATGTCAACTCCGATTGAAATGATCACAGAAGAATCTGCGCTCCAGGCTTCCGGCTTCTACTGGCGCGAACGCGATGACGTGCGCGCGCTGGTTTGCGAACCGCTCGAGGAAGATGGTTTCACAAATGCGTTCTCAACGCGAGTCGGCGGCGTCAGCCCGATGCCGGAAAGCGCGCTGAACCTCGCCGGCTTTAACGAAGACGAATCGGAAAATATTTACGAGAACCGCCGCCGCTTTCTGAAGTTATTCGAAGGCGAGTGGCTGCTGACGGGCTGCTGGCAAGTCCACGGCATCGATGTGCGCGTCGTTCGCACACGGGAAGAAGCAAACCAAAAGCCGGGCGTGCTCGGCGACGATCAATATTGCGACGCTCTGGTCAGCAGAACTCCGAATGTTCTGCTCGCGGTCAAAACCGCTGACTGCGTCCCCGTCCTAATTGACGATCCGATAACTCGTTCGTTCGCTGCGGTGCATGCCGGCTGGCGCGGCACTTCTTCATCGATCATCAAGCAGGCGATTGGGCAACTTGAGAATCAGTTTGGCGCCGTTGCCGCAAATCTGCGCGTGGCGATTGGACCGGCGGCGAACCACTGCTGTTATGAAGTGGGTAGCGATGTAATCAGCGTCTTTAAGGAACGCTTTGCGAACGCTGACGATCTGCTGGCACCGACGCGCGACGGACATGCGCGCATCAATCTCCATCAAGCGAATCGTGAACAACTTATGGACGCGGGAGTTTCGCCGGATCGAATTCACGTCGCGCCATTCTGCACGATGGATCGCAACGACCTGTTCTTTTCATATCGGCAAGAGAAGCAGCGACACGGCCGCGTCGGGCGTTTGATGTCGGTGATCGGAACGCGCGAATAGCTGCAAACGAGAATTAGATATTTAGTGGCCCTCCGCCTCGGTAGCTAAAATCCGGCGGAGGTGGCGGCACAGGATAGCTGGTTACGGCTGGTCCTCTCAGCACCAGAGTTCCCGCCATTATGTCGTGCAGGCCCTGCTTCTTTTCGGTGAACGCAACCATGATGAAGCCGATGAGGCAAATCATTCCCGAGAGGATCATGCCGAAGTATCGTCCCGTCGCTTTGGCGAAACTAATCTGACGACCATCCATGTCGGTCACGCGCAGACCGCAGACTTTTTTGCCGATGGTTCCCTGCCATGAAGAGCTTTCCAGAAATGCGTGATAGAGCCAAGCGGCCAGAATTTGAACTCCATTGAGGCCGAGATTAAGCATCGGCATTACCGGTGAATCTTGATCGACGCCGCTCGAAAAGACTCCCACGCCGACGATAAAACCCAACGGGAAAAAGATCGCGGACATGATCAAGCTGTCGATTAGATACGCCAGCACGCGCCACCAGAATCCGGCGTACGTGGGGATTTGGTATTCTTGGAACATAGTCTTGTGAGTTAGCGGTCAGGGTTGAACTTATCTTCCGCCAAAGACCCAGCCGTTAGCACGTTGCACGCGATCGTTTGCGCCGACCACACTGATACCAAAATCAATGTCCTGGTTTTTGGGCGGAAAGCAGACTTCGTCGTTACAGCTTTGATAACGCACCTTCGCTTTCAAATTCATCCAGCCGTCTGAATAAGTCGCCGGAACGGTTACATTGAAACGCAATATTGCGCGGCCTTCATAAACGGCGAGCGACTCATTGTTAACGGCTTTCAACTTGCGAACGATCGCGCGCGGAAACGAGATCGGCCCAACCGAGACGCCTTTCGGCGCTTCAATCTTCACCGTCGTGGGAATCGCATATTTGCCGAGCGGCCGATTGGCATTCACGTGATAGCCGGTTGGAATTTCGATCACGATCGCCGCACGCACCACGCGTCCGCGCGGCGCTTTATCGTTTGCGTAATAACCCTTGATGTTGATGTTCGGCTCGGGTGAGGGCGCGGCCGCGAAACTTGAAGGGATCAGAATAAACGCGACCAGCGCGGTGCCAATGAAAATGCGATTCGTTAGTTTGTTTCTCATGCCAATTCCCTGTCGATGTTGATCGCGGATTTTACCCCGCTTTGCTATGAACTTGAAATGAATTTTGCTGTTGTCACAGCTGTTCCGAGAGACGCGGCGAACTTCTTGCCGCCAACTGGCCGCAGGCTGCCAGGATGTCTCGGCCGCGCGGGCGGCGGATGAATGCGTGCACACCTTTCGATTCCAGGATCGATTGAAATGCTTCGACGCGAACCATCGGTGATGGTTGATAAGGCAGCGGCTCAGCCGGGTTGTGCGGGATCAGATTCACCTTCGCATGAAGGCGATAACGATTGATTAAGTTAGCCAGCTGTCGCGCGTGCTCAGCGGAATCGTTCACGCCATCGAGCATCACGTACTCAAAGGTGAACCGCTCGCCACGCTTCAGAGACTTTTCGAACATCTTGCATGCGGCCATCAGTTCGTCGATCGGCCACTTCTTATTGATCGGCATCAGCTCGTTACGCAGTTCATCGTTCGGTGCGGCGAGCGAGATGGCGAGATGCGGACGATCGGGAATGGTCGCGAGCTCGCGAATGCGCGGGACGATCCCGGCAGTCGAAACGGTGGTTCGATTCGGCACAATGTGCAGGCCGTTTGGCTCCTTCATGATGCGAATCGCCTTCATCAACTCCTCGAAATTCAGAAAGGGTTCGCCGGCGCCCATGCCGACCAGGTTTGTTCCGCGCGGTGGCTGCACCCCAACGCCGTAAGCATCGTTCAGGGCAAAGATTATCTGCTCGACAATTTCGCCGGCAGTAAGGTTGCGCAGCAAACCAAGCTGCGCCGTCAAACAAAAAGTGCATTGCAGTGGACAGCCTGACTGAGAAGAAAAACAGATCGTGTCGCGATTTTCTTCCGGAATGAAAACGGTCTCGACGGGTTTGTTATCGCGAGTTTTGAAAAGATACCGGCGCGTGCCGTCTGTCGAAATGTATCGCGATTCGAGCGCCAACGTGGAGATTGTCGTTTGCTCGCTCAACTTCGCTCTCAGCTCTTTCGGCAGATCAGTCATTTCATCGAATGAGCGAAGCCGCCGCGCGTGAATCTGCGAGAAAATTTGCCGCGCGCGATAGTCAGGTTCGCCCAAAGAGGCGACAAAATCAGACAGTTCGGCCTGAGATAAGCCCGTGAGATGAAGCGGTTGCATCGGTGATTCGATTCTAACACTGCGCCGCGCGGGCGCGTTAAGTCTGCTGAACTCGACAAAGGAAAATCGCGAGCGACTTGGACCGCCGCTCGCGATTTGTTTGATCGTTTAATGCGAGAGCTACTGCAGCACCGTGCACTTTGCTGTCTGCGTCAGCGACTGGCCGCTAACGTGATCGCGGACGCGAACCTCGACGGCATAGTCGCCGGGATTCAAACGGCTCGAGTCGATCAAGCGCGCCAGCGTCAGACGCTGCCCGGCGTCGCTGTTGCCACGCCAATCTTCGGCCTGCTTGCCAATCTCTTTGCCGTCTTTCATCAGCGCGTACTCAACATCGACTGAAGGCCGCAGCGTCGTTTGATCGATGCCGGCGTTATAAATCTGCATGTAAACGCCAATCGGCGAGCCGCGATGGAAAGTTCCCGAAACGTTAGGAATCACTTTCACTGTACCGATCGTGAACATGCCGACCGCCGGTTGATCGCCGAGGTTCTCCAGCTTGGTCGCGAGCACCAGGGTCGAGGTCGAAAGTTTGCCGGCATCGTACTTCGGAACTTCGAAGCCCTGATGCCGCACGCCGGTCGCGCCCGATTCAATGTCGCGCACGATCACGTCAACGCGATAGCGACCCGGCGCCAACGCGACCGCTTTCTGGTAGGCCGACTTGCGATCTTTCGTTTCAGTTAATTCTTCAGGAGTCGCGCGCGTAATCACCGGATCTTCAAACACGCCGGCACGGCGGCCGGAGACGTGTGTAATTTTCGCGAAGATGTTTAGTTGCGCTTGCTGCAAGCCACCGCTGTCTTTGAACACCAGGTTGCTGTTGTCCGTCTGAATAGTGAACGCCGTGATCACGCGTTCGTCAGATTGCCGGAAGAAGTCCACGCGCAAATCGAAATTGAGGGGATTGTCTTCGATCACCGGCGTGTTAACTGCCGACGCCAAGTCGTTGAATTTGATTTGCGGTGGCCGTTGCAGGTCGCTCAGGATTTGCAGACGCGAGAACGGGCTGTCCTGCTCGCGCGTGTAGTTCGGCATACCGATGCCACCAAGGTTCGAGATGCGCTCGCCCTTGTCTGACAGGCCCATCTCTTCGGCCAAGGTCAAACCTGCGCCCGGTACGTGCAGCAACGCATCTTTCTCATCCGGGTTGCGCGCGATGCGATACTCGCCGCTGCCGGTCGGATCGACGAACTCGATCTCAATGCCGGAGCCCACGCCGGGAAGATAGCGATAGAACCAACGCTCGAACGGATAGGTCGAAGTCGAGCCGCCGCCTTCGTACGACTCTCGGTTGTAAGCGCCCCCCGAAGGATGCGATTCGACTTCGTCGGGCTTGCCCCACATGATGTAGATGCGGCCGCGATCGGTTTTCCAACCCGGAATGCCGGAAGCATAGTGCTCGTTGGCGTAGGCGATACGCTCGTAGTATTCCTCGCGATACTCGTTTTCGTCGGTGTCCGGATCGGGATCGCGCCGTCGCCAAAATTCTTCAATGAAGCGCTCGCGCTCGTCGTCGGTTTCCAGCTTCTTAAAAGCTTTCCGCTCTTCGTCGGTGATGATGTAAGCGACGTCTTTTTCGAGCCAATCCTTGTAAGCCTTTTTCAGTTCGGGCTTAACGTTGCGGGGCTTCTCAGTTGGGTCCTGCTGATCGTTGTTCTTCTTTTGCGCGAAGCTCGAAGGCACGGCAAAACTCAGAGCCAGGAGAGTGACGGCCAGACGGCCCAATCGGCTTATTGACATATTGAAATTACTCCCAGGAAAACTTCGGAAAAACTAGCGCGTCGGCCACATCAGTTGTCGCAAGCTGCGTTCGGGGACACGGAGACGAATAACGAATTCTAGGTTTGGCTGAAACCAGAGTCAAGATGCTCGAAAACCACGGTAAAGTTGCCCAACTGTGTCATGCCGTTTGCCGTTTTCGCCCGCAAATCCACGCTACAACTATGGAAATCGCGTAGAGCACGAACATCGGCGCGGCAAACAGAAGCATGTTCGGGACATCGTTCGTCGGCGAAAGTACTGCGGCCACAATCAGAATGACGATCACCGCGACGCGCCAGACCTTCAGCATCCATCCCGCAGTCACCAGACCGATGCGCGCGAGTACGTAAGTTATGGCCGGCATCTGGGCGACCGCTCCCATACCCAACATGAGCAGGATAATGAAGTCGAAGTAATCGTCGGCCTTGAGCAGCAGACGAAAATCCGTTCCCAAGCCCAACAAATATTTTGCGGCCGGCGGAAAGATCAGATAGTAAGCAGTTGCTGCGCCCAGCACGAAAAAGATAGTCGAGAGCGCGATGAACGGCGTCACGTATTTCCGTTCGTGCGGATACAAACCGGGCGAAACGAACGCCCAGATTTGCCAAAGCAGAAACGGCACCGCCAGGGCAATAGCCGCATACATCGATACTTTCACATACAAAAGGAAAGGCTCAGTCGCCGTCGTGACGATCAACTTATCGTTGGGATCGGTGAGCTTCTCGTAACCCTTACTCAAATCGAGCGGCAACTTCACATCCTTGGGAATGACATCGTTGCCGGCTACCAAGGGC
>JAJPKD010000127.1 GCA_021323895.1 Acidobacteriota bacterium | reverse complement strand
GAGTGTGCATCAACGCTGATGCTTCTTCTTTGTCTTTCGTTACGCGGCCTCGATATAGATCGGGCGCGACACACAGATAGCCTTCGTCGGCGTATCGTCCCGCGAGGTCGCGGATGTGCGCATTGATGCCCCACCATTCCTGAATCAGGAGAACGGCAGCATCAAACTCGCCGAGCGGTCGCGCAACGTACGCGGTGGTTGCGCCATTCGAAGTCGAAAGATTCAGCGATTCAGCATTCATCAGTTTGCTCCAACTAGAGTTTGTCCTGGGTTAAGATGTAGCCGTGATCGTTCTCACGCTAATTTGTTTTTTTTGCTTGTCGGCTACGAGTGTTTTGCAGCCAATTGTCGCTCACTCACCCGCCTTACAGCAATCAGCGGCCGCCCAGATCGATCTGCCGAAAGGGACAATTATTGAACGAGTGAACTGCGTCGATGACGCGACGCAGAGCTACGCCCTTTATCTGCCTTCGAATTACACGCAAGAACGAAAATGGCCAGTGCTGTTTGCCTTCGATCCGGGCGCGCGCGGAACGCTTCCGGCCGAGCGCTATAGAGATGCCGCGGAAAAGTTCGGATGGATTGTGATCGGCTCGAATAATTCTCGCAACGGCTCGATGCAGCCTTCGATCGACGCCTGGAATGCGATCGTGAAAGATGCGCAGCGCCGTTTTCGGATCGATGAGCAACGCGTTTACGTCACCGGCTTTTCCGGTGGCGCGCGACTGGCGATCTATCTGGCAACGCAATGTCAGGGCTGTGTCGCGGGAGTCATTGCTTCGGGCGCCGGGTTACCAGTCGGTTTGAACGCCGCGACCCGGCTGCCTTTTTCGATTCTGTTCACGCTTGGTATCGACGATTTCAATTTTGCAGAAATCAGAGAACTCGATCCGGCCTTGAACAAAGCCGGAACGATTCATCTGGTTGCGGAGTTCGCCGGTCGTCACGATTGGCCGCCGCCTGAGGTGGCCATCGAGGCGATCGAATGGATGGAATTGCAAGCGGTCAAGGACAAACTTCGTCCGAACGATCAGAAATTTGTCGAATCAGCGTGGCAAGCAAGGTGGGCGCGCGCGACATCACTTAGCGAAGCAAAAAAATCTTACGAAGCCTTCCAGGCTTACTCCGCAATCGTCGCGACCTTCAATGGCCTTCACGATCTGACGTTAGCGCAAGCTGAGTTGGCTAAGCTGCAGGCCAGCCCCGAAGTGAAGAACGCTTTGCGCGAAGAACAACGCCAGATTTCCCGCCAGCGTGAATTCGAGGCTCGTGTGCGCAGTTTGGTTGCGGCTTCGCGGCGGGTGTCCCTGCGCGGTGATTCTGAGAACTCACTGGACAACACGCGGCGCGAGCAAAATGTTTCTGAAGAGATGGCTCCCGATGCGCAACTGAAAAGTCTCTTTTCCGATCTGCGCAAGCAATCTGCGAAACCGGAAGACACCAGCGAGCGGCGGATCGCGCGCCGCGTAGTCAACGGTGCGTACATAAATTTTTATGAGCAAGGCACCAGCGAGCTTAGTCAGAAACACTTCGACGCGGCGGCGCGCTGGTTCGCCCTGGCTTCGGACATCAATCCCGAACGCGTCGGCGCCTTCTTCTATTTGGCGTGCGCTTATGCCGGCAAAGGCGACAAAAAGAAATCTCTGCGCGCGCTGAAGGCGGCCGTCGATCATGGATTTGCGGACATCGCGGCGATCGAGAATAACTCGCTCTTCGATTCAATTCGCGACGACGCTCAATACCGCGCGATCATGCAGTCGCTGCAAAGCAAGCACTGAATTGATCATTGTGATATAACTCGGCGCTCCGAAGTTTCGCGTCACCCAAGAGGAAACTATGAAGATCATTTCCATTGTGCTGAGCATTCTTCTGTTCAGCTTCGCGCCCGCAACCTTCAAAGCCGAACCTGCCGATCTTGTCTTCATTAATGGCAACATCTACACCGTCAACGACAAGCAGCCGCACGCCGAAGCAATCGCCGTGAAAGGCGATCGAATCATCTTCGTCGGCTCGAATGCGGCGGTGAAAAAATTCCAGGGCGCGAACACGCGCGTGATCGATCTGCACGGCGAGACCGTTCTGCCGGGAATGACGGATGCGCATTATCACTTTCTCGGCGTGGGCCAACGCGAGATGAATTTGAATTTGGAAGGCATTACGAACCTGGAAGATTTTCTTGCGAAGGTCAAAGAGCGTGTTGATAAAGCCAAGCCGGGCGAATGGGTCGTCGGCCGCGGCTGGATCGAAACGTTTTGGAAGCCGCCCGTGTTTCCGACGCGTTGGGACTTGGACAAGATTTCTCCGAACAATCCGGTGTTCCTGACGCGCGCCGACGGGCACGGCGCGGTCGCGAACAGCGCCGCGCTGAAACTCGGGAACGTGACGAAAGAAACCAAGGACCCGTTCGGTGGACAAGTCTTGCGCGACAAACAAACAGGCGAACCAACCGGCATGCTGTTGGATAACGCGCAGGGTTTCGTGGGGCGGCAGATTCCGCCCGGCGCGCGCGGCAACGACGAGCAAGCCGCGGTTCTCGCCAACGATCGCAGCCTGATGCTGGGTTGGACGCAAGTGCAGGATCCAGGCGGCAGTTATGAAGACGTTGACCTCTACAAGAAACTTTACGCTGAAGGCAAACTCAAAGTCAGAATTTACAAAGCTGTCTATGGGCCAGGTCCGCAGGCGCAAAGACTCTTGCGCGAAGGTCCCATCATCGAAGCCTTCAACAATCATCTGAACGTGCGCGCTATCAAAGTTGTCTCCGACGGCGCACTCGGCTCGCGCGGCGCGGCGTTGCTTGAGCCGTACAGCGACGTGCCCGAGATCAAGACCGCAGACGGAAAAATGGAACGCAACGTCGGTTTCCTGCGCGTCAAGAATGAAGACATGCTCCCGATGCTGAAAGAGGCTTTGCAGAAAGGCATCCAGGTCGAGACGCACGCCATCGGTGATTGGGCCAATCGCTTCGTGTTGAATGAATACGAAAAAGCTTTGCAAGCCGTGCCAAAGTCGCAACGCAAGATCGCCGAGCCGCGTTGGCGCATTGAGCATTCCCAGATCGTCAATCCGACCGACATTCCGCGCTTCGCGAAACTCGGCATCATTCCTTCAATGCAACCATCGCACGCGATTGGCGATCTGCACTTCGCTCCCAGCCGCCTCGGCATGGAACGTTTGAAAGGCGCGTACGCGTGGAACAGCTTTCTGAAATCGGGCGTGATCATTCCCGGCGGTTCGGACGCGCCGGTCGAACGCGGCGAGCCGATGATCGAGTTTTACGCCGCGGTCGCGCGCAAAGATATTCGCGGATTTTCCGGCGAGGGCTGGCACCCTGAAGAAAAAGTCACGCGTGAACAGGCCATGAAGATGTTTACGATTTGGCCGGCGTACGTGGCGTTCGAAGAAAATGTGCGTGGCTCGATCGAAGTCGGAAAGCTTGCTGACTTGACGATCCTCTCTGCCGACATCATGAAGATTCCTGAG
>JAJPKD010000073.1 GCA_021323895.1 Acidobacteriota bacterium | reverse complement strand
CGCGAGATCGATGCGTTCGTCTTCGCTGAGGGGACCGGGCCGGCGCAGGTAATCGCGATCCATCGCGACTTCACCGAGATCGTGGGCCAACCCGGCGATGCGGAGCGAGAAACGATCACGCGGACCGAGATGAAAAGACTTCGCAAGTTGATCGGCGATCGCCGCGATCCGCATGGCGTGCGGGTTCGCATAACCTTCAAATTCGTCCGCGTGAGCGCTGAGGCTGGCAAAAACCTCGATCGTGTCCGAATGAGTGTGGTCGATTGATTCGATAGGCGGCATGAATTCGCGGTTCTATTTCTTTCGCAGGCTCTCTAACAACGCCCGAGCCTTCTCGTTTTTCGGATCGATTGACAGAGCTTTCGACGCTTCATTCTCAGCGCGACGACGCATACCGCCGCTTTGATAAATCTCGGCGAGCATCACGCGAAACTTTGCGTTGTTCGGCTCGAGCATCAGCGCCGCAAGCAGTTCAGCTTCCGCGGCGCGCCCCGACTTGGGTCGATTCATCAACGCGTAACCATATTGCGCGCGGTAACGGGCCTGCCTCGGTTCGAGTATAGCCGCTTCGGCCAAAAAACGGATCGCCTCGTCATAATCTTTTCGGTTCAGAGCTTCCATGCCCTGGCGAAAACTGTTCTGCGCGTTCGCGCGAGGCTGCACCTCCGGTTCCGGCGCAGCCGGCACAGGTTTTTCAGTTTCTCCGATGGGTTTGGAAACCCTTCTTTGATCGTATTCAGCGCGCCGCATCGGATCGCTGAGAACCTCGTATGCCTGCGCGACCCGCGCGAAGGCAGCTTCGATTCGGCTTCGTAGTTCAGGATCGCGCTGATGAAATCTATCCGGATGAAAATGGCGCGCCAGCAGATGATAGGCAGACTTGATCTCTCCCAGACTGGTGCTGCGCGATATATTCAGCACTTCGTAGTGGTCCGTTGCCGAATCCATTCGCGCGAGAAAAGATTCGACATCACCGACCTTCTGGCTGGTCTCCGCCGGCTTCGATTCGGTTGCAGAATCAATCCGCGTTTTGGCGCTCTTCGCTCTGGCTAAGCAATCAGCGTCAAAAGCCACGGGCCATTCGCTGCGCTCTAGCAGACCGGTAAGCGATAGAGCATAAACACTTCGCAGGGCTTCTTCTTCGGGCAATCCGTTGCCGATTAAGTCGGGCAGATTCAGCGCCGTCGGCGCGAGTCGGGTGCGCGAGACGATAAACTCTTCGATGGGCGAAAGGCCGGCGATCTCTTTGCTTGAGTCGACGGAAAAGACGCCGGTTGAATTCTGCAACCGCGACTTGACGAACGGAAAGGGCAGGTGACGCGCGCATTCATGCAACAATCGGTTAATCTCAACTTCGACGCGGGCCTCACCTGTAATTCTGACGCGCGCATCGAATTCCCAGTCCCCATCCGTCCAAAGTATCGCCGTCCTCATCACGTCAGCTACCTGGTTCGAGCGAATATTTTGCAGCGATTGCTCAGTTAACACCCCGGCATTCAACAAAGCTGTCGCCGTTTCGGTCTCGGAACTTGTTTCGGCTATGGTTTGTAATTGCTCGGCGGAGATTCCATTGCGCCGCGCGACCTCGCGCAGTCGGTGCGGGCGCAAGTTGGATGCGGCAAAAACCAACTTGCCGCCGTCGAAATAGACGACGACCTTTGCGCGCCCTCGTGAGAGTCGAAGCGCTCCGGATATTTCAGCATTTGCGATTTCGCGAATGAGTTCGGCGAGCGGATGTTCCGACAATTGACCCTGCATAAATGTTTACTTCGACGCGCGATAAGAATATATCGCACAACACAATCAAAACGAGCAATCAGCGGGCAAAAAAGTTCACTGAAGCGAGGCCGTCCGAAGGCTCTGGCGGATCGAGAGCCAGAGTTAGAAGCAAGTACGAGTCTTGCCGCGGGCGGAGTAACCGTTCGGTTTACGCCTTCGGGTGTGCTTTATCGTAAACCTCGATCAGTTTTTCCATCGAAACATGCGTGTAGATTTGCGTGGTGGAGAGGCGCGCGTGCCCAAGCAGTTCCTGAATGTCGCGCAGGTCGGCGCCGCTGTCCAGCAGATGCGTCGCGAACGAATGGCGCAGCGCGTGCGGGCTGATGTCGTGAATGCCGGCGCATAAGCGAATGTATTTTTCGACCAGTCGTCCTACCGAACGGGTCGTCATCCGCGTCCCTTGATAATTCAAAATCAATGGTTGCGCGTCGCGTTTTGTCGCCGGCGCGTTCATCAGGAATTTTTCGCGCACTCCCAGATAATCCTGCAAAGCCTTTGCGGCGGGATCTCCGAACGGGACGATCCGTTCTTTGCGCCGCTTGCCAAAAACTCGCAGCAGCTTGTTCTTGAAATCGATGTCGCGCAGATTGATGTTGACTAGTTCGGAAACGCGTACGCCCGTCGCGTAGAGCAGCTCGAGAATCGCGCGGTCGCGTTTGCCAAAATCAGTTTCCATGTCGGGCGTTTCGATGAAGCGAATGGCATCTTCAATCGACAGGTGGACCGGAAGTTTCTTTTCTTTGCGCGGCGTGGCAACGATTTTGGCCGGGTTCGATTCGGCGATGCCTTCGCGCACGAGGAATTGAAAGAAGGTGCGCAGCGCGGCGAGCTTGCGCGCGATCGAAGTCTTCCTTTTCTGATCCGAGTGCAGCGTCGCCAGCCATTCGCGAATGGTCAGGTGGTCGATCTGCGCGAGAGGTGGTTCTTTGCGCTTACCGTTTTCATCCGCAGGCGCAACATAATCGATGAACTGCCGCAGGTCGCTTTCGTAATTTCGTATAGTGTGCGCGCTAACGTTGCGCTCGTAACGTAGGTGATCCAGGAATTGCGTGAGAAGCTCAGCGAACATTGTACCGTTGTCACCAGACACTATTCCGAGTGGTAAACCGGATAAATCGAGACCAGAATCGATTCCTCCTCCTGGAGGCTTCGCTTCACTGAAAGTCGAAGCCTTTCGGAATATTGTTCAATGATTAAGCGGTCGCGTCCCCAGTGAAAAGGTGTGTCTGAAAAGAGAATGTTGATCTTGTCAGGAAGAATCACCCCGTCGATGGTTCGGTACTTACCGACGCTCAAGATGACCGTGCAACCGCCAAAAGCGGCAGTTAGTTCATTCCCGAGATTTTCCAGAATGCTGCTGTAAGTTTGATCGGGGAGATCAGGAATGAATATTTCGATGCGAACCTTCTCGGATAGCGGCAATTAGCTTCTCCATGCGTTTTGGAAACGCCTTGACTCGTTTCAACGCTTCCTCACGAGTGACGTGCTCTCGTTTTGGACGCTCGATGATTACCCTTTCTACCTTTGCTCGCCTCTTAACGGTTTTCATAGCTTCACTTTACACTCGATCCGAACTTTTCACCAAGAATCCTTTTCGGGCCCGCACGCGCGCGTTTGGTTGGGGCTTCACGCGCACGCTGATTTGGTGATACTTGCCGTCGCGTTTGTCGGGACCAGGGTAATAGCTGAGGATATATTGCTGCGCGAGGTCCGCTGAGATTTGCGCGAACGCCACGTCGAGATCGTCAACAGTCCTCGGAATATAAGCTGCTCCGCCAGTCTGCCCCGCGAACTCTTGCATGCGACGCTCGGCGGCCAGGTCGCGCACGTTAGCGTTGTCATAGACGCCGGTCTGCACCACATAGACCTGGCATTCGTCCGAAGTAAGTCGCTGCAACGTGGCGTCAAAATCATGATCGTAGCGGCTCGTGGTGTCTCGTCCGTCTGACACGATTACGATTACGCGGCGGCCGACGAAAGGCTTCAGATAAACCAGCGCCTGAAAAATTGCGTCGTAGAGAGACGTTGCTCCTTCGGGTTTCGCAAACGACTCGATGGTTTGTTGTAGCCGGCCGATATCGCTGGTCATCGGCTGAGCCAGCTCAATATTCGTGGAAACTGAATAGATTGCCGCCTGGTCAACCGGCCGCATCACGTTGCGGAAAAATCGAACGGCCGCGCGCTTCTCAAAATCACGCGACGCATCCAGACTGCCGCTGTTATCGAACAGCATCGCCATGCGCACCGGCGAGTCAGATCGCGTGATGTCGCTAATCGGCTTCGTCTGGCCGTCGATCGAAAGTTCGAAGTCTTCGAGCCGCAGATTCGCAATCGCCACGCCGCGAGCATCGACTACAGTCGTGGGAACCGGAACCAAATGTGAAGCGACGCGGACGACCTCGTCGCTCTGGTCCGAAGAATTGTCACTAGTGTTCGACTTTGGCGAAGGCCTCATGACTGGTGGTGGTGGAAGCTTCGTCACCTGTCGCGGTCGGTTGTTGTTCGGTGGAGTTGGGGAAGGCGCGGGGCCCTTTTGCCGCCCCGATTGAGAGTGCGACGGTAGCTGGGAAGCGGCAAAGAAGAAACCAGCGAGCGCAGCGAGCAGCAAGGAACCTGAAACGATCGGGCGCGTTCTTCGCAATCGCGTTACCCGACCGTTGCCAACTCGCTTCCGCTGCGAGCTTTCTGAATCCACTCGACCCATTCTTCCAAGGCCAACTTAACTTGCAACAGATGGCGATCGCGCTTGCGCTTTACCGATCGCGCTTGTTCGCGACTCAGAGGCTCGAGGAGCGCGAACGTGATGTTCACCGGCTGATAATTTTTCGTCTCCGCGCTCGAAACATACCGTGCTAAAGCCCCAATTGCACTACGGGGCGGCGCTATCAAAAGTTCTTCACCGTTTCCCAGCCGCGCCGCGTTTGCGCCAGCCAGCCAACCCATAGCGACCGATTCGACGTAGCCCTCGACGCCGGTGATCTGTCCGGCAAAGAAGATGTTTGGATGCGCGCGCATCTGCATGGTTGGCTGAAGCACACGCGGAGAGTTGATGTAAGTGTTGCGATGAATTTGTCCAAACTGCAAAAACTCTGCACGTTCAAGTCCGGGAATCAGGCGGAGCACGCGCGCCTGCTCGCCGTACCGCAGGTGATTTTGAAATCCCACCATGCTGTACGCATCCGCCATCAAATTTTCCTGGCGAAGCTGCACCGCCGCATAAGGTTGTTCGCCTGTGCGCGGATCAATCAGACCAACCGGCTTCATCGGGCCATAGCGCAAAGTATCCACGCCGCGTCGCGCCAACTCCTCAATCGGCAGACAAGCCTCAAACCAGCGCGTCTCTTCGAAACGTTGTAGCGGCACGCTGTTGGCGTTGATGAGCGAATCGTAGAAGCGCGCGTATTCTTCTTCATTCAGCGGGCAATTCAGGTAATCGTCACCGCCTTTGCCGTAGCGTGCAGCTTTGAAGGCGATTGAGTGATCGATTGAATCCGCGGCGATGATCGGAGCGATCGCGTCGTAGAAGTAGAGCTGATCGTCGCCGGTTAGTTTCATAATCTCGAACGTCAGCGCCTCAGAAGTGAGGGGGCCGGTCGCAATGATCGTGGTCTCGCGATGCGGAATCGTGGTGATCTCTTCACGGACGATTTCGATATTTGGATGAGATGCGATTCGGTGCGTGATGTGCTCGGCGAATCGCTCGCGATCGACGGCGAGCGCGGCGCCGGCAGGAACTTGTGTAGCCGCGGCGGCCTCCATTACGAGCGAACCGGCGCGACGGAGTTCTTCTTTCAAGAGATGCGAAGCGCTGCCCGGCTCGTCTGATTTCAAGGAGTTCGAACAGACGATCTCTGCGAGTTTGTCGGTGCTATGCGCGGGCGTCTGCTTTACGGGGCGCATTTCATAGAGCTTAACGCGCGCGCCTTCCGTCGCCGCTTGCCACGCAGCTTCAACTCCGGCAAGTCCGCCGCCGATGATTGTGATCTGGTTCATGCTGGAGCGCAGGCATCTTGCCTGCGGGTCACCGGCATCCTGCCGGTTGTCGTGGGACGAGGACGATCCCTACCGCCGCTTCTTCCTCTTCAAAACCTTCTCATGCGCCTGTTTCGTTAATCGCGCAACGCGTTCGGCGGTTGTCTCTGGTTTACGTGCGGCCTGTTCGATCTCATCACCGTGATGCTCATGCATCTCTTCCTGAATGCTTATGAAAATCGAACTCGTTCATGCGAGCGCCCGTTCCTACTTTGAACGTTTCGATGTTGCGCGTCTGACCTCTCATGATGCCTCCCTCCGGTAACATAGACTTTATTCTCTAATCGTTGTGGCGTGGCTGACTCGATGTTTTGAAAGACGGAAGTCTATGCTACTTGACCTCAAAACTGCGCCTTCGTATAGTCAAATGCATCGCGGGCCGGCTTAGCTCAGTTGGTAGAGCGTCTGATTCGTAATTAGAAGGTCATCGGTTCAAGTCCGATAGCCGGCTCCACAAAATTCCTCAAACACTAAAGCAAGACAAGTCTAGAACCGGATGCGAGTCATCGCAACCGACTTACCTCCGCCGACCGGTTTAGTTGAGATTATTGATATGCCGGTCCGACTTCAGCGAACCGTAATTTCAAGTGTGAAGGCCGTGTTTGTTTTCTCGTCTTCCGGAAAAACGATGATTTCGTAATCGCCAGTCTTTGGTAGCGTGCCACTCCAATCGGCAACAGACTGCGCGCCTTCAACCAAATCCATGCCCGGTGCGTAGAGTCCGAACACTGCGTTCTTTTTGGCGGAGGTCAGATGCAGAGTCATCGTCTGTCCCTTGCGCGCACGCAAAGTGTAGCTGACGGGCTCCATGCCGCCGCTTTCGCTGGGACCGCCAGTGGTTCGGCCTTTCAAGATAACGGTGGTGCGTCCCGGGGGAAATTTCACACGCTTGCTTGGGGCGGCGATCAAGTTAACGAAAAGCAACATGACAAGTAGAACTGAGACAGTAATTTTTTTCATTGAGAATCCCTCTCCGTAAAAGACAATTTTTTCGATTGCGATTCTGTGAGTCTAACTCGCGTCTTCAGATTCGCCAATTTGGAAAACGAGGCCGGTAGCATCGCGAATTTCACCTTGCCGGTTGACGCTCGTCTCTTTTGATGAGTCGCCAGGCAGATCGGGTTCTGTCTTTCGCACATAGATCGGTGGTTCTGGATTTTGCAGCAGACCGAGTATCTCGGGATTGTCTTCAGCAGCGTCCATCGGTGTCATCGACATCCCGTCTCCCCATCGGGCCAGGTCGCGTTGCGCGCCGTGCTTGAGCAGGACGCGAACTCCATCCACGGACCGTCTGTACACAGCTTCCAACAGCATGCCCCACCAATCGCCCCACGTATCGGTGAACAGACTGTTGTCATTAATCAGAGAGTTGTCGATCTCCAGCAGCCTATCAAGAAGATCCCAGTTCTCTTGATCGACGGCCCATTTCAGATGGCCGCGAGTGACTTTGATGTTGGTCATTGCGTTACACAGCCTGCCGTCCAACTCGTGAGCGAATATTTTTGTTTGAGATTCTTGTAAACCACGACAGTTACTTCCCGAGTCTTGCGCTTGATCCTTACCGTCATGCAGAGCCGGTAGTTGAGTCCGGCAACCACTTGAACCTCCGCGCGTTTGATTGAGCGAAAAGATATGCGCTTATGCGTCTTCTGGGCTTGTCTTCTGACCGCGAAACGGGCCGCGGCCAGCGCGTCCGGATCACTGTTGGAAGTTTCGGCGTAGCCGCCGGCAATCTGCTCCTGTTGCGCCAGCACCGGGGCCGGTGTGGCAGGAATCACGACAAGTCCGGCAACGAACATCATCGCGCCAAATGCGACTCTCAAATGTTTTGACACTGGAATGTTTTCCTTTCGAGTCTTGTAGAAATCTTATGTGTTTTCATAGCCGTGTGCCTTCGCGGGCCAGGCGGCGATGAAGAGCAGAGTTCCGATCACGGTAACAATGATCAATCCAAAGAACCCTGCATCCCAACCAAACTTCTGGACCAGCGCGCCAAGTCCCCAGCCGGACAGCACGGTGCTCGCGTAACCGAAGATGCTGGTCAATCCAATCGCAGTTGCGGCCGCGCGCTTTGTCGCGAGATTCGCGGCCGTCACAGCGAGCAAACATTGCGGGCCATAGACGAAGAAGCCGGCGGCGCCGAGGACTAACGTTGCCAGCAATTCTGAATGAAGCTGTAGTTTCCAGAAAGCGAACACGGCCACTCCGGCCAGCGCCATGTAAACGACGCACGCGCGCACGGCGCGGCCGCCGAGAAATCGATCAGTCAACCAACCGCCGAACATCGCTCCCAGCGCGCCGCAAAACTCAAAGGCCGCGACCATCCAGCCGGCGTGTGTGATATGCACGTGCTTCGCTTCGGTCAACATCGTCGGGCCCCAATCCAGCACGGCATAACGCACGATGTAAACGAAAAAGTTCGCGAACGAAACGATCCAGATGTACTTATTGAGAAAGACTCGTTGGATTAAAAAGCGACGGAACTCTTTGCCCGATTCATGTTTCTGAGAATGTTGCTCGGTGCCTTCAACTTCCGGCAAACCGACTGACGGCGGCGTGTCCGGCAAAGTCAGCCAAATCACGATTACTACTACGAGAGCGATCGCGGCTGGGACGAAGAACGCAAGGCGCCAACTTACGACGACGAGATAGCCGCAGAGAATTACGATCAAGCCACCGCCGATCGAATGCGAGATGTTCCAGATTGACATGCGGCTGGCGAGTTGCTTCGGCGGAAACCAATGCGCCAGCAGGCGCGCGCACGGTGGAAAGCCCATGCCTTGAAACCAGCCGTTCACCATCCAAATCAATCCGAGCACAACAACTGCCGAGTTGAATCCGAAGAACACATTCATTAGCGCCGACGCGCCCAGACCGAACGCCATGAACGCCCGGGCGTTCGCGCGATCGCCAAGAAACCCATTCGCGAATTTCGAGACGCCGTAAAGCACCCCGTGCAAAGTGAGAAACAAACCGAGCTGAGTCTTCTTGAAGCCGAGGCTGCTTTGCATCACCGGCATCGCGACGCTCAGGTTTTTGCGAACGAAATAAAAAGTTGCGTACCCGATGATTGAAGAGAGAAGCACGCGCTTCTGCCAAAAGCGATATTGGCGCGCGACTGTTTCTGCATCGGTTGATTTGATGGGGATGGCTGCGGCAGGCGCGAAGATTCTCAGCAACCTGCCAAACGCGGGCGGCTGGGCGATCGATTCAGCGACGATGGCGTTTTCGAGTTGATCGGGCATCTGGTATCGCAAGTTGTTAACTTGCAATCGTTGCCTGGCGATTGATTGTCTGGCTGCTCTCCCTGACGGTCGGGCGTTAGGCACGCTGTTCTCGTTAGTTTCTGAAAAGCGGAGCGAGTTTATCGCGCCCATTTAGGAATGCAAACCGTTCTGCAGCGAAGCGGTTGCTGAACAGCGCATCGACTTGATCTGCGTCTCTCAAGGTCTGACAATGCGAGACCAATGATGTTGACTAGCGATCAGCGTGCCGAATACGAACGCGATGGTTTTCTGGTGCTGTCGGACTTCGTTTCGACGGACGCCTGCGATCGTCTGCGCGCGCGGGCCGAAGAGCTCGTGCGCGAATTCGATCCGTCGGTAATTTCGATCTTTTCGACGCACGAACAGACCCGCACCAGCGACGATTACTTTCTCGAATCAGGCGACAAGATTCGATTCTTCTTTGAAGAGAACGCCTTCAACTCTGACGGAAGTTTGCGGCAGAGCAAAGAACATTCGATCAATAAGATTGGGCATGCGCTACACGACCTCGATCCGGTGTTCGATCAATTCTCTCGAACGAATGGCCTGAAACAGTTGGTCGCTGATCTTGGCTTAGCGAATCCCTTGCTGCTGCAATCGATGTACATCTTCAAGCAGCCCCGAATTGGCGGCGAAGTGACTTGCCATCAGGATGGGACGTTTCTCTACACCGAACCGCTTAGCGTGATTGGTCTGTGGTTTGCGCTGGAAGACGCCACGATCGAAAACGGATGTCTGTGGGCAATTCCCGGCGGTCACAAACTTGGGTTGAAATCACGCTTCGTGCGCGCTGAAAATGG
>JAJPKD010000270.1 GCA_021323895.1 Acidobacteriota bacterium | reverse complement strand
TGATAATCGTCGCGTGATTCAGGACCAACGGCATGAATGTTGAGCGCGGCGGTTTCGATTCGAACTTGCTGCGCCAGCGCATCGGCCTCGGCCTGGGTCGGCGCGCGGCTTTCGATCCTGGCGCGCACGAGAATTTCGTTGCGGTCCCAACCTTTGACGGAGACGCCGCCATTTTGCCGCCCATCGACGGTTATCGCGCCGCCGGCTTGCAGCGTCTGCTCTTTGACTTCGCAATGGCGGAAGAGTCGATCGCCGTCGCGCCAGTCACGACATTGCAGAGACTCGTCCATTTTCTTGTCGAATTTTTCTTTGGATTTTTCCTGCGCTGTGAGTGCGACCGCACCGCTAAAGATTGCGAGGACCAGAGCAAAGTACCGCATTGACTTCGTCATAACGCTTCTCCTTATTTTGAAACTTGCTTCCGAACAGTTCTGGAACTGACAAGTTAGTGATGCCTCGCGGAAAAAGGTCGCAGAAAAAATCGCGATGGGGAGGTTCGCAGAACCGTTATTGAATAGCAACGGGCGTAAGCCGGTGGACAGTGGGCAGCCAGGTCGTTTTAAGCGCCGAAGGCGCGATATCGAAATCGCATCACCCAACGCGAATACCGGCCCTGCGGGCCTCAATTTCATTTTCGCGGTTATTGATCCACGGCCTTACAGCCGCGGCTACTGACTTTCGCGCCTTCGGCGCTGACGGAGGGAATGCGGACCGCGCCGCGCTTGGAATCCCGCCGCGTTGTCCTCTATCATGGCACGACATTGAACGGTCGCTTCGACCGGACGCAAACGGGGCCGTAGCTCAGCTGGGAGAGCGCTTGAATGGCATTCAAGAGGTCAGGGGTTCGATCCCCCTCGGCTCCACCAATTCACCTCAACGCATCGCTGGCCGCTTAAGGGAATCTCAAACTGCTGCGCCCGACGCGAATCATCAAACTCGCATTAAAGGTCGGCGTTATCCTGCTGGTCTCGTGGTTTTGCGTCGAAGTCCTGATGATTGTCACCGATCCTTATCTCTTCAAAGATCGTTTTGAATATGACCCGGATTTAGGATTTCGCGCGCGCGCTTACTTTCGCACTGAACCCGGATTTGTGGGCGAGGGTGACGATGGCACGATCACGAATCAATTTGGGTTCAATGATCGAGATTATCCGCTAATGAAAAGTCCCGGCGTTTTCCGGATAGTTGTGGTGGGCGATTCGTTTGGTTGGGCCGGAGGACTCAAAGCAAACTACACGGCCCTGCTCGAAGAAAAGTTTGCAGCTCGCGACGGCTCGCACAAAGTGGAGGTGGTGAACACTGGCTATCCCGGAACGCACACCGGCGAGCAACTCGCGATGCTCAAAAAATTCGGCTTGCAATACAATCCCGACCTAGTAGTGCTCGGCTTCTTTGCCGGCAACGATTTTCTTGACGCCAATCCAAATCGCAAACGAGTTGTCGTTAACGGCTGTCTCTATGACATCAACACCCGCCACGAAATGCGCTCGTTCGGTTATCCCATCATTCCGCACTCACGACTTTGGGTATTTCTGAACCAAAGATATGAAAACCACCGCCTCATTACACAATCGCGAAAAGAGGCGGCCGAGTGGGCTGCCACAACCGGACGGCCCACGCCCACGAAGAATTTGCCACGGGAAGTTTTCTTTCAAGTTGAAAAAAGCGGCTTGGCTTTTTTCAAGCGAGAGACTTCCACCCAAATATTTCGCGCGAACATTGAGCACATCTTTCAGAGTCTTACCGAAATGGACAACTTGCTGCGCGCTCGCGGCATAAAGTTCGTGGTGGCGATCTATCCGGATGTGATTCAAGTTAGTCCGAACAGATTTGACGAGGTTGTGAAAACCTTTGGATTGAACCGGGAAGATTACGATCTGAATTTACCGCAACAGTTGCTCACAAACTTTCTCGCCACGAAACAGATTCCGTATATCGATCTAACTGAGCAATTCAAGGTTGAAGAGCAAAAGCGCGAACTCTATCTGCTGAACGATCCTCACTGGAACAAGGCGGGCAACGAGTTGGCGGCGGATATTTTGTTTCAATACCTGGACTCAAGCGAAGGCAAGAAGCGTATGGCGCGATAATTCCCCGGTCGTTGCTTCAAATCTGAAACAGTGGGCCGAGCTTGAGCGAATCATTCCCAAATGAAATGTGATTGCCATTCGGAAAGTCTTCGTCGCAACTCCTCAACTTCGCTCGCGGAAAGATCGGAAAGTAGTCTCCCGGATTCTGTGTGATGGAGCGCGAGGTCACTTCCATTGAGCACCGTGTGAAAACTCTTGAGCGAGTCTCCGGGATGTTGTCGCGCCAGCAAATAAGGCGGACGACAAATCGACTGCGACAACTGGTGGGGTCCTGCGGCGAAACTATCGTGCGGCTTGATGTCAGCCCCGGATCTAATTTCATTCCAGCGTGAAGCGCCAGAGAGCCCACTCGGAATCGGTAGCTGCTGAATGTCCATGATCGTCGGAAACAGATCAATCAAATCAATGATGCCGCGGATTCGCGCACCACGTCTTGCCGCGCTTTCCTGCGGCAGCTTCATGATCAGCGGCACGTGCAACGTGTCCGGCGTAAGCAAAAAATGATGATAAGGAAGCCGCGCGTCGTCTAGTATTTCTCCGTGCGGCGCCGTCACGATGATGAGACTCTGATCATAGAGACCCTGCTCTTTCAGTGAGGCGACCAGCGATTCGATCTGCGAATCGAAATAGCTGACAGTACCTTTGTACACCGCGAGCGGATATCGAAAGTCCACCACTCCGCGCAGCCACGACGTAATGTCCTGCTCGGTATTCTCGAGCAGCTTGATGATTGTCTTGATCCATTCAAACAGTTCCGCTGTCACGCTACCGGCGCGCATAGCGCTAGTCTGAAGTCGAAGCCAATCGCCGAATTCTTCGCGCGATTCGCCGCGCATCGCTCGGCCACCCAAATTCAAAATATGTTCGGCGAGATCGGGCCGGAGTTCGCTGCCGTCTGTCAGGACCGCGACTGTGTCTTCCAGGATGTCGATCGCTTCCGCTACTGGCTCGCCTCGTTCAAGCGAAGGAAGCACGGCGCGCATTACCAGCGCTGACTCGACCGAGCGAATGCGACTAATATCCGCAGCCCGAAATTCGTTTCGCTTGTCCGTCGGATCGCCCGCGTAGTACATCGAGGCATAAGGCTCAGGCGACATCGAAGGTGGATGAACATCGAAATAGTGAACCCAGCAAAAGCACGGCTGATCGGGCCGCTGTGAAAACCAGCGCATGAGTTGCCGGTTGGTCACCGCGCCGTCTTGCATCGGATTCGACAACGTATGCAGCACTTCATCGAACACTCGATCCAGATAGTTGGTGCGGCCGGATAACTCGCGTGAACTCGCCACGAACAAGGTGTGATAGCCGTGCTGCTTGAGTGTGCCCGGCAGATTTGTTTTTTCAGTGGGGAAGGCTTGCCATTCGCGACTGGCGCCGTGCTCATGCGGATGCAGGCCAGTGAGAATTGAAGCGTACGAACCGAGGGTCATGCACGATTGCGACCAGGCCTGCTCAAATAGCACACCGTCTGCCGCCAGCGATTCAAGGCCGGGCGTCTTCACCTGTGGAGCGCCATAGCAACCAAGATAGCGCGCCGGCAACGCGTCCGCACTCAAAAGAAAAATGTGTGGATGTCGATCGGCTCGTCGCGATTTCGCGTTGACGACGACTTCATGAACAATGCGCGGATTGGCCCAACCGGCCCACGCGTACTCAGTTGAGCGCCGCCAACCGACTTGGGTTTTGAAGATTAGCCGAATCGATTGCCCGGAGAACTTTGAAAGATCGAGTTCGTGGCGCTGCCAGCCTCGATCCCGCTCCTGGCTGCGTGGATTCAGACTTGCCTTAAAAAGAACTTCGTGGCTCCCTTCGTGGTTAACGCTAATGCTGAATCGCACCGGACTCTTGATTTGCGACCACGCGACTTCCTTGATGCCAATTGCGAAAACGAGCTTTGCGTGGCTACCGATTTTTAGTGGTTGGAATACGATCGTCGATGGTGGGTGTTGAAAGAGCGCCGTTTCAACTTCGCGCGCAAGAATCATCTTCTCCAGATCGACGTAATCTCCAGAAGGTGCGTCGATCGAAGCAGATGCGAGTGAATCAACTAGATACTCAGTTTGGAGCATCGGGCAGCGTAAATCTCCTGATAAATAGTTAACAACTCGCGTGAGTTTTCATCCATGCTCTTGATGGAACAATCCTGAGCGAGAGGTTGCGGCCGAAAGCCGGCAAGCGCATCGGCCCAAGCCTCAACGTCGCCTGGTGGGAGCAGCACTCCATTCCCGTCCTTAATCGAATCCGCCAGCGTGCCGAGGTTGCTCACGAGCACCGGAAGCCCGACGTATTGCGCAGCTTTTACGACCAGAGGCGCGTTCTCGTACCAAAGCGCGGGCATGGCCAGGGCATCCGCGGCCGCCAATACTTGACCGAATTCGTCCGGGGAAAACGCTCCCATCAATTCGACGCGATTGTCCGCGGCGGCGAGTTTCTTGATCGAATCAAGATACGGATTCGCGCCGCTGGCGTTGCCGTAAATTCGCAAGCGCACCTTCAATTCAGGCCGGCGCGCCAGCGCCTCGATCAAAATGTGCGCGCCTTTGTGATAGACCAAACTCCCAATGAAGACAATTTCGATCTGATCAGAATTGTGCGGCTGTGCTGGCCGCAAGCCTCCCGTTTCAAGTCCATGATGCAGCACCCGAATCTTATCAGCCGCGTAACCGTTGCGTACGAACATCTGCTTCTGAAAATCCGAAAGCGCGATGATTCGATCCGCGCACTGAACGGTGTCACGCAAATATTCTTGCCTCTGGCTGATCGCCTTAATATCTCGCCACGAGCGCGGCTGACGATCGCGAAGGATTTTCGATCCCACCGTCAATGTTAGCTGTAACACCGGCCTCGGGAGCTTTGCAGTGACCTCGCCGCCAAAGCCATGCAGATCGTGCAAACACCGCACGCAATCCAGATCGTCGCGCGGGCCCTCGCATAGTTCTTCGTTCCAGCGAATCAGCGTGTGACGCGGACAGATGAACCAGTAATCGGAAAGCGTCAGCACGACCGGCAGGTTCATTTCGTAACACAAGTGCAACGCCGCGCCCGAAAGCTTCATAGCATGCATCGCATGCACGATGTCAGGATTGATCCTTTCCAACTCGGGTTTCAGGAGTTGGGCGATCTCTTGATTGTCGTACTCGGCCCGCGCAGGATGTTTGGCTCGGCTCAGGTTGTAATGAACCTCCGTGACCGGAATACCTTCGTGCTCAGTTGACGTCGCGCGGTAGTCGCTTCGGTCGAGCGAGGATGACTCCACATGCGTGATCAAGTGGACCGAATGGCCGGCGCGTTGCGCGCGGACAGCCAGGCCGCGCGTGTAAACCTCCGTGCCGCCAACACTATGCGGGAAGTATTGATGTGTGAGATAGGTGATCTGCACGCGCTTCAGTCGAAATGTAGCTGTCTTGACGCGGTCGATTTGTTATCGCTAGACTCCGTCATCAATTAATTCGGTAAGAAAGTTGCGCTGCGCCCCGAATGAGCACCTCGCTGAACGATGCAAACGCCGTCCTGTCTGTTGCGATGCGTCGTGCTCGCGCAAATGAGTTACCGCAAGACCCGGTCACGCGCATCCGCCAAAGCCGCTTCTGGGAAAAAATCGATTTCGCTGAGCTGTGGACGCAACGCGAAGTTCTCTACTTCCTGATTTGGCGCGATCTCAAAGTCCGTTACAAGCAAACGATTATAGGTGCAGCCTGGGTGATTGTGCAGCCGATCCTGATCACAATCGTCTTCGCAGTCTTTCTCGGCAAACTGATACGCGTTCCGTCGGATGGCGTGCCCTATCCGATCTTCGCCTTCACCGCGTTGCTACTGTGGACGTTCGTCTCGAACGCGGTGCTGAGCAGCAGCTGTAGCCTGGTTACCAACGCTCAAATCATCACGCGCGTTTATTTTTCCCGAGTGATGATCCCCGCCGCCGCCGTTGGCGTTAGATTGGTCGATCTGCTGATCGCATCGGTCGTGCTGTTTGGTTTGATGATCTATTTTCATGTGCCGGTAAGCTGGAACACGCTGATGTTTCCGGTCTTTGTCGTCCAGCTTGCGGCGTTGGCTCTCGCCGTCGGATTAATCTGCGCGGCGCTGAATGTTCGGTACCGCGATGTAGGCACGATGCTCCCGATTTTGCTCCAGGTCTGGATGTTTGTTTCGCCGGTTGTTTACTCCACAAGTCTCATCCCCCAAAGACTGCGGTTCGTATATTCACTAAATCCGCTGGCCGGAATAATTGAAGGGGCGCGCGCTTCGCTTTTTGATTTACCGTTCGACTGGACCGCGATCTTACCCTCTGCATTCATAACTTTCCTGTTGCTGGTTTTGTCGGTTCATCTCTTTCGCAAAATGGAGAGTAGTTTCGCGGATGACGTCTGATTTAAAGCCGCGTCCGCAAATACTTCGCATGAGGCCAATCATCAAGGCAGAATGCCTGGGGAAGAAATATTACCTCGGGCGACGTGAAACGGTCGCGCCAACTCTGCGCGAAGCGCTGAAAGACTCGATGAAGTCCGCGGCGCGGCTCGTTCGCCGCAGCAACGGCGCCGATCCGAACATCTGGGCGTTGAGCGACGTCAGTTTCGAAGTGCAAGCCGGCGAAGTCGTCGGCATCATCGGACG
Source organism: Acidobacteriota bacterium (assembly GCA_021323895.1). Taxonomy (GTDB): domain Bacteria; phylum Acidobacteriota; class Blastocatellia; order Pyrinomonadales; family Pyrinomonadaceae; genus UBA11740. Next base: position 32,947 of record JAJPKD010000270.1, on the reverse strand, counting down.
CAACGGCGCCGGTAAATCGACGCTGCTGAGAATTCTGGCGCGGATTACGCGGCCGACCACCGGGCTTGCGGATTTGTTTGGCCGCACCGGAAGCCTGCTCGGCGTCGGCACTGGATTTCAGCCCGATCTGACCGGCCGCGAGAACATTTATCTGAACGGCGCGATTCTCGGGATGAACAAGCAGGAAATTACGCGCAAGTTCGACGAGATTGTCGCTTTTGCCAACGTCGAAGATTTCCTCGACACGCCGGCCAAACGATATTCAAGCGGAATGTATCTGCGCCTCGGCTTTGCGATCGCGGCGCATCTCGAGCCGGACATTTTGCTGCTCGACGAGGTGTTGACGATCGCTGACGCGACTTTTCAGAAAAGATGTTTGCAGAAAATCAAGGACGCCAGTCGAGACGGCACGACGGTCTTATTCGTCAGTCACAATCTGAATTCAGTCGAGCAGCTCTGCGACCGCGCGCTGCACATCGACGGCGGAAAACTCTGTGACGAAGGTAAACCTGACATTGTGATCACGAACTATCTGAAACAGATTGCCGCAAACAATTAACGATGTCCAAAATCAGCGTCATCATTCCGACTCACAATCGACCGCACTTGTTGCCGCGCGCGGTCGAAAGCGCGCGGGCCGCCGGAAGCGATGTCGAAATCATCGTCGTCGATGACGCATCGATTGACGAAACTGCCGATGTCTGCCGCGGACTTGAAGGCATCAAGTACGTGCGCCTCGAGAGAAACCAGGGTGTCGCGGGCGCGCGCAATGTCGGCATTTTCGTGAGCACCGGAGAGTACGTCGCGTTTCTGGACGATGATGATTTGCGGCTGCCGGGATCTCTGGATCGTCAGGCCGCGTTGCTCGACGCCAACCCGGATGCAGGCTTTGTTTGCGGCGCGATGATCATGGCCGATCAAAACTATCAGCCAACCGCGGAGCTGATTCAACCAAAACGGGCAGGCGGAGATGTTTTTTGGGAGCTGTTGGAACTCGCCTTTCCAGTGATGCCGTTGTGTACGTTGATTCGAAAAGAATGCTTTCTGCGCATCGGTCTGCTGAACCGGCACATCTGCAGCATCGACGATTGGGACATCTTCACGCGCATCGCCGAGTTGTATCCCGTGGTGGTCATGCCGGAGCCGGTCGGACTTTATCGGCAGCCGACTCCGGATTCAGGTCAGGGTTCGTCAGCGCGCGCGGCGCAACTGCTACGCGTCGCTCGACACCAGCGAAATTTGTTTCGGTTGCCGCGCGTGGTCGCCGCCACGAAAGTCGAACGGCGGGCCGCGCGCAAACGAATGGTCAACCGCATTTCAGAGAATCTGATCTGGACCGCCGCCGCGAAGCATCTGCCGTCTTTCAAAGTGAAAGCGGCGATCGCGAATGTTCTGGTTGCGCTGAGGCTCGATCCAATCAGCATCGTCCGGCCGGGCGCTTATGAAAAGCTCGCAAAGAACTTGATCTTGAGAACTGGTCTTATCGAACGCTAGCGAATCAATTCCAACCTGATCTCCCCCGATCGGTCGTCGTGCACAAGTTCATGCCAAACGTCAGTGTCATCATCGCCACGCGCCACCGGCCGGATTTGCTGCCGAAAGCGATCAACAGTGCGCGCCGGGCCGGACGCGACGTGGAAATAATCGTCGTCGATGATGCGTCGAGTGACGAGACCGTCGCAGTCTGCAAATCAATTGCCGACATCAAGTACGTACGTGTCGATCGCAACCAGCAAGTCGCCGGCGCGCGGAATATTGGACTCGTAGCAAGCAGCGGAGATTACATAACTTTTCTGGATGACGATGATCTGCGGCTGCCCGGCTCGCTCGATGAACAGATTGAAGCGCTGGAGAGAACGCCAGATGCTGCATTTGTTTACGGTCAAGCCATTCCTGAAACCGAAAATGGTGAGCGCGGCGAGCCATTTCCGATGCTTTGTCCGCAGGGAGATATCTTCTGGCCATTGTTGGCTCGCAACTTTATTCCCTGCGGCAGCGTGGTCGTGCGCCGCTCGGCGCTGATTGCGATTGGGCTGCTTGATGATGCAATTCCGGGAATTGATGATTGGGACTTGTGGGTGCGCGTCACAGAAATTTTTCCCACAGCCGCGGTTCAATATCCTGTGATCGTTTGGCGGCAATCATTTCCTGACTCAGTCCAAGGCAGTTCGAATACAGTCGATGTAATTGCGAAAGCCAGCCGACACTTTCGACGTGCCTTCACCAAGCTGCCGCGTTTCGCCGCTGCTTCGCGAGTTCAGCAGCGACGCGCGTGGCAGGAATTCTCAAAACACGTTGCGGAACATTTGGCCTGGAATATTTTCAGCGAGCTTCGGCAGGGCGGATTCTCACGGGCTTTTCGCAGCGCACGAACTCTCTGGTTACTTCATCCGATCGGGCTATGGTTCGTGTGCAGGCGCTGGATGAATCTGCGGACCGTGAAGGCACTAATCAGATCAGCCGCGACTCAGCGCGATCTGGCTGACGCAAAAACTAACTTCAAAAAACTGCGATCCAATTTGGACGAAGATGAAGATCGTTCTCTGCAAAAGTCATTTTGACGGACCCATCAGCGGCGCCGACGAAACGTTGGTGACTTATGCGGCGGAGTTGCGCCAGGCGGGCCAGAGTGTGTCCGTGCTGTTGATGTATCTGCACGCGGAAGAGGATCAGTATTATCAGCGTCTGCTCGAAGGTGATGTGCCGGTGTCGTGGATCGCTTCCAATTTGACGCAGAACTCGTATGGCGCAGGTCGAAGGATCGCGAATCGGATGTTCTACAGTTTTCCAGCTTCGAAGAATTTCTTTCGCCGGAAAACGCAGCCGATGCTGACCGCGATGGCGGAGAGGTACACTCGTCAATGTCGCGATTTTTTTGCAGCGCAGCAGCCCGATCTGGTGCACGTCATGACGCCCAACGCCGGCGCGGCGGTTATGATCAAAGCGGCCCACGATGCGGGAATTCCAGTGATGTATCAGGAACTGGGAATTCCTTATCATCCGCCGGAATTCGATTACTATCACGAGTTCGCTTCCGTGCTCCCGCTCTGTTCGGAGATCGCGGCGCTGTCACCTTTGTTGATGAATCATTGCCGGGAGGAACTGCCGCCGCACAAAGGTCTGTCGGTGCTCCCGATCATGTCGCATGAATTAGTGAATGGGGCTACGCCGAGAGTTTCCGCCGATGAAAGAGTCACTTTCGGGTTTGCGGCGCGCATGGAAGAATTGAAAGGCCCAATGGTGCTGATGAATGCGTTGGCGATGGCCGGCCAGCAGAACCATCAAATTCATCTCAATCTGGCGGGTGACGGTTCGCAAAGGCAGAAGATCGCCGTACAGGCCAAGGCCTTCAACATGGCGGGGCGTTATCGCTATCATGGCGTTTACACGCATCCGGAAGAGCGCCGCTCGTTCATGGAAAGCATCGATGTCTTTGTGATGCCGTCGTTCACGGAAGGCACGCCGAACAGCATCGTTGAGGCAATGGCCCATCGCAAGCCGATCATTGCGTCAAACGTCGGGGGTGTTCCTGATATGATTGGTGACGACTCGGGCATTCTGGTCCCGGCTGGCGATGCGAACGCGCTGGCCGAGGCGATGATAAGACTCGCAAACAACCGCGATCTGCGCGAGCGAATGGGCCAGGCTGCGTACGAACGTTATCAACAACTCTTCTCGCCGTCTGTGGTCCTTCCCCTCATGCTGGAAACGTACGGCCGCTTGAGCGGCAACGGCCATCGAGTCCAGAATTCGCTTACGCAGGAACTTCATCCCTGGGCTATCGCGCATCACTGACACATCATTCATGCCACAAGACGAAGCGACTACTCGACCCGGGAACTCTTTCACCCTTCTGAAAGTAGCTGCGGGAATTGTCTTGTTCGTCGCAACCAGCGCAGTCGTCGTTTGGCAAAACGCGCACCTGGCGGTGATTTGGGATTTGAGCTACGTCCTCGAAACTGCACACCGAATCTCGCTCGGCGAATTTCCTTATCGCGATTTTCCGTTTCCGTATCCGCCGCTCACGTTCCTGATTCAGGCTGCCATCATCAAACTGGCCGGAAGAGTCTTCTGGCACACGGTGGCCTATTGCGCGATCACCGGCGGACTGGGAACGGTGCTCACGTGGCGCATTCTGCGGAACGCTCTCCGCGAGATGTCGCACGCCCGACTGCTGGCATTCATTTTGAGTTTGCCGTTGATTCCGCTCGGCATTTACTCAGTGTTTCCGCATCCGTTCTACGATCCGGATTGCACGCTCGCGATCTTGATCGCCATGCTGCTACTAGAAAGGCTGGAGCAGAAACGATCGTCCAAGCTGATGCCAATCCTCGCCGGGGTTTTTCTCGTCGTTCCCTTCTTTGTGAAGCAGAACACCGGGCTGCTGTTTCTTTTGAGCGCGATCGCTCTGCTCGCAGCGCTCGCAGTTTGGGAACGAATTCGACGGCGACCGATGCGCCGATATGTTCTAGCGGTCGCGAGTGCCGCAGCGACCTCCGGAATCGCGCTGCTGTTAATTCAGTGGACCGCTGGATTGAAAAATTATTGGCACTGGACGATTCAATTCGCGGCCGAACGTCGAACGCCGGCACGCGCCGAGATGCTCGGCATCTACACCGACAAGGTGACCTTCATTTGGCTCGGGCTGATTGTCCTGGGCGTGTTGCTGCTATGGTTTGCTCGAGAACGAAATCGCTGGCTGACGATGCTGGCGGCGCTGCTGATTTCGATTCCATTCGTTTGGCCGGTGATTTATCTGCTCCGCGATTCTGATCCTTCCGAGCGCGCCGAGCGTTTGGTTAACGTTTGGCCCGTGGTAATCATCGTCGCATTCATAGTAGCGATCGCAACCATCAAGAAACGATCCGGCACTGCGCTGATTCTGCCGTTCGTTTTGATCGCGGCAATCAATGGCTGTTTCATGTCGCAACAGCTTTGGGGATCGACCTATGCCATCTGGCCGCTCTTGATGATTCTGATTGCGACGAACCTCGTGGCGGTCAGTGAGTTTGCGAAGGAACATGGCGCGACAGTCTCACTGATCACAGCGGCGATTATCGTGGTCTCGCTGTCGATCGCCGGCGCGTTCTACGTCCGCTCGCACGAGCGTCTGAGCTATGCCAACCTTGACGACGGCGAACTGAGACGATCGAAGCTGCCCGCTTTGAAAGGACTCTCGACGCGCGGCGAATGGATTCCGCAATTTGAAGAACTGGTAAGCTACGCGGAACAGAAGATTCCCCGCGACGAAGGCATCCTGCTGCTTCCCGGCGAAGATCCGTTCTATTACGCAACCGGGCGGCGTCCGCAGTTTCCGGTTTTGTTGTTTGATCGAACGGTGAACCCGTATTCGCCCGAACAAATTCGCGAAATCTGCCGCGAACGAAATATCAAATGGCTGATCGTCAAACAGGATTTGCAGGATGAGGACGACGGTGTGAATCAGGAAGAAGAACAAATCACGGCCGCGTTAGAAGCAGACTTTGAGCAAATCGACTCTGTCGGCAATTACGAGATTTATCATCGGGTCGATCCCAATAAGAAGGACGAGGATGATGACGATGACGACGACTCCCACTAGCGAACGGCGCGCTGCATGGGGTGAATTGAATCGCGACGAAACCTTGCTTGAAACATTCTCGTAATTGGATAACCGATGCGCGCTAACGCCGCGCGTGGTTTCGACACAGCGCGAATCCGTTAAATCTCGGCGCCTTCATCATTCACCGAGACTTTCAAAGACTTCCTCGCCACATTCAGCGTGATTGGTCAGCGTTCCATACGCAAAACCAAATCGCATCGGACCATTGATTGAATAAACGACCCGACATCCATTGAGCGACCAGCATCCCAAATGACGAGCCAAAACCGCGACGTTGGTGTCCGGCTCGATTGATGCACCGCACGGAAACAGCTCGACCCAACCAAGTTTGAATTGTTGCCAGTTCGTCAGGGCGTCTCTGGCTCTGACAAAAACATCGCGACCGGTTCCAATCACCGCACTGGCTTCGTCGGCCTTGAATCCCGAGGGTTTTCCATTGGCGATCCCAACTTGGTCGTACGAGAGCGTAAGAGCCTTGGATTGATTAATAAACTCTTCGATCTGTTCGGGTGAAGGGCGACGAATTGAGAACATGAAAACTTGCCAGCTATTCAATCAGGAACTTCAGTATTCCGCCGGCGGCAGAGAGACCGCCGACTCGTTCATCCTCGAGACGCATACGCAGTAACTCGCGATTCGCTGCGGCAATCTGTTCGGTCTTAAGCTTCTGGCGCTCGTCTTCAATTTCCATCTTTTCTTTTTGACGCGAAAGTTCCAAGCCGCCGTCGCGAATGAATTGAATGATCGAACTCAGCTCGTCGCGATCAAACCAGGTGCCGTGACCTTTGCACACATCGACGATCACGCCAGAGCAACGCGCGAAATTAATCCGATTCATCAATTGGCTACATTGCGGGCAAGGCACGTAGCGAACCTTCGCTTCACTTCCCGCAGCGCGCTCAGGCTCATGCGATGCGCCACCGAGCACCGCGGATTGTTCTTCGCGGCTGGCGCAAATCTTCTCGAACACCGCGACTTCCAACCACAATCCGCCGCAGGTTTCACACTCGCGAATTTGCTCGGCGCCCAATGTGATTGGCGTCATGTCGATGCGGCACCGCGGGCATTTCAGGATTGAAAGTTCGGCTTTTGCAGCATCTGCCGCCGCCGCGCCGCAGTGCGGACAGTGCTTACTGCCGGCGAACATCATCGCAAAGCACGACGGACACGCGATCGTGGCCAGCTTCGATTCGCAGTACTGGCAGCGCGGCGAATCGGAAGAAATCGACGCGCCGCAATTTGGACAGTTAAGGTTTTGCGCCTGCATGGGGTACGCACGCCTCCGCCGTGCTAAGTAGGACTAATCTATCACAGCCGACGGCATGCCGGAGGCATGCGTACCTAGACGCAACACACTGGACGAAAAAACGGTGCTATGCGATGCTGACGCGGAAAAAGTCCGTCGCCCGCGGTCACGGAAAATGCAATGACAGACAGTCTCAAAATCCCCAGCGCCGGCGATCTCGATTTCTTGTCCCTCGGCGCCGTGGTTCATCGACTCGATCCCGGCATCGTGCCATTTCGCAAAGCGGCTGAGTGCCAGATTCATGTTAGCGGCGGCGAGTTTAACGTGTCTGCTAATCTCGCCGACTGCTTTCGCCTGCGCACCGGGATCGCGACTGCCATGGTCGATTATCCGATTGGCGATCTCATCGCTGAACGCGTGCGGGGGATGGGCGTCAAGCCCTTCTACAAGCATTTCGATCACAATGGCGTCAGCGGTCCGAACATCGCCACGGTCTATAGCGATCGCGGCTACGGCGTGCGCGCACCGGTCGTTTTTTACAACCGCTCAGATGAAGCCGCCGCGCGTTTGAAACCCGGCGATTTCGACTGGCCGAAGATTTTTGCCGACGGGGTGCGCTGGTTTCACAGCGGCGGCATCTTCGCGTCGCTATCGCCTACTACTGCCGAATTAATTATCGAAGCGATGCAAGCGGCCAAAGCCGCCGGCGCCGTCGTCTCGTTCGATCTGAACTTCCGCGAGAAGCTTTGGAAGATTTCCGGCGGCCAGGATCGCGCCGTCGAAGTCATCAATCGCATCGTAAAGAATGTCGATGTGCTGGTCGGGAATGAAGAGGACTTGCAGAAAGGACTCGGCATTCCCGGCCCGGAGGTCGCCGCAAGTTCGAAGCTCGACGCCACCGCTTTCTTCGGCATGATCGATCGCGTCGTTGACAAGCACCCGCAGATCAAAATCGTGGCGACGACCTTGCGCGAAGTCTATTCCACCACGCGTCATTGCTGGGGAGCGGTTGCCTGGGTCGGCGGTGAAACTCACAGCTCAGGGACTTGCGATCTTGAGGTGCACGACCGAGTCGGTGGCGGCGACGGCTTCGCGTCAGGATTTTTCTATGGATTGCTCGCGGGCGAATCGGCCGATGAAGCGTTGCGACTCGGGTGGGCGCACGGCGCGTTGCTGACTACGTTTCCAGGCGATACCAGCATGGCCACGCTCGAGCAAGTCCGATCTTTCGCCAAAGGCGGCTCAGCGCGCATCCAGCGATAACTACAACCTTTGCTCGCGCCAAACTGAAATGAGCGCTGTACTCGACGAGGTAACTCTTGAGCGCGTTCCCGACATCGCCGCGCTGCTCGACGAGTCAGTCCGTCTGGAACGACCAGAGCCAGTCGTGCTCGCTCTCGACATTGGTATCGACAGAGTCGCCGGAGCGTTATTCGACGGTCGCGATAACGAGATCGCTGGGTCGCACGTTTCACTCTCAGACGAATTCGCTGACTTGGCTGATGAATCTGATGCGAACGCGCAGATCGAATTCATCATGCGCGCGATCGATGTGGCGACCGCGCGCGCCGAAAGTTTTGTCTCGCGCATCGACTATGTTGCGGTGTCATGTGTTTGGCGCAGCCTACTCGGCATCGACGATCAAGGACGCGCCGTAACGCCTTTGCTGGGGTGGGCGGATACGCGTGCGACGACCGCTGTCGCGGAACTTCGAAAGACTTTCGATGAAGATAACACTCACGCGCGCACGGGTGCGCGTTTTCATCCAAGTTACTGGCCGGCAAAGTTGTTTTGGCTAAAGAATGAACGGACCACAGTCTTCGATCGAGCGCGCTGGTGGTTATCGGTATGCGACTATCTCTTCTTGCAGCTATTTGGTATCGACACGACAAGTGTTTCGATGGCATCCGGTACCGGGCTATTCAATCAACAAGAGTGCGACTGGGATCAGGAATTGTGCGAAGGTTTGGGTGTCTCGATTTCGAACCTACCGGACGTTGCTCAACCCGGCGAGACGTTTAGTTTGTCTTTCGTGGACCACGTGGCCCGTTGGCCCCTGCTTGAAGGCGCGACCTGGTTTCCGGCAATCGGCGACCGCGCGGCGCACAACATTGGCGTGGGTTGCGTCACGCCTGAATACGCGGCGTTGACGATCGGATCATCCACAGGCATTCACGTCTTGTTCAGCGGCGCTCCGCCTGCGACCTTGCCGTCCGAGCTATTCAGTCATCGAGCGGATCGAGATCGCGTGGTTATCGGCGACCAGTTCATCGACGAAGGAACGCTGGGCCAACGTGAGAGCACGGAAGTTACTGGTTATCGCTTAGCTGCGCTTGCTGGCGCGCTCGACAAGTTGGCTCCGAACGCGACGATTGTTGCTGCGGACGAGCCGCTAGTTTCGTCGCCCGCCGCGGCGCAGATGCTGGCGGATATTTTGGGGAAGCCTATCGAGTTATCATCCGTTGCCGATGCGTCTTTGCGCGGCGCGGCCTTGCTCGCGCTCGAAGCGATTGGCAAGATAGACAGCATAGAAACAGTTGAATCGCCGCGCGGCGAAGTGTACGAACCGGATTTCGCTCGTCACGCAATCTATGCGCGAACGATTGAGCAACAGTAGAAGCTTCACGAGAAAGTTTAAGGTCTCCGGTCATTCCGGCATGGCCGAACTTGAAACCTGAAACTTGAAATCTGAAACTAAGAACCAATGAGCGCACGAATGCAGGAAGACACAAACGCCAACCCCAAACTCGATCAACTTTGCATCAACACGATTCGCGCGTTGACGCTCGATGCGGTGCAGAAAGCAAACTCGGGTCATCCGGGCTTGCCGCTCGGCGCTGCGCCGATGGCCTATGTGCTTTGGACAAAATTCATGCGGTACAACCCGCCCAATCCGAAGTGGGAAAACCGCGATCGGTTCCTGTTGTCGGCGGGTCACGGTTGCATGCTGCTGTATTGGCTACTGCATCTGACGGGCTACGATCTGTCGCTTGATGAGATCAAGAACTTTCGCCAGTGGGGATCGAAGACTCCCGGCCATCCGGAAAATGTTTTGACGCCGGGCGTTGAGATCACGACGGGACCGCTGGGCCAGGGTTTCGCTAACGGCGTCGGCATGGCGATGGGCGCCGCGCATCTGGCCGCGAAATTCAACAAACCGGACTTTTCGCTCATCGACCATTACATTTACGCGATTGTTTCCGATGGCGACTTGATGGAGGGCGTCGCGTCGGAAGCTGCGTCGCTCGCCGGCCATTTGAAACTCGGCAAGCTGATTTATCTCTACGACGACAATCGCGTGACGATCGAAGGTTTCACGGATCTCGCTTTTTCCGAGAATGTGCCGAAGCGTTTCGAAGCTTACGGCTGGCACACTTCGACCGTCGAAGACGGAAACGATCTCGCCGCGATCGAAGCCGCAATTCGCGACGCGCAGTCCGTTGGCGACAAACCGTCATTGATTTCGGTCAAGACGATCATCGGGTACGGCATGACGACCGCCGGCACGCGCAAAGCTCACAGCGACGCGCCGGGCGAGGATGCGGTGCGTGAAGCGAAGAAACACCTCGGCTGGCCCGAAGACAAACAGTTCTACATTCCCGACGAAGCGCTGGTGCACTTCCGAAAAGCGATCGATCGCGGCGAGCAGGACGAAAAAGAGTGGGATGATTTGGTGGCGCGGGATGAGGAGAAGCACGCGGACTTGGGCAAGCTCTGGCGCCGCACGATGAGCGGCGAGTTGCCGGAAGATTGGGAGAAGCATCTGCCATCCTTCGACGATGCCGAACCGATGGCCACGCGCGTCGCCAGCGGCAAAGTCATCAACGCGCTCGCGCCACACATGCCGATGCTGATTGGCGGCTCGGCCGATCTCGGCGTGTCGAATAACACGGACATCAAAGACGGCGGCAGCTTCGAAGCAGGCACTTACGACGGCCGCATCATTCACTTCGGCGTGCGCGAACACGCGATGGGCTCGACGATGACGGGCATGGCTTTGAATGGCGGCCTGATTCCTTACGGCGGCACGTTCATGACGTTTTCCGATTACATGCGGCCGGCAATTCGCCTCGCGTGTCTGTCGGAAGTTCAGGTCCTCTACGTGTTCACGCACGATTCAGTCGGTCTCGGCGAAGACGGCCCGACGCATCAGCCGATTGAACATCTGGCGGCGCTCCGCGCGATCCCGCACCTGTTCGTGGTGCGCCCAGCCGACGTGCACGAAGTGCGCGAAGCCTGGCGTTTGGCGATCTTGCGTCGTCACGCGCCGACCGCATTGGCGTTGACGAGACAAAAAGTTCCTTTGATTGATAGGAAGAATTTTGCGTCCGCGGAAGGCTTGCGCCGCGGTGGATACATCCTGGCTGAAGCTGAAGGTGTCAGTAGCGCGAGCGGCAGCGACGGGATCAAGTTGATCCTGATCGCCACCGGCTCCGAAGTTTCGCTAGCGTTGGAAGCGCGCGAGAAGCTACAAGCTGACGGCATCCCTACCCGCGTCGTCTCAATGCCCTGCATCGAATTGTTCGAAGAGCAGCCGCAGGATTATCGCGACGAAGTACTTCCGCCATCAATTACTGCTCGTCTCGCGATCGAAGCCGGCGTGCGACAGGGTTGGGATCGCTACGTTGGACCGAAAGGCGACGTGATTTGTCTCGATCGCTTTGGCGCATCTGCGCCCGGCGATGTGGCGCTGAAGAACCTGGGATTCAACGTTGAGAATGTGGTGAAACGTGCACGGACTCTGTTAACACGATAATCGATGACGAAACGTTTCCAAGTAGAATACACATCGCTGGCGGTCGAAAACCTTCAAGCGTTACCACGAACGATCGCGACTCAGATTATCCGCAAGGTGGCTCGTCTAGAAGATGGATTGGTCGGGAACATCAAACAGCTACGAGGTTCAGATTTTGGCTATCGGTTGCGTATGGGTGACTACCGGATACTGTTCGATGTTGAAGGTGATACAATCGTAATTCAGAAGGTCGGGCATCGAAAAAATGTCTACGAATAGCGCAAATATCAAGAAGAGCAACTTCAAACGTGAGCAGAAGTATGTGGTTAAGAGGATCGCCGAGCTGCGCGAGGAGTTGGAGGATTTGATCGACTATTTGGATCTGCTTGAAGCCCGGGCACGAAACTTCGGAAAGAAGCGTTACACGACACAGGAAGTCAAGAAGCTGCTGAAGATTGCTTGACGCCCCGTTCTCACATCCCCCCCTTTGACAATGAAAGCCGTAACCATCACATCCTTCGGCGGTGTCGAAGGTCTTGAAGTCCGCGATGTTCCCGACGCTCCGAAGCCGACTGCGGATGGCGTTCGCGTGCGCGTGCGCGCTGCGGGATTGAATCGCGCCGACATTCTGCAAAGACTCGGGCGCTATCCCGCACCGCCGGGATATCCACAGGAAATTCCGGGGCTGGAGTTCGCCGGTGAAGTTGAATCGATCGGCGAAGACGTCCGCATCTGGAAAATCGGCGATCGGGTTTTCGGAATTATCGGCGGTGGCGGACAAGCTGAGTTCGTCACCGTGCCTGAGAATCATTTCGCGCGCATTCCCGACAATCTTAGTTGGAGTGAAGCCGCCGCAGTGCCGGAAGTTTTCATGACCGCGCACGACGCCCTATTCACTCAATGCGGCTTGACGCTCGGTGAAAGCGTCCTGATTCACGCGGCCGGCTCAGGCGTTGGGACGGCAGCGATTCAATTAGTGAAAGCCGCGGGTGCATTCGCTTACGGAACGTCTCGCACCGCTGACAAGCTCGAACGCGCAAAAGAATTTGTGCTCACCGCGTCATGTGTGGTGGGCAGCGAGCCGATGAAGATCGTGGAAGCGGTGAAGGAGTGGACCGGCGGCAACGGCGTCAACGTCATTCTCGATCTGGTTGGCTCCGCCTATCTGCAAGCAAATCTGGAATCGTTGGCAACAAAGGGACGCCTGATCTTCGTGGGTACCACCAGCGGGTCAAAGGCGGAACTCGATTATCGAATCGTCATGGGCAAGCGTCTGAAGATTATGGGAACGTCGTTGCGCACGCGTTCAGCAGAAGAGAAAGCTACGGCAACGCGTCTGTTCGCCGAACAGGTTGTGCCTCTGTTAGCAACCGGAGTAGTGCGTCCGGTCATCGACAAGGTGTTCTCGATGCAAGACGTCCGCGCAGCTCACGAACGGATTGAGTCAAATGAAACTTTTGGAAAGGTTGTGCTGACGATTTGAACCACAGATGAGCAGAGATAGAAATGTCGTTATCTGTGTCCATCCGCGTTCATCCGTGGTTTGGACGTAGCATTCAATCGGCTCGCCGCTTCATCCGTGATGATGCACAAGCCGTGGCGGCCTTCGCCGCCAAGTCTGTGCACCAGACGACGAGCCTCTTCATGAGACAGACCGCTGGCTTCGCAGCCGCGTTCGCTGATCACCGACCACCTTTCAAGTTCCAACTCGCTCATCATCGACAGTGATGCGGGCAAGGACGCCGCTTTCCGTTATCTTCCTTTGAATTCCGGTTTGCGTTTTTCGAGAAACGCCTTCACGCCCTCGTCTTTGTCCTCGCTCGAGAAGACCAGCGCGAAGAGATCGACTTCGCGCCGCAGACCTTCATCGAGATTGGACCGTGACGCAAGCTTCACTGCTTCCTTCGCCAGACGCAGCGCGACCGGACTCTTCTCAGCGATGCGGTTCGCGATTTCCATCGTCTTCGCTTCAAGCTGATCAGCCGGCACGACGTGATTCGCCAGACCAATCGCAACCGCAGTCTGCGCGTCGATGATCTCGCCGGTCAGGATCATCTCCATCGATTTGCCTTCGCCAACCAAGCGCGTCAAACGCTGCGTGCCGCCGCCGCCCGGGATGATTCCCAGATTGATTTCTGGTTGGCCGAACGAAGCCTTTTCACTGGCAATCCGAATGTCGCAAGCGAGCGCCACCTCGCAGCCGCCACCTAAACAATATCCATTCACCATTGCGATGATCGGTTTCGGAAACGAATCGATCGCATTGAACAGCGAACGATCGAGCATGACTGCGCGCTGCTCAATCGCGGTGCGCTCGGCAAACTCAGCGATATCGGCGCCGGCGATGAAAGCCTTGTCGCCGGCTCCGGTCAAAACCACCACGCGTACTGAATCGTCGGCGCTCAACTCGTCCAAAGCCGCGGCCCCTTCGCTGCGCGTTTGAATGTTGAGCGCGTTGCGTTTTTCAGGACGGTTGATCGTAACAATGGCGACGGCTCCGCGCCGTTCAACCAGAATGGTCTCGTATGATTTCGTCACTTAGTTTGCTCCACTTATGAAATTTGCTGAGAGTTAACCACAACCGACAAACAAAAAGCTAGCCACAGATGAACGCGGATTTACGCAGATCAGAAGAGCTATCTACGACAATCTGTGTTTATCTGTGGCTGATCGGGTTTCGCGCGGAACTTACGATTCACCCGGCGCCGCGGCTTGTTCATCCGCGACCCAGGATACGAACAGGCGAGTCCAATTCTCGGCAGGTTCGGCGATCTGCACGCCGACGCGTGCCGTGCCGTAAATCGCCGGCGAAAGACGCACAACCGTAGCGGTCGCTTCCGTGGGTGATCCATCGGGACGATGCGCGCGGATGTAGAGCTTCTCGCCGATACTGACCTTTTGATTCAGATGAAAGAGCGCGCCCGAGGTCGAGATGTCGTCCGTTTCGGTTGGTTCGCTCCACGCTGCGCCGTCATCTGATCGGCCGGACACAACGACCGGCAAACGCAAGGCCATGCGGAGCGCAAAGCGTCTTTCTTCGTTTTGATAAGGAGTGCTCACAGCGGTTGTCACGATCTCTTTGCCCGGCGATGTTACCTCACCGGCTAAGTAGTATATGCCTTTTGGGCCTTTTCTTGATCATTCCAGCGATAAAATCCTTCACCGGATTTCTTGCCTAATTTTCCTTCGCGAACCATCCGCCGCAGAATTTCCGGCGGCCGAAATGTCTCCGAGCCCAGCTTCTGATGCAGGTACTCGGCAATGCTAAGCCGCACATCGAGCCCGACCAAATCCGTCAAGCGCAGCGGGCCCATGGGATGGTTATAACCGAGTTCCATTGCCGTGTCGATATCGCGTGCGCTGGCGACACCCTGTTCGACCATGCGCATCGCTTCGAGTCCCAGCGTGACCCCCAGGCGGCTCGAAGCAAAGCCCGGCACATCGCGTACGACGATCGGTTCTTTCTTCATTTGCAGCGCCACGGCGCGCACGGTTTCGGTCGTTGATTGATCAGTTTGCTCACCGACGACGATCTCAACCAGTCGCATCAGATGCACCGGATTAAAGAAGTGCATCCCGACGACGTTCGCTGGCCGGATCGCCGCTTTGGCAATTTCGGTAATCGACAGGGACGAAGTGTTCGATGCGAAGATGCAATCAGAGTTCGTCAGCGATTCACATTCGCGCAGAAGACTCTGTTTCAAATCGAGATTTTCAGGCGCCGCTTCGATGATTAGATCGCAGTCTGCTATTTCTTCCAGCCGAGTTGTCGTGCGGATTCGCGAGAGAGTTTGATCTCGATCGCCTTCAGTTACTTTCCCGAGTTGAACGCCTTTGGCGAGGTTTCGTTCGATGGATTGTCGCCCGCGCGAAACCACTTCTTCATTGACGTCGCGCAGCACCACGTTATAACCAGCTACCGCCGCGACCTGGGCGATGCCGTGGCCCAGCGTGCCCGCGCCGAGCACACCGATCCGCCGAATAGGGCGAGCGATATTCCTGTCGGTTCCGTCCGAGTTCGTAATCAACGTCTTCCCTAAATCGTGGCAACCTCGAAAGGTGGATCAGGTTTCGACCACGTTGGGGCTGGGGCCTGCCTGGTTCGACTAACTTGTACAGCATTATTTATACTATACGCGCCAACGAAAACGCCAACAGATTTTCCCGTGCGTTGTTACAGAACCGCCAACGGTAGTGAGCGGGTCAAAATCAACTCAAGCATTTTATTGATCCGGTCGCTACCGCTCCCCGGTTCTGACTTCATAAGGAGACCACATTGCCCACAGAAGAGATTCGCCGACAGGTAGTTATTATCGGATCCGGACCCGCCGGATTAACCGCCGCGATTTACACGGCCCGCGCCAATCTTAGCCCTTTACTAATTGACGCGCCGGCCGACACTGAGCGCCAGACGACGCCCGGCGGGCAATTGATGATTACCACCGACGTGGAAAATTATCCGGGCTTTGCAAAAGGCATAGAAGGTCCCGAATTGATGGCCGAGTTTCGCAAGCAGGCGGAACGTTTCGGAACTGAATTCCTCGAAGCGTGGATCACCAAGGTCGATCTCCATCAGCGGCCGTTCACGCTTTACACCGAGAATCATGTCGTCAAAGCCGAAACGCTGATCATCGCTTCCGGCGCATCAGCTAAGTGGCTTGGCATTCCGGGCGAAGCCAAAACTCCACACGGCTTCGGAGGCAACGGCGTTTCCGCTTGCGCAACCTGCGATGGACCGCTGCCGGCATTTCGCAACAAGCGCTTGCTCGTCGTGGGCGGTGGCGATACCGCGATGGAGGAAGCGACCTTTCTGACGCGTTACGCGGCGAAAGTTTACGTGGCCCATCGGCGCGACAAATTACGAGCGTCGAAAATCATGCAAGAGAAAGCCTTGCGCAACGAGAAGATCGAGTTTCTCTGGAACACAGAACTGGTCGAAATTCTGGGCACGCAGGCAGATGGTGTGAACGCGGTGCGCTTGCGCGATACCAACAATGGCCAGGAACGCGCGATGGAAGTCGAAGGCGTCTTCATCGCAATCGGTCACAAGCCGAATACCGAACTATTCAAAGGGCAGCTCGACATGGATCCGGTCGGTTACATTCTCACCAACGGCCATTCGACAGCGACGAACATTCCCGGCGTGTTTGCCTGCGGCGATGTGCAGGATTCAGTTTACCGGCAGGCTATCACCGCGGCCGGCACGGGATGCATGTCGGCCATCGACGCCGAACGCTTTCTGGATCATTTGCCGGTTGAGATGCCGAGCGGAGAAGAAGTCACGATCGAAGGCGAGCACATCACGAGAGATCGTCGGTTGATTATCGAGCCCGACGGTGAAGTGATTTCGAACGAGCCGGTATTCGAATAGGTGGTAGCTTAAACTTCAGTTTGAGCGAGTGGGATTGATTCGCGGACTTTGCCCCGCCGTCTGAATCGCGTGACTTCGCAGGCTGCAGCCTACACTATTACCTGCTATTTCCCTGCGGCCTTCAACGCCTCATTAATCATCGCGCGCAAGCCGTCGGGCTTCCATTGCTCATCTCTCGCTTCTTTGCCATTTACAAAAAAGCTGGGCGTGGATTTGATCCCCAGCGCGTGCGAGCGCTTTCCGTCCTGAAAGATTCGTTGCGCAACTTTCTCGCCGTTCAAATCCTTCATGAACTGGTCCGCGTTCAGTCCGATCTGTTTTGCGTAATCAACGAAAACAGGAACCAGATCCTTGGTTGGTGTCCAGGTGTTTTGATTCTCGTAGAGCTTGTCGTGCATCGCCCAAAATTTGTCTTCGCCCTGGAGCCCGGCGGCTTCGGCAGCCTGCGCCGCCAGCAGCGCGTGCTCGTGCGTCGGCACGAGCGGATTCTCGCGAAAGATGACGCGCAGTTTGTCGCCGAATTCCGTTTCGATCTTCTTGAGCTCGGGGTAGTAAGCGCCGCACGAAGGGCACTGAAAGTCGCCGAATTCTTCGACCGTCACCGGCGCGCTCGGATTGCCGCGAATGTGCGGCGGTTCGGCGCCCTGAACTTCGAGCGCCGGATCGGGAGTTGGCTGTGACGAGTTGCTCGATTGCCGCGACGACCGCAAAAGGATCCAGCCCCCTACGATCGCGGCTACGAGCACAATCGCAATGACTATGAATGGAAGCGATTTCTTCATGGGTTATTCGACCGTGTAATCGAGCGTTTTGTCGAGAACGCCGTTGATGGAAACCTCGACGCGGTATGTTCCCGTGGGCCAATCGCCCGGCAGCGTCAGGTGGCCGTGCACTTTGTTCTCGAAAGACTTGGTCGTGTAGTCGATCGTCTTGATGTCTTCATTGCGCGAACCGGCAACATCGACAGCCTTCCAAACGAAACGAACCTCCGTGCCTTTCTTCGCCTTATTCAATTCGATGATGCAATGGACGGTGCGATCGCCCGGCGCATACGAAGTAGTCTCGTCGCCGGCCTGGCCGTTGTTGTCCTTCGCCATGTAGATCTTGTCCACGTAAACATCGGCGTCGGCCGCGCGGGTTGGCTGCGGCGTCGCTTTGTTGGCGTTCGCGTTTGAATTGCGATTATTCGAATTATTCGAGTTGTTACTGTTCTTGCTGAGATTGCAGGCGAGCACTGCAAAAAGCAGCAGGCCGGCGCCCAGATAAGCGGGGTGACGTTTCATAGTTCGTCCTTTCAGTTTAGGCAGAACACAAAAAACAGTTTGCGGTACAATTACGCCGCTGCGGCCAAAGCGCCTGCGAGCGATCGAAAGAGTTCGCGGCCATCGCTCGAGCCCAACAGGTCTTCGCAGGCCCGCTCAGGATGCGGCATCAATCCGAGGACGTTGCGTTCGCGACTGCAAATGCCGGCGATGTTATCTCGCGAACCGTTTGGATTTGCATTGTCAGATATTTGGCCGTTGAGGTCACAGTAGCGAAAGATAATTCTTTGTTCGCGCTGCAACTCAGCCAAAGTCGCGTCGTCACAAACGTAGTTTCCTTCGGCGTGCGCAATCGGCATCCGCAACACGCTTCCCGTTTTCAGATCATGCGTAAACGGCGTGTTCGTGTCTTGGACTCGGACGTTTACATAGTCGCAGATGAAATGCAGCTCGCGATTGCGAATCAAAGCGCCGGGCAGCAGGCCCGCTTCGCACAAGATTTGAAACCCGTTGCAGATTCCCAGCACCAGGTTTCCCTTCGCCGCGAATTCTTTTACTGAATTCATCACCGGCGAGAAGCGCGCCAACGCGCCCGCGCGCAAGTAGTCGCCGTAAGAAAATCCACCCGGAATGATCACTGCGTCGTAAGTCGAAAGATCGGTATCGCGATGCCAAATGAAATCAACCGGCTGACCCACGTGCTTCGAGATCACGTGGTAAGCATCGTGGTCGCAATTGGAACCCGGGAAAACTATGACGCCGAATTTCATGTTCTTACTCTGCTTCTTTCGTCAGTTCCCTCTCCCAAAGGGAGAGGGAGCTTGGCCACTAAGCGCTCACGTTACTGCTCAATCTCCACCCGAAAATCTTCAATGATCGGATTCGACAAAACGTCACGCGCCAGCTTCTCAGCATCGGCGCGAGCATCGTCAGCGCTGCGCGATCCGTCGATAGCAATCTCGAAGTACTTGCCCTTGCGAATATCGCTGACGGCATTGAATCCCAGTAACTCAACGGCGTGCTTGATTGCCTTGCCCTGAGGATCGAGGACGCTGGGTTTTAGCGTGACGTAAACTTTGGCCTTCATAACTTAGTGTCAGTACCGCGAACGATAGTGAGCGGATCAGAGGGAAGCGTTGGGTCGCGCTTGCTCCCGTCGCTATCGCTCCGGGTACTGACTCCGCCCGCTAAGAACGCTAGATATTACGATAAATGTTGCGTGAGGTGTAGCCGATAGCATAGTATTTCGGCCATCGCAATTGACACTTTGCACTTAAGTTAACAAGGAGTACGGCGATGGCAACTCCATATCCAGATGGCGCACCTGCTTCGGGAGCACCCGGCGGCAAGACGAGTTTCATGAACCTGGACTCGAACGTCGGGGCGATGCTCTGTTATATCGCGAATTTTCTTTGCTGCCTCGGCCTTGTACTCGCGATCGTGTTCTTGTTCACCGAGAACGAAAACAAATTTGTCAAATTCCACGCGGTGCAATCGTTGTTTTTGGCAGCTCTGCAAATTGCAGTCGGGATCATTGTCGGAATTCTGGGAGTGATCCTGTCGCTGGTTCTCAACATGATTCACATGGAATTGTTGGGGTGGATTTTGATCCTTGGCTTCCGATTCCTTTTGTTCTTTATCTTCATCGTCCTCTTGATCATCGGCGGCATCAAGGCTTACGGCGGCCAATGGTACAAGCTGCCGATCATCGGCAATTTCGCCTGGAACACAGTCAACAAGTAATCCGCAAAAATTATTCTTCGACCCGACTGGAGGAAATCGAATGGACACCGGAAAGTCTGCGCTTGGTCTTGATGGAAATGTCGCTGCCGCCCTCGGCTATCCGATCGGCATTATCGCAATCATCTCTCTAATCATGGAGAAAGGGAATCGCTTTGTGAAGTTTCATGCGCTGCAATCGATTCTGTTGCACGTCGCCTTCATCGTAGTGATCATTGCGGTCTGGATTATCGGCGTCGTGATTGCCATCGCGGGAATCGCCGCCGCCGCGGCGACCAACAGCGGCGCGCTCGGTGGACTGGCGGGAATGTTGTTTGGCTTAATCTGGCTGGTGGTGATTGTCGCCTACTTGGGAGGACTGATTTTCGCTGCCATCAAGTCTTACCAGGGAGTCGAATTCAGGCTCCCAATCGTCGGCAATATGGCTGAGAAGTTCGCCGGTAAGTAGCTAGGTGTCAGAACCGGGAGCGGTATCGACCGGATCGATCGCGAACTAAGCTAAAGGGCGCGTTTTGATCCGGTGGCTACCGCTCCCGGTTCTGTAACTATCCAAACACTCGCCCAAAAATCGCGTCAACATTTCGCAGGTAAGTGTCGAGAGAGAACACTCGCTCGATTTGTTCTTTCGATAAATGACCGGCGATGTCTTTGTCCGCTGACGCGAGCGATTTCAGATCGCCGCCCTCATCCCAAGCCTTCAAAGCATTCCGCTGCACCCATTCGTATGCTTGTTCCCGTAAGACTCCGGCCTGCGTAAGAGCTAGCAGCAACTGCCCACTAAAAATCGATCCGCGCGTCGCGTTCAGGTTCTCGAGCATCCGTTCCGGATAAACCACGAGACCATCGACGAGCGAAGTCATCTTCGCCAGCATGTAATCAATCGCGATACTGGAATCAGGCAGCACCACGCGTTCGGCTGATGAATGCGAGATATCGCGTTCATGCCACAGCGCGACGTTTTCCAATCCGACGATGCTGTTGGCGCGCACTACGCGCGCCATGCCACAGATGCGCTCGGAAAGAATTGGATTGCGCTTATGCGGCATCGCGCTCGATCCCTTCTGCCCACGTTTGAATTTCTCCTGAGCTTCGCGAACTTCTGTGCGCTGCCAGTGACGAATTTGCAAAGCGAACTTATCGAGCGACGAGGCGATGATCGCCAGCGTGCAAAGAAATTCGGCGTAGTTGTCACGCTGAATGATTTGCGTCGAGACGGGCGCGGCTCTTAGTCCGAGGCGCTCGCAAACTTTCTCTTCGACAATCGGATCGAGATGGGCGAACGCGCCGACCGCGCCGCTAATCTTGCCCACTGCAACGATCTCGCGCGCTCTCGTTAAGCGCGCTCGGTTGCGGCGCATCTCATCGAACCACAGCGCGAAAACGAGTCCGAATGAGGTGGGCTCAGCATGAATGCCGTGGGTGCGCCCGATCTGCGGCGTGTGCTTGAATTCGGACGCGCGACGCTTCAGCACTTCCGTCAACGCGTCGATTTTAGGCAGCAGAATGTCGCAAGCATCGCGCAACAGCAGCGCGTTCGCCGTATCGACAACGTCGGAAGAAGTAAGTCCGTAATGAACAAATCGTGAGGCTTCGCCGATAGATTCCGCGAGGTTCGTCGTGAACGCGATCACGTCGTGATCGGTGGTCTTCTCGATCTCGTTGATGCGTTCGACCGAGAATTTTGCGCGGCTCTTAACCTGCTCTAACGCGCCGCTGGGAATCGTGCCCATCTCGGCGTGGACTTCGCAGACGGCAATCTCCACGTCGAGCCATTTCTGAAACTTGGTCTCTTCAGACCAGAGCGCGCCCATTTCGGGCAAGGTGTATCGGTCAATCATAGTGAATAGTAAATCGTGAATCGTAAATAGATGCGGTTACCATTTACGATTCACTATTTCAGTCCGCTCGAACTCACGTAATACTTCGCCAGCGCCCAGCGCCCTCCGTGTTCGATTAGCGTGAAGGTTTCCTGTCCGTCGCCGCGATCGAACGTCGTTTGATAAGCGACTGTGACCGAGTGTCCGGCGATGGGCGCAGTCGATGTTTGTTCTTCGCGCGCCGTCAGCAAACTGCGGGCACGAGCATTTCCAAGTCGATCGCGCAGAGTTTGGAATGTAGTTCTCGACTGCTCAAGCGCCGATTGACTGCGCCATTCGTCTGATGCTTCCTGATAAAGCTTATCGTAACGTCCCGCATCGATGTCGGCGATCGCCGCATCGAGTGCCGCCTGCGCACCGGCCGGAATTCCGCTGCGGCGCATGCTCGCGTTGCACGAACAAAGCAACGAAAGTGTCAGAAGCCCGACCGTCAGGGAGGGCAACTTTCGCATTAGGCCCTTGCTGACGCGCAGGCTTCTGACACCATTCATACTTCGATCCACGCAGTCGGTTCTTTCGGAAATGACAACGTAACTTCAGTCTCGCCCGGAAACAGCGGCGCGCGTTCGCGCAAAGCGCTCTCAGCGGTGATCTTCGCGAGATAAGGATTGTTGGCGCGCTGCGACAAATGCGCCAAAACGATGTGCCGCGCCTGTCCGTCAAAGCCATCGAGCAGCCATTCCGCGACGTCTTCATTCGACAAGTGACCAAGCCGCGAAAGAATTCGCTGCTTCAGTTCCCACGGATAATGCTCGACAGTCTTGAGCATATCGCGCGAATGGTTTGATTCGATCACGACCGCCGCGCAGCCTCGCAACCGCTCGGTGATCAGCGTCGTGATGTGGCCAAAGTCCATCAGCGTCGCGATCTTCACGCCGTTGTGCGTGGCTGTGAACCCAAAGTTATCCACGGCATCGTGCGGGATCGTGAACGGATGAAATTCGATCTTGCCGATCTGAAAGTCGCGTCCGGAATCTATCTCGACCGTGCGATCGCGCAAAGCATCGGCGCGCCTCCGCGGCTCGTCGCTGGCAACATTGCGTCGCTCACCAACGTAAGCCTCTCGCGTCTTGCCTGAAACAAACACGGGACAATCGAGATCTTTCATCAGCACGCGCAAGCCGCCCGCGTGATCGCCATGCTCGTGAGTAATCAAAATGCCATCGAGCGAGTTGGGATCCTCGCCGAGCAAAGCCATGCGGCGCGCAATCTCGCGCGCGCTCAGACCAGCATCAACCAAAACACGAGTACCGTTAGCAACCAGCAACACTGCGTTTCCGGTTGAGCCACTTCCGAGTACAGAAATTTTCATGAATGCTTGTGACGAGTGATAACTGACGAGTCGAACACGCATTATAGCCTGTCACTCGTCACTGGTCACTTGTCACCGCTCTAGATTTCCAAGCGAGAACGATCTACAGCGAAGCCGTTCAGGTTTCCTAATGCGCCGAGTGCCAACGACTCGCTCGTGAAACAAGTCTGCGCGACGCGTTGCACGTCTTCGATTTTCACGCCTTCGATCCAGTTAATGATTTCGTCCGGCGAAATGCGCCGGCCGTGGACGATCTCCTGGCGAGCCAGGGCTCCGACGCGCGCGCTTGACGATTCCAAACTCAAGAGCACAGAAGAAATTGCTTGCGCTTTGGCCAATTGGAGTTCAGTTTCGGACACGGCTTCATGCACGCTGCGACGCAATTCTTTCAGCGATAGATCGAGCACTTGATCGATTTGAGTTGGCGAGGTGCCAGCGTAAATCGTAAACATCCCAACATCCGTGTAAGTGTTTCCGCCGGCGCCGATCGAATACGCCAAGCCGCGTTCTTCGCGAATTGACTGCCACAAACGGCTGGATGTGCCACCGCCGATGATCGTGCCCAACATGCTCGCCGCGTACCGATCTTCACTCTTCGCCGAAGGCCACGGCGCCGCGATAATCAGGTGCGCTTGCTCAAGCTCGCCTTTGCGCTCGATTAAGATCGGAGCTGCAATTTTGGGCGCCGGCGAACTTTCGTGTCCGTTCGCTTTCGCGTTCACTTCTGCAAATGCCTTCGCTACCAAATCGACCAACTGATTGTGCGTGACATTTCCCGCCGCGGCTACGACCAAATTCCGCGGCGCGAAATTCGAATTGTGAAAATCGCGGGTCTTTGACTGATCGAATGACGAAACCGTCTCCTCAGTTCCTTCGCTCGGACGTCCGAGAGAATGATCTGGAAAGTACGCGGCGTGAAAGAGTTCATTGAGCAGCTCGTCCGGCGTATCTTCGATCATCTTCATTTCTTCGATGATGACCTTCTGCTCTTTCAGTAGGTCGTCGTCATCAAAGCGCGGATGCAGGAGCAAATCGGCCAGCAGATCGAACGCGCGATCGAGTTCGGTATCGACGACCTTCATGGCAAAGCCGGTCATCTCGTGCGTCGTGTAGGCGTCGAGTTGGCCGCCCAAACGATCCGATTCAGAGGCTATGTCGTGCGCCGAACGGCGCTGGGTGCCTTTGAAAAGGGCGTGTTCGATGAAGTGGCAGATGCCGTTCAGCGGCTCGGCTTCGTGCCGCGATCCGCGCCGCACCCAAATGCCCAGGCTGACTGAACGGAGACCCGGCATGTGTTCGGTCAGAATCGTCAGACCATTGGGAAGACGGGTTGTTTGAACTTGGTCGATCATTATGTGAATTCGTGAAAACTACTCTGCTGGCTTTAACAATCCATCCTAACACGCCAAAAAGAGGCGGTAAAATGTGGCTGAAAATGACTGGATCTGCTTGACTTATCGGCGGAGCGTAACGGAAAATTGCTGCATCCAAAAGGGTGACGGTCTCCCTGGCCCGGACGGCTTCGCGTTTCCGAAAACAATGAAACGCGCTGTTCCAGGCATCTGAACGAAGCGAATTGAGAATCGAACGAACATCGAGCGAAGGTTTCGTTCACTCCTGCCGAAACGATCCTGTCAGACGAATGACGGAGGTCCGACCGTGATGAGATTTATTTTCAAGCTGAACGTTTTTGCGATTGGTCTCGCCTTGATTGTGGCTACGAGTGCCGCCCCGTCCATGGGGAAAGGTTCGCGCCTCGCCACCATCACCGGCACGGTGCGAGATAACAAAGGCGCGCCGCTGGCTGGCGCCTTGATTCAGTTAATGCGCGACGGCGCCCAGCAGCTCGTCAAAGAGACGCGCACGGCTGCGGACGGCAGCTTCAGCGCCAAAATTCCCGCGGGCCGTTATTCGTTGAGGGCGATCGCCACAGGCTTCAGCGAGGATTTGTTCTCGTCAGTTCAGGTTAGTCCCTCAGCCGAAATTGCTTATCGCTTCAATCTTGAGCCCGCCAATTCGTCGCGCACACTCGTCAATCAACGCAACGATAAAGACAGCGCCAAGTGGACGCTGAGATCGACGCAAAGCCGCAAATCAATCTTCCAGGCTAACGAAGGTGAAGATCCGACGATTGCCGCAGCCCAACAAGCAGGTGATGAGAACGCCGCGGATGAAGTCAGTGAAACAACCCAACCAGCAACCGACGAACGAGGCCGAGTTCGTTTGCAGGGCGTGGCTGAAACTTATTTTGCCAGCTCATCAAATCCGTTTTCTTCGTCTTACGAAGGCGTGAATTTCGCGCTGGCTCTGCCGGCTTCCGAAAGCATCGATCTTATTTTCTCAGGCCAGACCGGACTTGGCGCGAGCGCGCCTCAGCGTTTTGAAACGACTGCGCGGATTCGCTTGAACGATCGTCATCGGCTGGATTTGATTGGCGGTGGCGCCCGGCTAAGCAACGTATTCGACATCAGAACAAATGCGCGGCGCGGCCTCGGCCAGACTTCTATCCGCGCAGTCGATGAATGGATCGTTCGCGATGGCGTCGTCGTCGTCATGGGCTTGGATTATTCGCGCTTCACAGGCGCGGGGAATGCTTCCGCGATCACGCCGCGGCTTGGGCTGCAATACGATCCCAACGCTCGCACGCGCATGCGAGCTTCGTTCGCGCCGGGCGGTGATGAGACGACGCGCCAAAGCTCCGCAAGTTTCGAAGACAGCGAAGTCTTTTTCAAACAACCAGCCGATCAGCCAGTTGCCTTCGTTGGTGGGCGCGCTGTCATGGGCCAGAGTCGTCGCCTCGAATTCGGCGTCGAGCGGGTGCTCGATAACCGCTCAAAAATGGAAGCTGCCGCGTTCATGGATTTCACCAGCGGCCGCGGCGTTGGGTTGCTGGCAATGCCGCTCTCAGCTTTCTCCGGCGAACCCGCGGCAGCGATTCTCAACGTTGCGGATCAGAACGGTTCCGCGCGGGGAATGCGCGTTGTTTATTCGCGTCGCATAAATCGTGTTTGGAGCGCGTCGGCCGGTTACTCGTTTGGGCGCGGTCAGAAGATTTCGCCGCTCGGAATTACTAATCCGGCTGATTTGTTCAGCAACGGTTTCTTCCAAACAGGAGCCGTACAAGTCGCGGGAGATTGGTCCACCGGCACTCACGTGAAAACTGTATTCCGGTTCTCGCCGCAGGCGACCGTGTTTGCGATCGATCCTTTTGCCGGGCGTTTAGCGGTTTACGATCCGTCTCTCAGTGTTCAAATCACTCAGGACTTGCCTACCTTTGGTTTGCCGGTACGTGCGCAAGCAGTGATCGATGCGCGTAATCTTTTCGACTTCCAGCCGCGCACGACTAACGGTGAAATGATCCTCGAGGTTGGGCCAACGGCCAGGTCTGTTCGCGGCGGAATTTCGGTTCGATTTTGATAGCTTTGCGCGGTGCGATCCTTTCAGCCTCTCGCGCCGCTTGTCTCAGCAGTCGTCTGATTGTTCTCCAAAATCTCGGACGAGTACGAAAACATGGAGAGCGCCATCAGTACCAACTCGTGCTTCGCGGTTGAACGTCTGAGAATTGGCTGTAAATCTCGGAACGAGTCGTTTCGACTGCGCGGAAGTGCAAATCCTGAGTTGGAACATTGGTTGCCTGAACGAAGGCGTCTTAGTGTGCGTCGGCAATGGGGACGCGCCGAGTTGATTAAACAGAAATGAAGGGTTCGGTGCTCACAGGAAAAACTTGGGTGCTGCTGATTGCGGCAGGACTCTTGATTTCTGCTGGCGTCGTAAATTTTTATCAGCGCGTTCACAGCCAGGGACCCGCGTGGGATGGCGTCACTTGGGTTGATACTGCGCAGGGAATAGTCGCGAAGAAGATCGAGCCCGGGTCGGCCGCGGCCCGCGCGCGCATGATACCGGGCGATCACTTGCTCGCCGTCAGCATGACCGGTGACAAGTGCGAAGACGTCAATCGCGGGATTCGCTGCGAAGAAGTGTCGGGCGCTGAAAAGATTCAGTTGTATCTTGATCAGGCGCGCGTCGGCGGGGAAATCCATTACTTGATCGAGCGGCCATCTTATCCACCGGAAACGCGTTACTATTATGCCGACCTCGACAACCTCGGCGCCGTAAACAACCTGACAGCGCTGGATTTGTACATCAACTTAATCGGCGTCGTTTATCTCTGCATCGGCCTGTTCGTAATCTTCAAACAAGGCGGGCGCGCGCCATTTGTAATCCACTTTGCCGGGCTTTGTCTCGCGGCCTTTGTCTTTCACTTCTACACGCCGATGGGAATCTATCGCGATCTTGATCTGGCGATCGGATTTCTCCGGAATACGGCATTCATATTGTTCGCGCCGTTGTTTCTGCATTTCAGCGCGATCTATCCGACTCGATATCACCTGTTCGCCGAGCGCCGTTGGCGCAGTCTTTTGCTCTATCTGCCGGCGTTCATTTTGGTGCTCGTCGCGACTGATATTTACCTGCACGATGAACTGATCAAATTCCTTCCTCATCAGGTGCTGGATTATTCGCCTAACTTCGCGGCGCGCTTTTACAAAATTTCCTTCATTCACTTTACCAGCGCGCTGGTCGCCAGTGCGGTGCTGCTGGTGCGACGCTTCATCGTCAGCAAGAACACCGTTGCGCGCCAGCAGTTGAAATGGGTCGTCTGGGGATCGGTGCTGGCGATCGCGCCGTTCACGCTGCTCTACGCGATTGGCTTTGTCTTCGGCGAAAGCGCCGGGCCGTTCACTGAAGTAGCCGTCCTGCCGCTGATTTTGATCCCACTGGCGCTCGGATATTCAGTGGTCCGGTATCGTTTGATGGACGTTGAACTGGTCGTCCGCCGGGCCGCGGTTTACGCACTGACCACGCTCGCGATTGCGCTGGCGATCGGCGCAATCGTTTATTTCGCGGGCCTCTATGCGCTGAGCGGTGAAGTTGTTTCCGCGGGCGAGATTACCTTGCGATTGATTCTGTCGATTACGGCGATGGCTTTGATCGTAATGATCGCCGCGCCGGTTAAGAATTTTTTGCAAGAACGGGTTGATCGCCTCTTCTATGGCCGGCGTTACGACATGCGCCATAGCCTGCTCGACTTCGGCCGCACAATTTCAGCAACGACCGCGCTCGATCCGCTGCTCGATGCGCTGATTAACCGCCTGCGCGAAGTCATGAACGTCGAGCGCCTCGCGATCTTCATCGAGGATCAATACGCCCCGGGTGGCTACCGCGTCGCGCGCACCGCCGGGTTGAATTCGCCGATGAGCGTGCCGGCTGATTTTCGCGAAATGATTCGCACGCGCTCGGCAGAGACCGGTGTCGTCCGCGCAGACGATCTCGAAATCGCGCCCGAAGGTGACGGCTTTGTCCGGCGCGTGCTGCATTACTACGTGCCGTGCGTCGTGCGTGGCCGCATGGTAGCGGTGATTGGCCTCGGGCGCTCGGCTGATGGCGCGTTGTTGTCGTCGGAAGACGTTGAGATTTTGCGCACCGTCTCGGGCTACATCGCGGTCGCGATTGAAAACAGCTTGCTTTATCAGGAGCAACAGGAGCGCGCCGCGGAGCTCGAACTGCTCAAAGAGTTCAACGAGTCGATCGTCGAATCGATCAATGTCGGCCTGATGGCCGTTGATTTGGATGGGCGCATCACGCGCCTGAATTCCGCGCTCGAAGAAATTTTCTCGATTACTCGCGATGAAGTCGTCGGCAAAAAAGTAGAAGAATTATTCGCGGAAGATTTCGCCGACACTCTGCGCCAGGTCCTTGGTCCCGACGGCTGGCAGTTGCGGCAGACGCGCCAAATTTACAAATTGCACACGGCGACGCGCGCGGGTCGCGCCATAGTTCTCAACATCGCGCTGGCGCCGCTGTGGGCAGACTCGCATGAGCAAACCGGGGCGCTGGTCGTTTTCGAGAATGTCACTGAACGTCTGCGCCTCGAAGAACAACTTCAGCAGCGCGAGAAGCTCTCCTCGATTGGTTTGCTGGCCGCGGGCGTCGCGCACGAAGTCAACACGCCGCTAACGGGCGTTTCGTCATACACGCAGATGCTGCTCAACATGCTCTCGGAAAACGATCCGAAGCATGCGTTGCTGGAAAAAGTTCGCCGCCAGGCTGATCGCGCCACAGAAATCGTCAACAACCTTCTCAATTTTTCGCGCACCGGCAGCGCCGGAATTCACGGAAGTTGATATCCATCGTGTGCTGGACGACACGCTGCAACTGCTCGAGCCGCAATTGCGTCGCAGCCAAATCGAAATCATTCGCAGTTACGGAGATCACCTGCCGCAGGTGCACGGCAACTCAGTTAAGCTCCAACAAGTTTTCACGAATCTGATTCTGAACGCGCGCGATTCGATCGCCAACGGCAATGGCCGCATCGTGCTCGCCACGAAGAACGGCGAAGAAGAAGCGTTGACCGTCGAAGTTTCCGATAACGGAGTCGGCATCGCGCCGGAAGATGTTGCGAAGATTTACGATCCGTTCTTCACCACCAAAGGGATTGGCCGCGGCACTGGTCTCGGACTCGCTGTTACCTACGGCATTGTGCAGGAGCATTCGGGCCACATCAGCGTCTCAAGCACTCCCGGTTCCGGCACCACCTTCCGTATCACACTTCCCACTCGCGATCCGCGCGCGCGTTTGCAGGCCGCCGCGCTGTAATCACTATTTCATCATTAGCTTTTTGTCGGCCGTTTCAGTAATAATCGTCGTTCATTTACCACAAAGAAGAGTTCAAGTGGCCGGCGATGGCCACACTCCATCATGGCAAGAAAAGGATCAGTACTCGTCGTCGATGACGAAGAAATAATGCGCGACGTGCTCGAGACGTTGCTCTCGGCCGACGGCTATCGCGTCGATCTCGCCAAGACCGGCGAGGCAGGTTTGGACACTTACACCAGGCGATCCTATGACGTGGTGTTGCTTGATGTGTCGATGCCGGGTATCGGCGGCCTGCGCGCGCTCGAAGAATTCTTGAAGCTTGATCCGGACGCGGTGGTCGTAATGATCACCGCTTACGCCACTTTCGATACGGCGATCGCGGCCTGGGAAAAAGGCGCGTTCGGCTGCATCCGCAAGCCTTTTCAGAACGAACACATCATTGCGCAGGTGGCTGCGGGCGTGAAGCGCCGACGCAAAGAGGAAGAGCGTCGTTCGCTGCGCCAGGCCATGAGCCGCGAAGTTGATCGCGGCGCGATCGTGGGACGCTCAGACGTAATGCAGGAAGTCTTTCGCGTCGTCGAGCAGGTTGCCGCGGCGCGTTCGACGATCCTCATCACCGGCGAGAGCGGCACCGGCAAAGAACTAATCGCGAAAGCGATCCACGAAGCCAGCCCGCGGGCACAGAAACCCTTCGTCACGGTGAATAGCTCGAACATCCCGACTGAGTTGCTCGAGTCGGAATTGTTTGGCCACACGCGCGGTGCTTTCACCGGCGCGGTTGCGGCCAAAAAAGGTTTATTCGAAGTTGCCGATGGCGGATCGATCTTCCTCGACGAAATCGGGGACATCCCGCCCGAGACGCAAGTTCGTCTCCTCCGCGTGATTCAGGAACGCGAGTTCACGCCGCTGGGCGACACGAGCCCGCGCCGCGTTGATGTGCGCATCATTGCCGCCACCAATATCGATTTGAAAGAGGCCGTGCGTCAGGGAGTGTTTCGCGAGGATCTCTACTACCGTCTCTCAGTCGCTCCGATCGAGTTGCCGCCTCTGCGAGATCGCCGTCAGGACGTGCTGCCGTTGGCCCAGCACTTCATTCGCAAGTACAACGCGGAAAATGGCCGGCAAGTATCCGAACACGTCGCGCCGGATGTGCTTTCTCTGCTCGAAAACTATTCGTGGCCCGGCAACGTGCGCGAATTAGAGAACGCGATTGAACGTGCAGTGGTGATCGCTCCCGGCGACGAAATCACGAAGGAGTGCCTGCGCCCCGAGATTGCCGACCCACAGGCAGCGCGCGCCGTGGTGCGTGAAGGGACGGGCGCGGCTTCCGGCATTGACGTCGGTCGCGGGATAAATTTCTACGATGAGGTGCGGCGATTTGAAATCGATTTGATTCGCCGCGCGCTTGATCAAACGGCGGGACATCAATCGCGCGCTGCGCGATTGCTGGGCATGAATCCGACCACGCTAAATTCGAAGATCAAAACCTACAACATCAATTTGAGAGCATGAGGTCAGAAGTCAGAAGTCAGAAGTCAGAAGTCAGAAGTCAGAAGTCAGAAGTCAGAAGTCAGAAGTCAGAATAGCCATAAGCGATCAGTTCGTTACCCGCAAGACTCAAAAGCTGTGACCTAAATCATCACCAAGCTTTTTCGATCTTGCCTCTAACCTCTGCTTCCTACTTTGCGACCGCCGACTTCAAATCCAGCGTGCGAATAATTCGATGCAGGTTATTCGGGTGAATGCCGAGCGCCTTTGCTGCCTCAGTGTAATTTCCCTTGGCCTGTTCGAGCGCGCTGATGATTAATTGTCGTTTCGCGTCCTTCACTGCTTCGTAATATTTCACGCCGATGGCGGCGCTGTTTTCGGCTGCATCGAGCACTCGCCGCGGCAAATCTTCCGGACCAATCGTCTCGTGTGAACCCAGCACCACTGCGCGCTCGATCGCATTCTCCAGCTCGCGCACGTTGCCCGGCCATTCGTAGCTTTGCAGCAGAGCGCGAGCCTCCGGCGAGATTCCCGTAATCGCGCGTTTGCATTCCTTTGCGTACTTCGCTGCGAAGTAGTTCGCCAAAAGTGGAATGTCATCGCGCCGTTCGCGCAACGGCGGCATTGTCACTTTCACCACCTTGAGCCGGTGATAAAGATCTGCGCGAAAGGTTCCGGTCTTGATCGCTTCGTCCAGGTTTCGATTGGTCGCGGCGATGACGCGCACATCCAGTTCCATCGACCGCGTGCCGCCGAGCCGTTCGATCTTGTGATCCTGGAGAAACCTGAGCAGCCGCGACTGCATCGGCAACGTCATCTCACCAATCTCATCGAGGAACACAGTGCCGCCGTTTGCCACCTCCAGTTTTCCCTGCTTCTTCCCAATGGCGCCGGTGAAAGCTCCCCGTTCATGCCCAAACAGTTCACTCTCAAGCAAGGTTTCGGTTAACGCCGCGCAATTTATCGGCACGAAAGGTTGCGCAGCGCGCGGACTGTTCGCGTGGATCGCATGCGCCGCCAGTTCTTTTCCGGTACCGCTTTCGCCACAAATCAGCACTGCGGACTTGGCAGTCGCCACGCGTTGGATGAAGCGATAGACCTCCTGAATAGTTTCGCTTTCGCCGATCATGCTGTGCTCGATCGCTAATGACGACCGCAGCCGGCTGTTCTCACCCTCCAGCCATTCCATCTGCCGCGCGTTCTCTAAAGAGACGGCGGCGATTCCCGCAATCCCCATCAGCAGTTGCAAATGACCCTCATCGAAACTTACGAGTGGATCGCTGGTATCGAGATAAATGGCGCCGACAATTGTTTCCACCACCATCAACGGCACACACATCAGTGAACTGATCCGCGCGGTGACGAGACTCTCAGCCGTTCGCAACGAATCGCTCGTGGCGATGTCGTTCACCAGGACCGTGACGCCTTCATTGATTACTCGCTCAACCACGGTGCGGCTGACTTTGACCGGCCGCGGATCATCTGGCCGATTCCTTCCATGGATAGTTGAGAATTCTTTTTGATCCTGAGTCAGCAGGATCGCGCCGCGCTCCGCCGGCACCACTTCAAAGATCGAGTCGATGATCTCGCGCACCAACTCCTGAGTGTGACGCAGCCGATTGATGCGCGTCGCCACCTTGAGCAGTACGCCAAAGTGTCG
>JAJPKD010000122.1 GCA_021323895.1 Acidobacteriota bacterium | reverse complement strand
TGACCGACCGAGAAACCAACCCGCCAGGCGATCTGCCCTAGTGAGCGGCCGCCGAACGGACGAGCAACTCACACAGCACTTATTCTCGGTCACTTAATCCTGTAACCCAGAATCTCGTTATTGAAAATCCAGGCGACGACTGCGCCAACGCGAATGTCTTCGTGCGGATAACCTTCGCGCTTGACGGCGGCCGAGCCCCGCTCATCCAATCCTGTCGGACGAGCAGACATCGTGGCGAATCGTTGTCGCCAACGCTCGAAATTTTGCGGACGCAGATCGACCCAGCCCTTCGCCGCCCACTTATCAACGTTCTCGCTTGTCAGCGAAACACTCGTTGTTCCCGGAATCTCGGGAATGCGAATGTAAGGGCCACGCATGAGCGACTTTCCGTCTGGAGAGAGGATCGGCAATCCGACTGAGTTAATCGTGTTTCTGAGATTCGAATCCGATTCGAGTAGCGAAGAGATTTCGCAAGCAAGTTTTTCCGCCGGCTGCGTCAGGACTTTCTGCAAACTTCCGAATCGCGTTTTCAACAGGTGCGCTTCCCACAAGAGCTTTCCCAGTTCCGGCGGTCCCAACCATCCAAGCGCAACCGAAGCCGAGTCGCCGCTGCTCGCGAATTGCCGCTCGAGCGCATCGGCTTGCTCCAAAGCCAGGTGTCGCAGATTGCCAGCGCGGTACGTTGGCGCCATGACCGCGCCATCCACCGCAGCGATGACATCGTGACCAGTGTTGCTGCCGCGAATCTCGAGAATCGCCTGGTGCGCAATTTCTTCAGGCGTGATGAATTCCATCTGACCGATGTGTGTGATCGTTTCGAATTCGCATTTGGTGAAGAGACCATTTTCGCCGGTATCGACGACAACCATTCGCATCGGCTGCAAACGTTCATAGTCGTCCGCGTTGTCTCGGAGCGAGAGCGTGTCTCCCAACTCTTCGCGGCGGCTCGCAAACAAATGTAAAGGCTCGCCTTGCTTGGCACGTTCGCAAATCACGCGGCGCGCGATGTCGTTGTATCCCACCATCGCTGCGGGCTTGAGTTCCTTGACCACTGGTCCCTCGGGCGTGCGAGCCATTAAGAACATCAAGCCTGTATGCGCAAACCCCAGCGCCGTCTTCGTCATCAAGCGCGCTGAAGGCTTGTCCTCAGAGTGCGTGTAAGGAATGTTCAGGCCCATGCCACCGGTGCCCGTCGTTCCGATCTTGAGATAGAGCCGCGTGCCTGCTTCAGTCATCGCCCGTTGCATGATGAGGACGTGGCGAATCAACTGCGGAATCGATTGCTGAATTAACAGCGCTTCAAAATCACGTTGCGCCACTTCGCTCTGTTCGGCAAGCGCAGCATTCGACGCGTTATCCATACTATGTTTCAACGCATCGAAGCTAGCCTTGGCGATCTCCGATGCGGTATAGACATCCTGATAACTGATTGCCGTCGCGGTGTTGATGCTGTCAACGATTACATGCGGCTTGTGTTTGAGAATGAGTTGCGCGAGTTGCGAACGCGCATAAGCGGCCTCGAAATCATGGAACACATCGTCGTACATCGCGGCGCGCGATTCGACTGAAGCCATCAACTGTGACCGAGTCAGCCGATTGTCCTCTGGGCCAGTGTTCCAATCAGCGCGAACGAAAACATCACCGCCGAAGCCGACAAATTCAACTGAAGAAAACTCTCGCCGACAATGCGCAATGGTCTCTTCGACTTCGGACAATTCGCGCGAACAAATAATTACGGATCGAGGTTGCAGATGGCGGGCAATCTCGTGCACGACCTGAGCGCCGATCATGCCGCCGCCGCCCAGAATTAGATAGGTTTCTTCGCTCATAGTTTAGAAGTGAGAACAATTGATCGAGGAGAAAATTATGCCCGCGAACCCCTCGGGATGCGAGCCGAGGAGTGCGTGATGTCGTTCGACGGGCAAGTGCCCATCAGTGGAAGTACGTGTCCGCGCCTTCGACCCCTTCAGGCACATCATATACATCGATAAACGCCAGCGAACTTATCGTGCGTTCATCGAGGGACACCGCAAGTGACCGGCAGAAGCCGCAGCCGCAAGGATAATCGCCACGATGAAGAGCTTGCCCATCGAGCTTTACGATGACTTCGGTTTTGCAGGGCACATCGAAAATCGTTGTTTGATGCAGTTTGTTAAGCGTTAAGGCGCCGCCTGCCTGTTCCTGTTGCATGATGCCTCTCTATTGGTGGCCCGACAGAGATCGGACCTACTCGATAACTTGATCGAGCAACAGGTGTGCCTTCGTTAACGAGTGTTTACGAACGTCGTGATCTCTAATTTTTGCGCGGTATTTAGAAAATCAGACTGTTGCCAGGAAGCAATTCACTTCGAAATTTACGCAGAATTAGCGAGAATTTTCGCGGTTGGCTTTGAGAATTAGATCCGCAACTTCACGCACCGCGCCTTCGCCGCCTCGCAAGCGCGTCACGTAATGCGCGGCTTGTTTCGCTTCGTCAGCCGCGTCAGCCACCGCGACGGCAAAACCAACTCGCTGCATGACCGCAACGTCGGCGAGGTCATCACCGATGTAAGCGCATTGCGATGCAGAGATGGAAGCGGCGCTAAGACACTCTTCAAAGGCCGCGATCTTGTCGTGCGTCCCTTGGCGCAGAAAAGTCATTTCTAATTCCGCCGCGCGTCGCGCGAGCGCGTTGGAGGTGCGCCCTGAAATGATACCTGTTTCGATGCCTGCAGCATGCAGCGACCTGATTCCCTGCCCGTCCCGAACATGAAAAGTTTTCTGCTCGTCACCGTCGGCCGTCAGCCAGATGCGCCCATCGGTCATCTCCATCGCAATCCATCAGAAGGAGCTTGACTCTCTTCAAACGAGCGTGCTGATCCGTCGGGTCTATATTCATGTCGAGTCTCAGGTTTCGTCTCCAGATCTCGCTGTATTAGAACGTGCGACCTGAGACTTAGCATTAATTATGTGCGCCATGTATCCGGCGCCGAATCCGTTGTCGATGTTGACGACGGCGATGCCGGGCGCGCAAGCATTCAGCATCGTCATCAGTGCTGCTGTTCCTCCCAGCCCCGTGCCATAACCGACGCTCGTCGGAACCGCGATCACGGGAACAGAAACCAAACCGCCGATGATCGTCGGCAGCGCTCCATCCATTCCCGCCACGACCACGATCACGTTTGCCTCATTCAGCTTTTCGCGCGCAGCCAGCAAGCGATGCACGCCCGCGACGCCAACATCAAACAGGCGTTCTGTGCGGCTTCCTAACGCCGTTGCGGTGACCGCGGCTTCCTCAGCGACAGGGACGTCGGCGGTGCCTGCGCTAACGACCAGCACAGTGGTTTCGGTTGGCTTATGACCGTTCACCCCCAACTGAATCATGCGAGCATCAGGAAAATACTTCGCTGCGGGAATCCTGGCAACGACTGCGTCGTAAACTTCGCTCGAAGCACGCGTAGCCAGCACCGGCGAATGTTTCTGTTCCAGTCGTTGCAGGATTTCGACGATGTGCTCTGTTTGTTTGCCCTCGCAGAAAACCACTTCAGGGAAACCGGTGCGCAACGCACGATGATGATCGAGTCGCGCGTAACCGATATCTTCAAACGGCAAGTCCCGCAGGCGAGTGACGGCGCTCTCGACTGAGCGAGTGCCCGCGCGAACTTCGTTTAGCAACTCGCGAAGTAATTCAGCTTGCGTGTTCTGGACGCCCATTAGTGTCGGTACCGCGAGCGACAGCGAGCGGATCAAGTGAAATGTTCACGTTAATTGATCCGCTCACTGCCGTTCGCGCTTCTGACTGCGTATTTCCGTATCCGTCAGGATCAATTTCGACTTTCGTGAAGCCCAACGAACTCAGATGATCTGCAATCTCCCTTTCGTGCTTGTCCAAGAGACCAAAGTCTCGTGGCTCGACCTCAATGCGGGCAAAGTCGCCGTGATGACGCACGCGCACCTGTTGAATTCCGAGCCGTCGAATGAAAGTTTCAGCGCGATCCACTTGCGTCAACGATTGCAGCGTGATCGGCGTGCCGTGCGGAATTCGGGAAGAAAGGCACGCGAGCGCGGGCTTGTCCCAGGTTGGCAGACCCAACTCGCGCGACAGGTCGCGAACCTCGGCTTTGGAAAGCTTCGCCTCGACGAGCGGCGAACCCACGCCATGCTCAATCGCGGCGGCGCGCCCTGGGCGTCGATCCTGCAAGTCATCGAGATTAAGTCCGTCCAGGACGGTTTCAATTCCCTGCTCCGCCGCGAATGTTTTTATCCGCGCATACATTTCCGTCTTGCAGAAGTAACAGCGGTTCGCAGCATTCGCGAGATAATTTTCGTCCTGCGTTTCGAAGGTCCGAATGACCACGTGACGCGCGCCGATCTGGCGGGCAAGCACCTCTGCCTCTTCCAACTCACCAGCAGGCAACGATTCGCTCAATGCAGTTACGCCGATAGCGCGATCTCCGAGCACGTCATGCGCAACTTTCAGAACTAGCGTCGAATCGACACCGCCGGAGAATGCGACAATGCAGGAGCCGAGATCGGCTATGCGATCGCGTAACAAATCAAGTTTTGTCCGTAAGCTCATCAAACTGGTTTCACAGAAGCGCGCGCTCAAAGCCTCACATCAAAGAGTCTCGCTTAGTCTGCTCTCTATCGCTCGCGGTACTAACTACTCATCGCACCTCAAACAATTCGATCGCGTTCAGCTTAAAGCTACCATTCACGCGCGCGAGAATGAAAACCGCCGTGCCGGAATGATCGACTCCCAACTGCCGCGAATTCAAAGCCACATCCACCGCGATTCGGTTCGCGTCCAAAGCTTCCGTGCGGAGCACGCGGGTCTGCCAGGCTTCCGGCTGCGTGCCGACAATCTGCTGCGCGAATTTCGACAACTCACCGGGCATGATTAACGGCACGATTTCCGCTTGCTTGCCGGTGCGTATTGCCGCATCGAGCTTGTTGATAAACGCCTTCGCTGCTTCGTCACTCGGCGCCGTCGCTCCCTCGGCGCGAATGCGTTCCGCCCGCGCGTTCAAGGTCGCCGCGTATTCAGCATCAGCGCGAATCGCATCAGTGAAGTTGCGCGAGGCGTCCGCAGCCTGGCCGCGTCGCAACGCGATTTCGCCGAGCCCGATGCTGGCCCATGCTAACGCCGCCGGTGTCGGCAAACGTTCACTCAACAATTGCTTGAATTCTTTCTCGGCCTCGTCGTTCTTGTTTTGCGCCAGCAGCGCGCGCCCGAGAATGATGTGCGCGTCCTGCAAGTTTTGGGACGCGGTCAGTAACTGACGCGCCAGACTTTCCGACTTCGCAAATTCCTGCGCGCCGTACAGCCGCGTCGCTTCGCCGAGCGATTCGGCAACTTCCGGGGCCTTCGGAGCAACATCGTTCGCATAATCGAGCTGCGGATAAAACTTCTCGGGATCGATTTCAACCCTCACGATCGGCGCGGTCGTTTTGAAAACCGCCTGGCCAAAATCGTGCGGGGCGATCGTTGTTTGCGCAGTAACCTGCTGGCCCGAATTCGTTACGCCGGCCACGCTGACAACCGCCTCCATCGTCCCCAGATTGCGCAAGGCGGCGATCCACTGACCGCCTTGCTGTTGCGGCAATCCGGCCATCAAATCCATATCTGTGACTTGATCAAGTTCCTGATTGAGCACGGCTTTGAACGAGTTGCTTCCGCGCTCGACCAACGCGGCGCGGAAACGATCGAGCGAAAAACCTTCCGCGTCAGTTTTCCCGCTCGCCAACACGCTGCGCATGGCGGCGACGAAGTTATCGCGTCCGAGTAAATGATCCACTAGACGCCAAACGATCGCGCCCTTGTTTGCAACTGAATTGAAGTAAGTCGGATCAAGCGGCGTGGTGCGCGAGACGGGCGCATCGC
Source organism: Acidobacteriota bacterium (assembly GCA_021323895.1). Taxonomy (GTDB): domain Bacteria; phylum Acidobacteriota; class Blastocatellia; order Pyrinomonadales; family Pyrinomonadaceae; genus UBA11740. Next base: position 6,113 of record JAJPKD010000122.1, on the reverse strand, counting down.
GCTTGGCGATAGCGGCATAGGCGACGCGCTGGCGCGCGCGTTCAGACTCAGCGGCTTCGGCGCCGAATTGCTTCTCGATAAAAACGATCGCGAGAAATCTCGCCAAGCCTTCGCGAATGACTCCGTGTCCTTCGCCGCGAACGGGAGTATCGCCACCGAGCCACAAACGCGCGACAGCTTCAGCGATGCTCATCGCGGTCATGGCATCGATCTTCTTACGACGAAACGATCCTTCACCAAGCAGAATCGTTCCACCATCATCGAAGCCACCGCCGCGCGTGACTGAAACCAATCGCAGCGGAACATCGGGCGTCGATCCGAACATCGTCGCAAAGAACGCGCGCGCGTCACTCGTCAGAGCGATCAGCGCTTCGGCTTGCTTTTGTTCTTCAGGTGTCGCGCCCTTCGGCACGAACGCGCTGATGCCCTTCGCCGCGGCCCCGCCATCGACGCGATCCCAACTGCCAGTAACAAAAAAAGGCTGCGCATTGAGCGACTGCTCAAAGACGCTGTTGCCACCGGCACTCTTATCTACTCCCGATGAGATTGCGTTGCCGCCGTTCACCGTCAAACGCACCGGAGCATAGTCCGCGCCGCGCACAGCGAATGCGTTATTCGCCATCGGGTACCACATCGACTGCGGCAGAAATTGCGATCCTATCGGCGAGAGCGAAGCGATGCCCGTGTTTTCAGCAACGGGCAGACGATAATCAACGGTGGCCGTGACTAGTTCATTCGCGGGAATCGAGCTGGGCAAATTGATCGTCAGGCGCTGCGCGTTGCCTCTGGTTTCAGGTCGCGATTGATAAGTCGCGTTAGCTGATCCGATCGTCACTGATTTGATTTCCGCTTTTGGATTGATGCGCAAGCTGAGAGTTGTGCCCGGACCGCGACCGACGTTGCGCAGCGTTACCACGGCCCGCGCGGTCAACGCGCGTTCAACTCCCGGGTTAGAGACGGTGATGTCGAATTTAGTGGCTTGCCAAGCCGCGCGCGCTTCATCCTGCGCCGGGGTTGTGATCGAGAGAACGAGTTGAAAACAAACGAGACCGACTATCAGTTTGCAATTTGCAATTTTCATTTTCTAATTTTCAATTCGACTGTTTCTAACGAGTGCATGAATGTCTCGCAGGCTCTCGAGCAATTTTCCCATGCGCGCTAGCGGCAACATGTTCGGACCATCAGACGGCGCGCGATCGGGCGCTTCGTGAACTTCCATGAACACCGCATCGACCCCACAAGCCACGCCGGCGCGCGCGAGTGGTTCGATGTACTGCGACAAACCACCGGTTGCATTCCCCAGCCCGCCCGGCAATTGCAGCGAATGCGTCACATCAAAAACTATCGGCACTCCGAACTGGCTCATGATCGGGAAAGCCTTCATATCAACAACCAGATTGTGGTAGCCGAAGCTGACGCCTCGCTCGGTCAGCATCAAACGATCGCCGCCGGCAGCCTGAGCTTTCTCGACGATGTTTCGCGCATCTTCGGGCGCGAGGAACTGTCCCTTCTTGATGTTGACGGCCCGGCCTGAGCGCGCGGCCTCGTTAATCAAATCCGTCTGCCGGCAAAGGAACGCGGGGATTTGCAACACGTCTGCGACCTCGGCGGTCGCAGCCACTTGAGAAATTTCGTGGACGTCAGTCAGTACTGGAACGCCAACTTCTTCTTTGATGGATTTCAGAATCTCCAAACCGGCAGTCATGCCGAGACCGCGAAAGCTCTTTGCCGACGATCGATTCGCCTTGTCGAAGGAACTCTTGAAAACGAAATCAAGTCCGGCATCGCGCGCGCGCTGCGCGCATTCGCGCGCCATCATCGTGGCGTGTTCTCGCGATTCGATCACGCAGGGACCCGCGATAATCGTCAGGCGACCGTCACCAAACGTCGCAGATCCAACTTGAAATGACTTGGTCATCGGCTAGTTCAGAAGTGAGAACTATAATATGGAAGGATGATGTTACGAAACCGAGGCTTGCGAGTTCACTCTCGCCTCGCGATCAAGCCCAAAATCTCGCTCAGCCAAAGATTCCCTTCACTTTATTCCAAACCTTTTTCAATTTTGATGGTTGCTGCGCCGGACGTTTTTCAGATCTCTTCGGCGCGGGAGTTGGAGTCGGCGTCGGCGTCGGCGTCGGTGTTGGAGTGGCGGTGGGCGTCGGCGACGCAGCGGCAATCAGCCCAAAGCCATTCGCCCCATTAGTTCCTCGCCACCAACGCGCAGCCATGATTCCTGAACCAAGCAAAGCAATCAAAAGAATCGCTACGGCGATTCCCAGCCTGGTTCGATTGGCCTTTTCATTCTTGACGAGCGCAACATTCAATCGATCGAACTCAGGTCTTTTCTTCGCTACGGGCTCGGATTTCGCTGAAGTCCTCAGCTTATGTTCGCCACCGTTTGGACCGGTTGCAGCCTGGACCTGACGGAGTGTCGCTAAATCAATCACGAGTCGTCCCGATGGACTTTCGGTTCCGGCGCTGCGCAAACGTTCCAGCGTCGGCGCGTTTGCGCTCTCAGCATGCTCGAGTCCCAACTCATCCGCCGTCGCGTGCAGTTCGCGCCGAAATTCATTAGCGTCTTGCGGACGCTCCAGCGGATTCTTGGCCAGCGCATGCAATACAACTTGCTCAAGTTCGGCGGGAATCGATGGGAGAAGTTCACGCAGCGACTGGGGCGCTTCGGAGACCTGCTTGAGCGCAACCGCGAGCGGAGTGTCTGCATTGAACGGCACGACACCGGTGAGCATCTCGTAGAGAATTATTCCCAGACTGTAAACATCCGAGGCCGGTGTCAAAGGCGCAGAGGCAGAGCATTGTTCCGGCGACATGTAACGCGGTGTGCCGATAATCGCCCCGACTTGAGTCAGCGTGTTGTAATCGTCATCGCGCTCTTCGACGACAAATTTCGCGACACCAAAGTCGAGCACCTTCACCATCGCGGGAAGATTTGGCCGTTGCTCGATGAAAATGTTTGCCGGTTTCAGATCGCGATGAATCAGTCCAGCGTCATGAGCGGCGCCGACCGCCCCGCAAGCTTGCAGCATGATCGAAACTGCGCGCGCCGGATCGAGTGGGCCTTCGTGGGCCAGCAGGTCGCGCAGCGTGCGGCCCTCCAGCAACTCCATCACGATGTAGAGATACCCGTCTTCAGTCGCGCCAAAATCGGTAACGGTTACTGCGTTCGGATGCTGCATGCGGCCGGCGGCGCGCGCTTCGCGACGAAAGCGTTGCTGCGCCGTTTGATCGCCAACGAATCTTTGGCCGAGGACTTTCAAGGCTACCGGTCGATCGATAAGCAGATGCGTCGCGCGATAGACCGTGCCCATGCCGCCGCCGCCCAAAACTTCATCCAAACGATATTTGCCTTCGAATGTGCGCCCGATCAATGGATCGATTGGCACGTCGGCAATCGTCGCATCGGCTTGCAGCGGAGTGTGATCGCTCGGGCACACCAGCACATCGTTGGGAAACTGCCGGCCGCATCGTGGGCATTGAAGCATATTGATCTGCTGGAGAGCGTGCGGAACATTATGGCGCAATTAGGACGGTTATCGTTAGCGAAGGAAGCGAAAAGCGAATTTTGGCGAGAGCGCGCTCGGCGAGGCTAAAATCTGTCGCCTTTAGGGAGATCGGTGAAATCGTTGACTTGCGCGATAACCTGCTCGCTACTGCTCGCGCTTCTGTAGCCAGTCTTTGGCTGACACGAATGATTCTTTGTCATAGATGAGCACGATCGTGCCCACCGGCATCTGCTTATACAGCTCAGCCGCCGCGGACATGGGAATGCGAATGCAACCGTGACTCTCGGGCGTTTTCGGCACCGAAGGATTCCCATGGATGGCGAGGCCGTCGCTGAAATAGCTCGGATAGTAAAGCAGCCCGAGCGGCGATTTTCTCCAGCCCGCGATCTTTGCATAAACACGGAAGCGGCCGCGCGGTGTGTACGCCAAACCGCTCATCCCTTTTTCGCTGTAATGCTTTTCGCTGCCGGTTGAGACGGGAAGAATTTTCGTCACCGTTCCGTTGTCGTCCGTCATCAACAGAACTTGTCGATCGAGATCGACTTCGACATGTTTGTAGCCGGAATCCTTCGGCTGCGGCGCGGTAGCATTCGCAATCGCTTCGAACTCGTCGCGATTGAGTTGCCCGGTTACCTTGCGGTCTTCGTATTTTTGGAATGCGATCAGCGCGTTATGTCCATTGCCGTAACCCATCTCTGCTAGGCGAGCCTCGGCCTGTTTCACTTCACCACGCGTGAGTGCGCGCGTGTGATTGCTTGATGACGGCGGACGGCGCTGAGCTTCAACGCTGGCGATTTGATTAAGCGAAGCCAGACAGAGGATCAGAAAAGCTGCTGATGCGAGCTGCGACGTGCGCATGAAAAAATCCCCCGAATTTTGTTTGCGGCCGATGACCGCAAACGGATTTGGGGGACTTCATTGATCGAATTGCTTCGAACTGAGATTGCGATCAAGATACAGGCTGGCTGCCGCTGAGGTCAAACAAGGTTGGAGGAGCGGGGCATTAGCCTCAATTCGCCGCAAAGTCCGCCAGGCGGCAGATGAATCCCCAGCCGCCGCCGAGTTCGCTTACCTCCAGCATCAACTCGTTGCTCCCCTTCCTTAGTGGCAGATAAACCGCATCGTTCTCTGGATTCATAATGCCGAGGAACCCTGGGTCGCGAAAATTTTGCGCGCTCCGGCCGCGATAAAGAATCTTGCCATTCAGGAACACACTGACTTCATCGCTATAGCCAAGCTCGAGCTTCTTCACTTGATCGCGATCGGAATCAATCATCGCTCGCGCGTAAAGAACTTTCGTTCCCGGTTGCGGCTCGAGCCGTTTCGAGAAATCATTGGCAAACGAAACTCGCGGATGGGGCGCCTCGCGATAACGATAAAGCACGACGAAGCCGGGCGGTTCGGCTTCAACTTCCTGCCACTTGATTTGATCGGCTTCTGATGGTGCCAGTGGTCGTTCCAAATTGCGGGTCAGCGCATCAAACGCCGGCGAGATGCTCCACTTTGTGATTGTTCCCGCAGGCATTGCCGGGAGATGCCGTTCCCACGGAACATCGGGCGTCGATCTAATTTCGAAATTCGAGATGTAGGTGGCGCCGGTGAGGACCCCGATTCCGACCTGCCCTTTCCGCACACCGCTCTTCAGATCGCTCATCACAAGCGCCGGCTTATTCATATCATTCAGGTAGAACTTCGCCTGCGCGCCCGCGACTTCCAGCCGCAAATGAAACCAGACGTCTTTCGGAATATCGACCGCGCCAGTGAATCCCGGCCCATTGTAGATTTGCCAGTTCAGCCCGGTGTTGAGCACCGGCGTGTATTGCATCGCGTCGGGAGCGCCAGATTTGTGTTGGCGAAGATAGACCCACTCGGAATGTTTGTCGTTGACGCGAAACAGGATTCCAAAAAAGCCGCGCGCTGCCGTCGTGGCCACATCGACGTCGATTATCCCATCGCGCATCTCAAAATCTTTGACCACGGCCTCAGCGCCGTCGAGGTAAAGGCACTTGCGTCCCTGGTATTCCGCCACGTTAGCTTTCCCTTGCAATTCCCAACGCGGTGAATCGGGCGGAATCGCTAGTGTTTGCACAGCTTGAGATTCAGCCCCAGCCGCGTAGGCCGATGACAACAACAAATAAGCGACAGAGAGAGGCACCCTTCTCCGACGACATTGGTTAAGGACCATCTTCAACTTCCTTTCGCACTTTCGACTTACCTCAGCCGCGATACGCACGCGCGGAGCGCAAAGTTAGCTCCTCACCGGCTTGCATTGATTATTTTGTGATTAAGCGGCCCGATTCGGGGACGAAAAGGATCAATATTTCCAGAAGGGCGAAAACTTCGGCGCTGCGTGACGCGTACCAGCTTGGAACTTTTCAGTAACCGCGTTAGCTTGTCCTTCGACCTTGAATCTTAAAGCCCCAGGAGCGGATTGAATGTCCACGAACAGAAGAAAATTTCTCAAACTCTCAGCCATGGCTGGCGGCGCTGTCGGACTTGGCCTGATACCCGGTTTTTCAGCTTTGGCGAAATCAACGATGGCGCCGAAGAGCCTCCGCATCCTGATTCTCGGGGGCACGGGCTTCACCGGAC
>JAJPKD010000302.1 GCA_021323895.1 Acidobacteriota bacterium | reverse complement strand
CGTGACGCTGGCGGTTGATGGCGGCTGGGTGAAAAGTTTGTTGTGAACGGAAACTAACGGACGCGCTATACTTGCAGCATGGCGCGAGGTTGGGAGAGCAAGTCAGTCGAAGAGCAAATCGGATCGGCCGAGGCTGAACGAGAGTTACAGGCGCGTCATCAACGAACCGACGAACAACGCGAAGCCAGCGAACATCAGCAATCGTTGTTGCTATCGCGTTCGCTCTTGCGCAGCCGCCTCAAAGCTGCGCGCGACGCCAGGTATCGCGCCCAACTTCAAACAGCGCTTGATGAGATCGAATCGCAGCTACGCGATTTAGATTCCTGAAAGGTCTTATTGAGATTCAGTTAACGTCAATCGAAATCTGCGGTGGCTATGCCGGCTTCTTGAATTTGGCTTCATCAACCGGCGCGTTCAATTTCATTTCTGAGTAGGCCCGCACCGAGACCGGATTACCCGCGTCAACAGAAGATATCCTCACGATGAACGGCAGCTTCACTCCGTCAACGTCGCGATAGTCCTCGAAATCGAATTGCTCGGGAATCACGCCGACCATCGTCCGCAGATAAGTTACACGGCGGAGCAACAATCCCGTCTCGACGTCAAAATACAATCGTTCGACATCAGTATCGCTGCGCGCCGCCAGCACGACGTAGGCATCGCGATCGCCGACTTTGTCTCGGCCTTGCGTGCGCAGACGGGTGTACTGTTCTTTCAGCTTTAGGTTTCCCCACAAGTTGATTGACCCTTGCAGCCGCGCGATTTCAACTGAATTAAGTTGCCGTACGCCGTTCGTTGATTTCTCCCAGCCAATCTGTCCATCAAAGCCGCGTTCAATCACACCCTGGCCGGTGGTCGCGCGAATGTAGAACTTGTTGGGTGGGGCTTGCATGATTTCAAACGAAACAGAATTGCCACCAGCCGTCGTCGATCCCGTTAAGGTTCTCGACTTAACTTTGTCGATGTTTGTCTGGCCGCCAATCGCGGTGACGTACTTGCCGATGAGTTCTTCAGCCGGTGTCGGAGTTGGTCGCGGAGTTGGCGAGCCTTGTGGCTGCGCGCCGGGAGTTCCTGCTCCGCCAGGACCAGCGGGCGCGCCCGCCGGTCGACCTTGCCCGCCGCCTGGTGGAGGCGATGGCACCGGCAAGGGAAGCGTCACAACTGATTGCGGATTGTTTCGGCCGCGATGACATGTGTAGCACTGCACCTCGAGATTACCTTTGAAGAAGTTCTTGTTTGTGTCGAGCACCATCCGGATCATTTCGCGAGCGGTGTTCTTCTCAGGCTTCGCGTCGGATGCGTAATCCCATTGGCCCTGATTGTTCACGTGACAAAAATTGCACCGCCGCCCCATCGAAACCGCGAAGTAGTTCATTACCGGAATCAATTGCGAAGCCGGCAAATCGCCGAGCAGCTTGATGTTCTTCTCGCGACCTTCCTGCGCGACGGTTTGCTCTGCGGCCGGCGTCTGCGCGGGCTGTGGCATTCCCAACGTGGAGAAGAGAGGCGAAAAGTCTCTTTCGTTGGCGGCAACTTTGGGTGTGCGAAGATTCGCGATCACCAACACCGCGCTGGCGCAGCTCAACGCGACTACGAGAAATCTGAGAACAATCAGCTTCATTTTTCGCTCCGATGTTTTGGCGGACAAAGTACGAGTTAGAAAATACTCGCGCTGGCCGAATTAGTAAGACGAAAGTCTGGGAAGACCGAACGGCAGCAAGTTATAGACTGAAACGCTCGAATGATGCAAACGCTAAGCACATAGTTTTTTGTGAAAAGAAAAACACCCGGCGGGAAACCGGGTGTCGGAGCGCCTGCATCTTTGCGGGCGGTTCGCAGGCATCTTGCCTGTTGCTGTAATTGAAGAGGGCGACGGCGCACAACGAAGCCCGCGACCCGCACGCAGCATGCGTGCGATTCCTCCCTAACGGACGGGCGTCCGACTCTTCTTCGCGTGATTTTCTTTTGAGCGCATCAGCACGTCCAGCGACTGATAGATCTGCAAATAGAGTTGGGTCTCGCGCGGAATCAACGAGCGCCAGCCTGCGCCCGCGCGCCCGATGTATCCGGGAATCTTCGCAGCGTTTGAGTTGTAACCGGCAGCTACGAGTTCGGTCACCGTCGCTTGCTTGGCACTGAGCGCGCTCTGCACGTCTTCGTTCGCCGACAAGTCATTCCACGTGTCCTGCATGTAGAGCAACATTGCTTCAAGCGCGTTGCCGTGATTGCGCATGCCGGCGACGAAGTCGGGATTTAGCCCAACGCCGGGATGACGCTGGCGCATTAGGTTGTAAGTCCAGGGAATCATCTGGACCATGCCCCCTGCGCCGGCGGAACTGACGGAGTAGCGATACGTGTCGAGTTCATTCAGCGCGTACAGCGTGTAGATTTCTTCGAACAGCGCGATGCGATTTTCGTTGCGGAAGCGATCGTGATCGACGTGCTCGACGACACAAAGCCGTTTCGCGATTTCGATCAGGTTTGTTGCAATGGGATTGCCGCGTTCACGCAGACGCTTGGCGGCGAGATCGATCATCGAATTGACGTAAATCTGGCCGGTTTTCATCAGTTCAGGCGACAGCAACGCCGGGTGCGCCGACGTGTAATAGGCCATTTCCTTGAACACGCCGCGACGCTCGATGGGAAACTCAACCGCGAGCGGCAGCAGCGATCGATTTTGGTTATCGAAGATGTTAACGGCTGTGTTGACTCCGTTCGCGCGCACGATGCGAACCTGGACCGGCAGACCCAGCGAAGTCGTCGCGGGAATCATCGAACCCTTCGTCAGAAACGTCTTTTTGTCGATGCGGATTAAGTGAATCTTTGACGTTTCCGGCAGCAACGCGGCGAGCGTGACGAATTCGATCGAAGGACTCATCGACGTCAACACCGGACGCGCTTTCATCAAGCGCTCGGCTTCATTGATACGCACGCGCAAACGATTTGGCGAAAGATGTCGCGAGTCTTCGTTGCGACGATTTTCAGTCTGCGGAGATTGCGGCGGAACAGTCGCAGGATCCTGGTATCGCTTCGCAGTGGCGACCAGACGCGGACGAGTTTCTGACTTTATCGATCGCGATTGTTGAGCTTGAGTTGTGCCGGCGACCGAGACGATGAGCGCAAAGAGAATTAGACTGGAGGGCAGTTTCATGATGGCAACAAGTTCAAGGAAAGTTCTTCGCGGGGAGTTCGAAGACGACCTCAGATTCGCGTTTTGAAACGCGCTTGTCAATCACTTTTTTTCTGGAAGATCACGCGATCTTTTCCAGATTTTTTCTGTAAGATCATGCGTGAATTTCCAAAAACTTTTTGGAAGGTCTAAGGACGTATTCCAAAATTTTTCTGGAACATCTTACGGGCAATTCCAAGTTTTGCCAAACGCAGGTGCGCACGCCTCCGGCGTGGAGATAAACAGCACGCAAGAGGCGTGCATATCAGTCTTTACCATCACGATTGAGCAACTGTCGCTCCAACTCGGCAACGCGATCTTTGAGAGCTTTCAACTCTTCGCGCATCGCCGGCACGCGACTGAGATGGGCGTTGAGACGCTTGTATTGATCAAGTGGTTGAATCGGAATTCCCCACCAAACACCGGGCCGCACAATTTTCCCTGGCAGGACTCCGGCTTTCGATCCGATGATCGCGCCGCTCTGCACATGAATGTGATCGCCAAAGCCAACCTGGCCGCCAATCACGCAATCGTCTTCGATCGTCACGCTGCCGCTGATGCCGGTTTGCGCCGCGATTACGACGCGCTCACCAATGTCGCAGTTGTGACCGACGTGCACCATGTTGTCGAGCTTCGTCCCTTTGCCGATGCGCGTGCGCCCGAGCGCGCCACGATCGACCGTCGTGTTTGCTCCTAACTCAACATTGTCTTCGATTACGACCGTGCCGATCTGCGGGAACTTGTGATAGCTCATGTCGCCGCGTACATAACCGAATCCGTCGGTCCCAATGACGACGCCGGCATGGAGAATGACGCGATCGCCGATCGTCACGCCGTCTTCAAGAAAGACGTTAGGATGGATCACGCAATCGCTGCCGACGGTGACGTTGTCACCGATTTTTGCGCCGGCGCGAATTTGAGTTCCCGATCCGATTTTCGAGTTTTCGCCGACGCAAACAAAAGCCCCGATGAAAACCTGTAGAGCGATATCGGCGGTTTCGGCGATGACTGCGGACTGGTGAATCTCCGGCTCGCGCTGCTTCGGCGGATGCAAGACTTCCGCGATTAGCGCGAAGGCCAACTTCGGATTCTTGACCTTGATTTGGGAGGGAAGTGAAAGCTCCGAATTTTCCGGAACGATCACGCATGAAGCCTGACTGACTCGCGCTGATTCGAAAAAGTTTTCGTCTTCGACGTAGGCAATTTCACCCTGCTGGGCTGCGTCAAGACTTGCCACGCGCTTAATTTCCGACTCGCCACTTCCAATGATTTGGCCGCCCACCAGCGACGCGAGTTCGCCAACCGTCTTTTCTGTTCGGCTCATGTGATTGGTTTGAAACCGCCGCCGATAGTACAACGTCCTAACGATATTGGCGAACGTCGAATGCGCAAAACCATGAAAAATGCTCAGGATTTCTGTGAAGAGTACGCAAAGTGGATTGCCGATCGGGCTTTTTATCTTGCCATGTCAGACGGGGCAAACTATCATGACTCGTGCCGTTTACAACTCAATCAAAGACGGCGGTAATAATTGAAGTTCATCAGCTTTACGAACGATAGCAGCGTCTAACTGCGTTTAGAGATAAGAGGAGAAGCTTTCATTGTTCAGTGATCAATTTCGTCGCGGCGAGTCCGACAAGAATAAATTAGCCGGAGTGACCGGTTCGAAAATCGTTTCGACCGTTTCGGATATCGCCTGGAAGGCTTTCCAGTCCGTCAACAAACGCTTGCCCGAAGGCGAAGCCATTCGCCCAAAATGGGCGCCAGGGCCGTTGCTCAAGTCCTACGAACGAACTGCACCGCCATTAGGATTCCCGAGAGAAACAGATTCGCTTTGCCCACGTTGCGTCAAGGAAGTCCGCACCGCCGTGATTACCGGCGAGACTCCGTTGGAAACGCTGATGCATCAGCATCCGGGTGAAATCAAAGCACAGATTGTCGAAGAGAACGGCCAAGTCGTCATGCGCAAGACTTGCCCGAAGCACGGCGAATTTGTAGATGTGATGGCCACGGATCCGGCCTTCCTGGAAAGAATTGAATCGCTCTTCTTCGGTCGCGATTTTCGCGCTGCTGAAGATGCGAACGTTCACAAACACGGGACTTCAAACATCAAGTTTGGCCGTGGCGCCGTGCTGACAGTTGACCTGACGAATCGCTGCAACATGATGTGCGACCCGTGCTTCATGGATGCGAACCAGGTTGGCTATGTGCACGAGCCGACGTTCGAAGATACGAAAGCGATTCTCGATCGCGCTGTCTCGTTCAAGCCCAAGCGACAAGTCATCATCCTGTTCTCAGGCGGCGAGCCGACGCTTTCGCCTTATTATCTCGACGCAGTCGCTTATGCGAAGAAGATTGGATTCTATCGCATCCTCGCCGCGACCAACGGAATTCGCTTCGCGGAGGACATTGAGTTCTGCAAAGCCGCGAAGGCCGCGGGACAGCACGGCGTTTATCTGCAATTCGATGGCGTCGGTGAAGAAAAGAACAAGCATCGCGGCGTCGGTAATCTGTTCGATGTGAAGGTCCGCGCGATTGAGAATCTGGCGAAGGTCGGAATCAAGGTCACTCTCGTCGTCACGATCGTTAACAGCATCAACAACGACGCTATCGGTCAGATCGTCGAGTTCGCGGCAAAGAATATCGACAAGGTCCAGACGATCGCGTTCCAACCAGTTTCGTTCACCGGCCGTGACGAAGACATCTCAGACGAGATGCGCACGAAGTGGCGTTACACGCTCTCAGGCATGACGCACGATCTGAAGGATCAGACTGGCGGCCGCATGCAGCCGTTGCGCGATTGGTTTCCGCTGTCGTCCTACTCCGCGTTCACGTCGGTAATGGATATGCTGCAGGGAGCCGATGCGCCATGGGGTTGGTCGTCATGCAATTGCCATCCGAACTGCGGCATCTTCACGCTGGCGGTGGTCAACAAAACAACTGGCGACTTTCGCTCGCTGTTTGAGTTTTTCAACTACGAACAGTTCATGAAAGACGTCGCGGTGATCACCGACACGGCGCGTGGCAAGAAGCTCTCGTATGCCCAACTCGCCATGGCCATTATGCGCAACTACGACGCGAGCAAGGCGCCGGAAGGCTTCCCGATTTCGCAGATCATCAATCTCTTCAAACCGTCTTCGACTAACGCGAATTCCGATCGCAATGATCGCATGACGAGCGCCGGCCAGGATAGTACGAGCGACAACTGGCGCGTGCTGTGCGTCGAAGGCATGTGGTTCCAGGACCTCTTCAATTACGATT
>JAJPKD010000217.1 GCA_021323895.1 Acidobacteriota bacterium | reverse complement strand
TTGAGCCGATCGGACTCGCGCAGGATAATTTCCATCAACTGGGCCTGCTCGGTGTTCCCATCCATTTCCGCGCGTAACATCTGGATCGATCCGCGCATAGCCGCGAGTGGATTTCTGATTTCGTGGGCAATCGACGCAGCCATGCGCCCGACCGCTGCCAATCGGTCTTGTCGCCGCGAAGTTTCTTCCAGCGCGCGCACGTCGGTCAGGTCCTGAAACGTGATCACCATGCCGCTGGTCTCGCCTGATTCGGCAAACAGCGGAGCGATTGTAAATCCCAGCCGCAACGCCAAACCGTTGGGCGTCAGGCAATCAGCCTGAAAGCGCGGGCTGACTTTTCCGGTCGCGGCCGCGTTCATTGAGTCGGTGATTTGCCGCGACATATCGCCAAAGAACATCGATGCGTCATGCCCGCGGACTTCGGTAGCTCGGTAACCGGTGATCTCTTCGGCGGCCGAGTTGAAAGTGTAGATGCGGCCTTGCAGATCGGTGGTGATCACGCCCGAGCGGATCGACTCGACGATACGCTCGTGCAAAGCGCGCAGGTCCGCGAGCGAGCGCGTTGCCGCAGCGAGTTGCACATCGGAAACGGCCTGTCGCTGCGCCAGCTTGGCGGCCAACAATCCGACGACCAGGAATGAAATGTCCGACAACCCAACCGATTGGATGGTGTTGGCCATCACTTCGCTTGAAACGCCACGCGTGCTGGCCAGCGATGCGCAGGCGGTGAAGGCGACGGCGCTCCCAATGGAGGTGATCATTGTGTCACGCGATTCGAAAAACAATCCCGCGATCGCGATGACGACAATGTAGAGCGCAGCGTAGGGCGAGGCCGCGATGCCGGTGATCCAAACCAGCCAGGTCACCAGCAGCACGTCGAAAAAGAACTGCAGCCGCGCCTGAGCGAGATAGTTTTTCCAGGTGAGACGGACCGCGACGAAAACTATGGTCAGTCCAACAACGGCCAGGATAAGCGGCGTGACGGAGCTGCCGGGTTTGACAAAAGCTACGCCCGGCGCGATCTGCTTCCAGGCCGTGCCGATGACTAAAAGAAGGATGACCGCGGCCGCCCTGCCAAAGATGAGCCACCAGATTCGCTGCCCAGCCTTGATTGCGACGATGCGTCGGCACGCTCATTCGCCATGTGGAAAGCGTACCACAAAAATGGATCGTGAAAGCGAATGATTCGGCATTGTCAAAACGCGTTCGACGATGATATGAGAAGAACATGTCACGACAATTATTAATCGCCGCTCTCGTGTGTGCGGGCGCTCTTTCGATTCAAGGTTTTGCGCAGAAAGATAGTGTGCGAACTCAGAACCGTCGCGCGCTGGTTGAAATGGAACACGCGTTCGCCAAAGCCGCGGCGACGAAAGGAACGCGCGACGCTTTTCTGGAATTTCTCGCCGACGACGGAATCATCTTTCAGCCCGGGCCCGTAAACGGCAAAAAGTTTTGGACTGAGCGGCAGCCGCGCAAAGGCCTGCTCAGTTGGGAACCTGCGTTCGCGGATGTTTCGCGCGCGGGCGATCTCGGCTATACGACGGGACCGTGGGAGTTTCGACCGAACGGGCCTGACGATAAGCCGGTGGCCTTTGGCCAGTATTTCACGATTTGGAAAAAGCAGAGCGACGGTTCGTGGAAAGCGGCCTTGGATCGCGGCGTGTCCACCGAAAAATCTTTCCCCGCTCAGTCGCTGCAATTTCCTTTGAATGACGAAAGCACAACTTCGTCAAAAGTCGAACCCGCGAAAGGACGCGCGACGCTGCTTGTTCTCGAAGAAAGATTTTCCAGGGACTGCGTAGTTAACAGTGCGCGGACCGCGTTCAATCTTTATTTAGCCGATGACGCGCGAATGTTAAGAGAAAACGCCGCGCCGGCGATTGGCAAACCAGCCGCAACGGCGCTGCTGCCTGAGGCTGGACGCTTGTTAGAGTGGAAGCCAACGATGGCTGATATCTCTGCGTCGGGCGATCTTGGTTACACCTACGGAGCGTTCGAGTTGAACAGCCGCGGAGTCACGCTCCAACGCGGCAGTTACGTCCGAGTTTGGAAGAAACAGGGCGGTAAATGGAGAGTCGTGTTCGACGTCCTGAGTCCGGATCCGCAGCCGTGACTTGCGCGACTCTTTGAAACAGAACGCGGGAACGTTCGGCGGAACGCGCGAAACGAAATCGCCCCGACCGTTGTCCGCCGCCGGGTTGAAACTCCGAACCGTTTCGGCGGCCAGCTCGCTGATCTCACTCAAGCGACTGCGCAACCGCTTATTCTCCATGTCGAGCAAGTGCCGCGACTTAATCACCTCGTAATGTTCTAGCCCGCGGCTGACCGTCAGGCACAGATCGTCGTTGTTCCACGGCTTGGTGATGTATCGATAAACGAGGCCGCAGTTGATTGACTCGATCAAAGCCTCGACGTCTGTGTATCCGGTTAGCAAAATGCGAACCATTTGTGGCCGTACGTCCACGGTCTTTTTCATCAAATCGATCCCGCTCATGTCAGGCATTCGCTGATCGGAAATCAGCAAAGCGACGTCGTGTTGCTGTAACAACGTCAACGCCTCCGGACCCGATTCTGCAGTAACGACTTCGTAGTTCTGGCGAAACAGCCTGACGAGCGTGCGCAGGTTGGCCGGCTCGTCGTCCACGATCATGATTTTGTAAGTCATAGTCTGATTGCTCTCCTTAGAATTAATTCTCCGGGTTGGTTGCTTCTTCGGTGTCCACCGGCAAAGTAATCGTAAAAATCGTTCCCGATCCGGCGTTACTCTCGACGCGGATCGTACCGCCGTGCTGCTCGACGATGCCGTGCGAAATCGAAAGGCCCAGGCCCGTGCCTTCGCCGATCGGTTTCGTAGTAAAGAAGGGATCGAAAACCTGTTTGAGGTGTTGCGCGGGAATGCCTTTACCACTGTCGGCAAAGGAAATCGTGACCGTGGCGCCGGCACAGCGCGTCGTAATTCTTACCTCGCCCGGTTCCTTGCCGATCGCCTGTGCCGCGTTCACTAACAAATTCATCCAGACCTGATTCAGTTGCGCCGCATAACAATTGATCGGCGGCAGATCGCCGTAGTCGCGCTCGACCTTGATGTTCCCGGCCTTGTAATAAATCGATAGCAGCCGCAGGGTGGCATCAATGCTCTCGTTAAGATCGACCCGTTTAATTTCAGCTTCGTCCAAACGAGAGAACAGCCGCAGGTTTTTGATCACGTCGCGAATGCGTTCGGCGCCGAGCGAGCAGTCCGCCAGAATCGAATCGAGATCGTTGACCAGATTCTCGTAATCAACTTTGTCCTTGATGTTCCTGACTTGGGCTACGAGATCGTCCGGCAAGGCCAATTGATCAAATTCCGACAGGCAGCTTTCTAAATCAGCTACGTGTTTTCGCAGCAGATCGACGTTGCTGTAGATGAAGCCGGCGGGGTTGTTGATTTCGTGCGCCACGCCCGCTGCCATCAGACCGAGCGAGGCCATCTTTTCGTTTTGAATTATTTGCGCCTGCAAGCGTTGCAGTTCGGCCTGCTGGCGCGCCAATTCAGTGTTGCGGATTTCGAGGTCGCGCTTGTAGCGGCTGGCATTACGCAACAGCAAACGGCGCTCGAGCGCGCGATGCACCGACGCGGACAGCACGTCGAGTTCACACGGCTTCAGCAAATAGTCATAAGCGCCTACGCGAATCGCGTCGACGACTCGCTGCGTGCGATCGACGCCTGAGATCATAATGACCGCGGTCTCGGGATAGCGTTCAATGATCTTGCGCAGCAGTTCGATGCCGCCAAGGCCGGGCATCTGAATGTCCGAAAGCACGAACGCAAACGGTTGGCGCGCGAGTATCTCGAGGGCTTCCTGCGCATTGCCGGCCGTCTCGCAGGTGTAAGTTTCGTTTAGGTAGGAAGAGAAGAGGTTGCGCACAGCGTCGTCGTCATCGACGACCAGGATGCGCCGGTCGTGTTCCTCCGCATATTCGGGATCGATCGAAAGCTGATTGACCAGCGGCATCGCATACGATGCTTCCGGGGCTGGTCGGGGCGTCTCTGAGGTTAGCTGCATTTGTTGTTGAGGATTACTTGTCGGGAGCAAAGACTTTCGCAGGATCAATGCGCAAGGCTGCGCGCGCCGCGAGTGGTGGCAGGCCGGTGTTGCCTCGATAAAATTCTATGTGCGAGTGCTTGTAGAGCGGCGACGATCCGCCGGGCCCTCCGAGGTTGCCGATACGAACGCGGTCTCCATCGTTACTAATTTGAAAGTCGCTCACGTGAAAAACAACGAGCGTCACGTCGGTGAAGTTGCCCAGCTTGGGATAATAAAAGGTCACGGCCGCATCGGTCGGTGTCGGTTGCTGGCTGTGACTCGTGAAACCGGCGGGAACATAAATCGCCGAATCGCCGGTCCCATTGGCGTTGCCATATAGATGCATCGCGAACGACAAATGTCCGCGCCTTTCGATCCCGTCGTCACCGTAAACATCACCACGATAGAGCGGATAACTTGCCGCGAGCCCCGCGGGCTCAAATCCATTTCCACCAGCGATTGCGTTGGGACCGCCAAAAATGCTCGCGAGCAATTTATCGGAAGCCGCCATCTCTGCCGTGTACTGGCGAACGATCGCGTTCGCCGGAAGCGTTTTCAGACTGACAGTGTGTGCGTACTTAACTTCAGAATCGTTTGGCAGCACGTCACCAACGGGCCACGTTTTCGTGAAGCCCTCGAGCTTGGCCATCCACGTTTGCGTAACTGAACTGATTCCATCGCGGCCATAGTTGAAGGTGACGCTGCGTCCGCTGCCATCGACGATGCCGTGCAACATCAGACCGTTCGCGGTGTAGAGCAGATTCAGGACGGCGCCGGAAGGCTCGCGAATGCTGGCGCAACGAAACTCGCCGTCGGGATATCGCACGAAGAGATAACGCGTCCCATCGCTGGTGCGAATGGTCTTCGCGCTGTCGTTATCAACCAGGTGGACGTTCGCCGATTCAATCGCCGCATAATTGTTCTTGACGTCGGTCGGTTCGAACTGAACGAAGTGACTTGCTCCGTCGGTCGCCAGGGCAGGCAGCACGAATCGACCGTGCTCTTCATCGAAAATCAACGGCTGGAAAATAGGAAAGCGTAGTTGCTCGAATCGATAAGTCAGGACGCGATCGAATCCCAGCTTCAAGTGCTCGCCCTGAACTCCCAGCAGAGGTGTTTCTTTGTCGGACAAATTCCACTGGAAGCTAAGCAGATCTGCGGCCGTCACCGACCTGGTAACAGAAGAGTCATCGGCGTTTGTGTTTTCCGGCGACGATAGATGGACCGCGGGCGCAGCGACTGTTAACCGAACGACCAACGCGCACACCGCGCTTAGACGAAAGGCGAAGCTAATAAGGGGGAAGTGCCTCAGCATGTAATTTCTCCGTGTAAATTCGACCTGGTCTTACCTGAATACACAGGCCGCGCGTTCAATTGCCTGGCTGGATTAATGAGGAATGGCTGGCAGGATTACTGCCGGTGACGGCGTGTGCTCACGGTTTTGGATCGGGGCTGATCCCGCCGTCTTTTCTTGTGAACAATGCGGCGCGTAAGAGTGATGTATCGCCGCTCAAAGTCATAGTTTTTTAAAGTTTCAGCCCGGCTTCACACCCACATATGCCGTTGACGCAGCCATCGCGTCATCAGCAATGACAACAGCCGTTCACCGGCCTGCTGGTGCGCTTCATCCGAGCAACGTACCCAATGCTGTGCTACCAGCCAGGCACGTTGAAAGCGATTGCGAGTATGTCTCACCCTCCTGTTCATGATGTTCACTCCAGTTCAGGGCGCCTTTCCGAACAAGGTCGCCGACCGTTGACTCAGCAACCGTCATACCGCCGGGTGCCTTCAGATACGGTCGAAGATTTCGCCGCGAAATTACGTGGCACGAGCGGTGCTGAGAAGATGGTCGGCAGTTATTGCCGATGCCTCTAGCACCCCGAACTGAGGCAATGCTCCAGAGCGAATCGCTCCAGTTTGTTCCGTTTCGCCTCTGGCCCCCTGAGCATCGAGATGAAGAATTTTGAGTGGAATTTCGATTCCGAAAACGCGCTGCTGTCGCCGGATCAGCAAGTCGTTTATGCGCACGACCTGTCGGGCAACCTGACGTTCCTGAATCACGCGGGCGAGCGATTGCTGGGTTACAGTTGCGAAGAGGCAAGGCGCATGAACGTAGCTGACTGGATGCGGCCTGAAGTTGCGGCGCAAATCCTGGCTCAGGTTGCCGCGGGCGCAGAGCGGCCAATCGGAATGGTTTATGAAATCGAGCTTCTGGCCAAGGACGGCCGGCGACTTTCGTTAGAGGTCAGCATGCATGTCGTATCGCGACGAGGCTGTCCGATCGAAATCGAAGGGATTGCCGTGCCCGCGACGTCGGGCACGTGGCAGCGCGCCGGAAGGCCGCGATGCCTGGACGAAAATTTCTGTAACGCTATTTAAGAAACGTCAGAGCCGAAAGGCTTTCGGCTGGCGCAGCGGCAAATAGGATGAATCAACGGCAAGTCATGCCGCCGCGGCGACTTGTTCGCGGGAATCTTTGCTGCTGAGCGCCAGCATCAGTGTGCGCTGCAGCTGCTCTGCGGTAAAAGGTTTCGAAAGCACGGCGATGGCGCCGGCGGCAAAACTGTCGGCGACGGTACGAATTCCATGGTCATCGGTCACGATTATCACCGGAATGCGCATCAGCCGCTTTTCGGTTTTCATGTGACGAATCAAATCGATTCCATGAAGGTTCGGCATCCTCATGTTGAAGACCGCAGCTCCGAAGTCAGCGTCGTCCAACAACACGCGATAGGCTTCGCGGCCGTTTTTAACTGAGACAATTCGATAAGTGCTGCCGTCGGCTATGGAAGCCAACGTTTCCGCTGTCGCAGGATCGTCATCAGCAATCAATATTCTGGGACGGCCGAACGCCGCGACGACTGCGGCCGCGACCGTATCGACGATAGAGCGCAGGGCCTTTTGCTCGACTTCAACGTTTGCCAATTTCACCTGCTGCATTACTTGATTCTCCGCCGGAATTTGAAAGTTCCTGATTGACCGGGGCCAAGTGTCATTACGATGTCAGTCAGCGACGTTGACCCTGCTTTGTCGCCGACGATGTAACCGCCGAGACTGTCCGACGCGCCTACGATGTGTTCAGTTCTGCTTCCCCAGTTGTTGGGCGCGACGTTGCCGTTTTCGACAATCACCAGATTGGTTGCGGTCAACGTCGAGTTGCCGACTCCGGCCGCGACTGAAATATTCGAATAAGTAACGTCGAATTCGATCTCGCTTCCCGGGGATGCTTTTGCGATCTCCGCCGAGCCGTTTCCGTTCACAAAGCTCACGCTTGATTGCAGACGGACGAATCCGGTGTAGATTCGATTGATCGTGTCATTGCTGATCGAAGGATCGATCGACGATGTGGCGCGAATGACCGTGTCGTATCCGGTCAAAAGTCTGAGGCCGGCGGGTGCGGTGATTCGGGTGAAGAAAGTCACCGAGGCGCGATAGGAAACCGGCAGCGTTATGCTCGAAGTCCAACGATCGAGGAGGGTGTAGTGCTCGCCAAAATCGTCGCTGATCTCAACGATGAATCCGGGCGGCAAAGACGGTGTCGTGATCATAAAGGCATCGTCGCCGCGGCCCGCGTTCTCGACCGTGTTCTTGAAAACAAGCGTGGCCGGATTCGCTGTCAGGCCGTCGCCCCTGGTTAGGATCTGGCCATCTATACTTCGGTTGCTGAAATCGTCGTCAGTCCCATTCGGCCCCTGCGCCGCCGAAGAGCCGCATGGTCCAAGTAAGACGCCCGCTGAGCTGGCCTTTGGTGTTGGCGTCGGATGCGCCGCTAGAGTGGCAGCAAAGGCCAGCATTAGCATTAGAGCGGTAATGACTTGCAGAGGAGGATTAGTTCGAGGCTTCATAATTTTGTTGTGAGTTTGGGAATGAAAGAACGTTGCGGTGTTAATTCTGTTTCCCGCCGACGCGACGTTGCCTCTCGATCGATTTGATTTCGGGAGTAGGCGTGCGGGCTGGGATGGCCATCACCGTCGGTCGCACCTTGCTTGCGATCGGCTTCTGCTGATCGCCCCAGACAGTTTGCGGCTGAACTGATTTCGACAGGGCGCTGTCGTCACCTTCATCAGACGAGTTGTCAGCTTCATCATCATCATCAACCTCAGCTTCAGATGGCGAGACAGTCTGTGGCTGCCTGGAAGCGATCTCATTTGTGCCGGCTAAGAGCATGCGGCCATTCAATTGACGGTAGATGCGGCCGGCCACGGCGGCCGGGAAATGATGGCGGCCATCGTTGCCGCGCGCAATCACCGCGATGGCGAGTTGCGGATCGTTGAGCGGCGCATAAGAAGTGAACAAACCAACCCAGGTTCCGTTCTCGATGCAGGTGCCGGTCTTGCCCGCGACCGTCGCTTGCGGGTCGAAGGCGAGTTTGCCCGATCCATATTTCACCGAACCGATCATGCCAGGGAGCAATCGTTGAAAAGAATCGGGCTCGAGGTTGAGTCGGCGACGAACTTTTGGCGTCTGCCGCTCATCCTGCGGTCGCCGAGCTACAAACGGAGCCAGCAACTCGCCGCCATTCGCGATCGCCGAGACCATTGTCGCGAGTTGTAGGGCGGTTACTTTGAAATCGTCGCCGTGCGACGACATGTGATTGACGGCCGGACCGGTCTTCGACTTCGGCACGCGGCCAGCCGTTTCCGAACGCGCGTTAACCCCGGTTTTCTCGCCAAAGCCCAACAGCCGGGCATACGAAATCATCTTTGAAAAGCCAACCTCGCCGCCGACAGTTTGAAAGTATTCGTTCTTGGAATACGCCAGCGCGCGGGTCAGATCGACCTTGTTCGAATCAGAAATCGCCGTAGTGTCCGCCGGATCGATCACTCTTTCGTTCAATCCGGCAAGCGCGGTGACCAACTTAATTGTCGAGCACGGCTTGAAGCCTTCGCGCATCGCCCACTGTTGATTGACGATCGAATAGACGCGGCCTGTTTTTGGGTTCATCACGACGACGGTGCCGGCATGCTCGCCGAGCGCATCGATGACGATGCGGCGAATTTCCGGATCCTCTCCGGTCGGATCGTCTTTCGCGATGAGCGCCTGGACACGCGCGCGCAAAGCCGCTTCAGCCGCGCGTTGGCGAGCGATGGCCGCGCGACGCGCCATCTCTGCGCGGCGGCGTGCTGCGGCCCGCCGGCGGTCTGCGCGACTGGTTCTCACCACCGCGCGCTTTTCGACGCGAGCGCGCTTTGCCGGTCGAATCGGACGCTTGGGGGCCGCGACCGCCTGCAAAGTGAAGATTGAAAGGAAAGCTAAAAGTAGAGATGCTGACAGAGAGCGACGAAGTGAGTTCATTTGGGGCCTTCTAATTCTTTTCTGAGACGAGGATCGCCGCGATCGAATCGCGTGTAGGAAAGGAGCAGTGTGGCGTTATGCCCGAACGATTTTCCGCAACCGTTTCGGATTTAGCGACGTTTCTGTCGCCAGGCGCGTGAACTGCACGGCGCGTGCCGAACGCCTGTTGAGCGCGGCCACGAACTCGAAGCGGTTGCGCTCGCGGAAAGTGCGCATTACAATCGCGGCCTCTCGTGGAGGCGGAGACTCTCAAAATGTTCCGCACTCCCGCCTCGCAGTTATCTTCAGACGAAGCGTTTTCGCGGCAATCGAGTTCATTGGTTTACAATCGCGGGCACGGCAGGCCTGACATGAGCAGGAGTCTTAAACAAACGAACTCGGGAATGAACTCAGCGAGTTTCTCTGACGCGCCGGTGGATCTCATCGCGCGCGCGGGCGATGACGAGAAACTTCGCGAGTACGAGAGAGTCGTCGAAGAGCTTGAAGAAATGATCGTGGTCGTCGATCGCGATTATCGATATCTGTTGGCAAACCGCGCCTACCTGGAATCCCACAAGGTCAAGTATGAGGAAGTCGTTGGGCGCTTCGTTTGGGAAGTCCTCGATCGCGAATACTTCGATCAGGTTGTCAAACCGAACATTGATCGGGCTTTCGCCGGACAGTCAGTCAAGTATGAAACTGATTACAGGTATTCAACGCAGGGTTGGCGCCGCCTATTGGTTTTGTATTCGCCCATTGAGCACGATGGGCGTATCGAACGGGTTGCGTGCGTCTTGCGGGACATAACAGAACGGAAGCGCGCCAATGAAGCGTTGCGGTTAGCCGAACAAAAGTATCGCGACATTTTTGAAAACGCGGGCGAGGGCATCTTTCAATCGACGCGCGAAGGTCAGTTCATTGCGGCAAATCCCGCATTGGCTCGAATGTGCGGCTATGACTCTCCGGAAGGATTGATTACTAACTGTACCGATATCCAGAGGCAGTTGTATGCGGATCCTCGCGTGCGCGAAGAATATCTTCGAGCGATGGAAACTCACGGCACGGTCCGCGGGTTCGAAGCCGAGATGTTTCGCAGTGATGGCCAAAAGCGGTTGGTCTCGGTCAACGCGCGCGCCGTGCGGGACGAATCCGGACGCACGCTTTACTATGAAGGGACGGCGTTGGACATTACCGAAAGAAAGAATGCGGAAGCGGCTTTGCGCGAGAGCGAAGAGCGCTATCGCGAGCTATTCGAAAACTCGAAGGATGCGATCTACATGCACGATCTTAGCGGCAGATACGTTTCTGCAAATCGCGCCGCCGAAGAACTCACTGGTTACCAGCGGGCAGAGATACTCGGCAAGCATTATTCGAACTTTATTAGCCCGCGTTATTTGAGAGAGGCGCGGGAAAACTTCTGTCGAAAGATCGATCTTCCGATTGAGACGATCTACGAGGCCGAAGTCGTGTGCAAAAACGGCACGCGCAAACCGGTCGAAGTCAGCAGCCGGATGATCTACAAAGAAGGCCAGGTGATTGGAGTCCAGGGCACAGTCCGCGACATTAGCGAACGCAAACGGGCGGAAGACGTGCTGAAGACTTATTCACGCCGCTTGCTCGAGGCTCAGGAAGTCGAGCGCCAGAAAATTGCGCGCGAGCTGCATGACGAGATTGGCCAGGTCTTGACCGCCGTCAGGTTGAACCTGCAATCGATCAAGATTTCCGCGAATGGAAACGCCGAGAGCCGGATCGACGAAAGCATGTCGATTGTCGATCAAGCCTTACGGCAGGTAAGAGAACTCTCGCTTGAATTGCGGCCTTCGCTCCTGGACGAGCTGGGACTGGTGGCTGCATTGCGTTGGTACAGCGCGCGATATAGCTTGCGCAGCGGCATCGAAACATCAGTCACTTGCGAATCTGAAATCAATCGAATCCCTCACGAAGTAAGCACCGCGTGTTTCCGCATCGCGCAGGAAGCTTTGACGAACTCGGCTCGACATTCCAAAGCGACGAAGGCCAACGTTTCCGTGGAAAGACGAAACGGAGAATTGCGTTTGACGATTCAAGACAATGGCGTTGGCTTCGACGCCGGATTGTTCTTGAACGGCATGGGTTCGTCGGCGCTTGGTCTGCGCGGCATGCAGGAGCGCGCACTCGCCGTGGGCGGGCATATTCTGATTAACTCCGACGTCGGAAAAGGCGCCGAAGTCAAAGTAATCGTGCCTTTGAAAAAGATCTGACCGGTTCCCACCTCCTGACGAAACTCATCTGAAAGAATATGCAGCGACTGCTAACAACGAGCGAAGCGGCGCGGTTAAGGTTTTTCCTGGTTGCTGCTCAGGGAAATCTGGGATAGATTTCCGAAGCTTCGTAGTTAATCAGATCATGATCAGTGTGATGTTGAGATCGTCAATCATATAGTTTTTGCGCCGTGTGACACCGAAGACCCTTGATCGGCCTCCTTCACGTCCAACGGGAGAATCAGTGAACCCGACTCGCATCTTGCTGGTGGACGACCACGCGCTCGTACGTGCGGGTATTCGGGCCCTGATAACCATGATCGATGGCTTCGAAGTTGTCGGTGAAGCCGGCAACGGCGCTGAAGCCTTAGCCCTCATTGAAACAGTAAACCCTGATCTCGTCCTTCTGGACATCACCATGCCCAGCATGAATGGGCTCACCGCGCTCAACGAAATCAAAACACGCTTTCCGAACGTGCGCGTGATCATCCTCACCATGCACGAAGCACGCGAATATGCAATTCAAGCTTTGCGTGGAGGCGCCGCCGGATTCAGTCCCAAACGCGCCGCGAGCAATGAGCTACAGCAGGCCATCGAGACCGTCATGGCCGGCAAGACCTATGTCTCGCCGGAACTTGCACACGATGGAGTCTCGGCCGAGCAGGCCGCGGCATACGATCAGGAACTGCTGAACAAGTTGACACCGCGGCAACGCGAGATTTTGATTCTGATCGCTGAAGGCAAGAGCATGAAGGAAATCGGTCGCAGCCTGAACATCAGTGTCAAGACAGTCGAGTCGCATCGCGCGCAATTGACTGAACGGCTCGGTATTCATGACGTCGCCGGCCTGGTGCGCTTTGCGATCCGGCTGGGACTGGTTCGAGTTGAGTAAGATCACCCGATGATCGAGTCGGGGTGATCTCTATCACACCCTCCATAGCTTATTCCGCAGGCTCTCGCCCGCTTCGTCATCAGAATTAGCAAGCCTTTCTCCCACTTTTATTGATAAGAACACGACTCGCGCCTGCTGATTGAATTCTCGCTGCCATCTACTGGCGGCTGTCTCAGGATTTTCCCGATTGCAATGTTTCTTGCCACGAGAATACATTGCATCGCGAGACGACAGCTTCAGCTTTTCTGCAATGAGGAGAAGTGAAAAGTCCGTCACCGACCAACCCGACGGTTTGATAATTTAAGACGAGTTGCTGATGGTTTCGCGATGTGCCCCTGAATCGAGACCAAGTGTTCGGCAGAAAACCTCGGTCCAGCCAGGTTAACTCGCGGTTAAAAAACATCGGAATTACAGATCGCGGCCGGCCTGCGTGTTCGTCGAGGCAGGTTGCGCACGAAGGAGGACGCCGTATCGGGGGCGAGCACGGCGTCCTTCTTCTATTTTGAGCCAGAAGCAAATGCGTCCTTTCGACGGTGCGCAAGATTGCTCACCAGGCGAAAAATTCCTCTACACGACTCTCACCTAACACAAAATACAGCGCAATTTGAATCTCCCCAGCCTAGGCATGATGATTGCGCTTGGCTAACCCGTCTCGCTCTTCGGCTGACGCCCTCGCCCCGTTCGTCGTCAGTCGGTTCGATTTCATGAACTTTAGTCTGAGTGGTTCCTTTGGTTTTCTCTCAAGGGGAAGTCTGATGTCTGCATCGCCAGCGATCACAACTGCACTGCCTCGGTTCAAGCGATACGCGCAAGTGTCTGGTGCGATTGCATTGGTTGTTGGCGTGCTCGTGTTGCTGGGATGGCTGCTCAACGTGGGCACGCTCAAGAGTGTGTTGCCGGGCTGGGTCTCGGTGAAGCCGAATACGGCTTTATCCTTTCTCCTGATCGGACTGGCGTTGCTGTTATCCCGCTCGCGCTCAAAACTCTTGACTCGAGCATCGCGCATTTGCGCCGTGCTAGCGGGAGTTATCGGATTGCTGT
>JAJPKD010000310.1 GCA_021323895.1 Acidobacteriota bacterium | reverse complement strand
CTGGCGCTTTGGCATGAACGAATCGCTGCGCGGCACGTGGTTGACGATGCGCTGGGTCACGGGCTTGATCGGATTCGCCGGCATCGCCGGTGTGATGACTTACCCCGCGCGCAAACAAATCTATCGAAAGCGCGCCGGTGCTCTGCGTTACTGGCTGTTGGCCCACGTGTATCTCGGAGAGTTGGCCGCGATCGCTTTGTTGATTCATGGCGGCAGTCACAGCGGTGGTTTGCTGACTCTGATCTTAATGCTGTGGTTCGACGCGACAATCCTGACGGGCTTGTTCGGCGTTCTTTGTTATGTGATTGTCCCGCGCATCATGACCAGCATTGAAGGCGATCCGTTGCTGATCGAAGACCTTGAAGGCCGCCGCGCGGAACTGCAAACCGAGATGAGCACCATCGAGGGCAAAATGAATGACGAGACTCGTCGCGTCGTTCAATCAAAGGTGCGGAAGCATTTCCTCTCGCTCGGCTACTTGGTGAAGGAGTACACGCGGCGCGAGGAACTAACCGCGAGGCTGGCGAAGGCGCGGCTGCGTTTCAAAAACGATCTGGCCACGATTGTCGAAAAAGATCAGCGCAACTTGCTGCTGAGGGTTATCGAACGATCTGCGACTTTGCGTCGCGTTGACGCGCTGATTTATCTGCATCGCCTGTTGAAGATTTGGATTGCGCCACACGTGATTGCCACGTCTGTGATGCTGGCGCTGATGATTGTGCACGTGGTGCAGGTGGTGTTTTTCAACGTTCGTTGAAAAGGGAGACGGGAGATAGGAGTTGGGAGCCGGGGAAATGCAAATCAGAAGCTTTCGCGATCTCAGAGTATGGCAAGCTGGAATCGAGCAGATCGTGTACGAACTGACGTGGTCAATCTCGTCGAGAAAATAAGAACTCTCGGGCGGCAGTTATTCGCTTTACGTAACGCCCTAATGAACGCTAATGCGAAAGCAGGAAGCCCCGGCTCCTGACTCCCGTCTCCCGGCTCCTGTTTTTTATGGAAGCAACCTTCATCATCATCCGCGAAGACTTGCTGGTCGATCCGGTCACGATCGTGGCTGAAGGTGTGCTAATCGGCAGACTTCCCACCTGCGAACTGCTGCTCAATCATCCATCAGTTTCGCGGTTGCATGCCGGCATCACGTCTGCCGATGGCGAGTATTACATTCGCAACCTGCGTCCGAGCAATCCGATTCTGCTGAATGGAACAAAGCTTGAGGATTACGAGGCGCTGACCGATGGAGACGTCCTCGGCATTGGTCCATTCGCGCTGAACGTTGCCTTCATGCAAGGCGCGCTAGCGATCAAAGTCGCGCTGCAGATCGCCGCTTCGCCCACCGACGCGATAGTCAAGCGCGAAGCGTCGGGCTTGTGGGATTTACCGACCACCGTTCACTTGGAAATCCCCAGCGACATCACGCCGGGAGAAGCGGAAGCCGCGGCCGGTCACAAGAAAAAGGCTCCCGCGCGAAAAGCCAAACCTGCCGAATCCAGCTCGAAAGCGCTCGACGTTTTTTGGGACAAGCGAATCACGGCCGCGACCAAAACCGTGAGACCGTCGCCGCTGTTTCCTCTGACCGGAAGGCCGAGCGGCAAAGCCCAATCGGTCTGGTCGCCGACAACCGATCTGCGCCGGCGCTGGCCCGGATCGATGCTCCTCTGGGGAGTTGTCCCCATCGCAATTTTCTCGATCGTAGGCGCTTTGTTTTATGCGAAGGCGTTTGCGCCTGCGCCGATTTCGGACGCGCACACACGCGCCAACATGAATCTGAAGCCGACGATTGCGAATCGGACCAACGCCGGCTCATGCACTTCTTGCCACGCTTGGAGCACGAGCATGCAGTCGCAATGTTCGACGTGCCACACGACCGATGCTTTCAAAGCGACCGTGATCGCGCCGCACGTGAACGCGGGCATCGGCTGTGTCGATTGCCACGCCGAGCATCGCGGGGCACAGTTCAATGCGATGGATGGTGCATTGTTATCGTGCTTCGGGTGTCACATCGATCAGAACCAGAAAACATTCAACGGCAAGCGTGTCGCTACTCCGCACGGCGGGACGTTCGGCTATCCGGTAGTGAACGGACATTGGAAATGGACCGGGTTGGATGCGGAAGAAATCGCGCAACGAAAAGATTCTTTGAAGCTCGAGCGTCTGCCGAGTGATTCAGAGGATCAATGGCGCAGCAAGCAGTTTCATGCCGTCCACATTTAGCGCGTGAAAGCGACGCGCGAACTGGGCGGCAACAAGGAAGGCGAGCTTAGCTGCTCGAGTTGTCACAAGACACGCGATCCGATCGATCTGGTCACGCCGCGGACCACTTGCGGAAAGTGCCACAACGGTGCGCTTGATCCGCGCGCGGGCCGGCAAGTGATCGAGTCTGACAAACCGAACTGCACCTCATGTCACGTGCAGCACATGCAGGATAAGCGGCACTGGAATCCGGAATTGATGGTAACCAACTAATGTGGAGTGCGCCGGCTTGACGGCGCTTTCTTCTTTGCGGTTCGGTGAGAAGTCGGCGTCAAGCCGCCGCACTCCAAATCACTTGGCCACGTGACATTTGTTGCAGCCCTTCGGATCCGATCCGGAAATCTTCTGCGCCAACTCGGGCTTGGCTTTGATCGCCGAGTCGTGACAGTTGAAGCAGTTGATGTGATATGCGTTTTCGTTATCCATCTTCACTTGCTTGCCGTCTTTCTCGATCACCGGTAGTTCCTTGCTTTCATCGCCCGCCTGCAAGTGACATTGGCGGCAGGTCTTGACGGGTTTGGCGGCCGCGTCCTTCAGCACGTCGGCGGTGAGCACGACATCGCGTTCCGAAGTTTTGAGTGGCGGCTTGAGCTGATCTTTCGGTTGGTCGGTGTGATGACAGAACGTGCATGCTGTCACCGATGCGCCGTCGGGATTGTATTTCTTGACTGAGTGGGTCTCGTGATCGAAAGCGACTGCGCCCCATTTCTCATCGAGGCTGTCCTGATCGAGCGTGACCTTCTTCGGTTGGTCTTTGCTCTCTTTCGGAATTTGATCCTGACTCCAAGTCCGCGCGCCAGTGCTCAAAACAAAGAGCGCCGCGGCGGCCAGCACGACAATTAGTCCGATCAGAACTCGCTTCATAGACCCTCCCGGTCTCGTCAAAGTGGATCGCATGTTAGCAATGGCTAAGAGCTAAGCGCAAAGCGCTAAGCGAGACGACAAGTATTCATCTTTGCCCTTTGCCCTTTGCCGAGTTATCCCGTCCGGAAACTCGTCCCTTCGTGACAACGCCGGCACGCTTTGAAATCCAAATCACCACCGAATGATCTCCGCCCGTTGTGACAAGTCGCGCATGAATTGTTGACCGTCGGAAAGTGTTGCTGCGCGCGCGTTGAGCTGACTTGCCGTCGTCGCGGCAAACCGGCGGTGTAGTTGTGACAACTCGAACATTCGAGCCGTTGTCGCGTGCTGTGTTCCGCGTGACTGAAGCCGATTCGATAGGCCGCTGAATCCGTGGGCGTACGCGCATAAGCTTTGGTTGCATGACAGACGCCGCACGATGCCAGGTCGCGACCATTCGCGGTTGCGTTCGGTGTGTGACATGTGTAGCAACCATCATGCGCGCCCATGCCCGCCGGAATCGACAGCGCTACGCCGCGTCGCAGAGGTGAGTTGTGACAACCGATGCAACCGTTCTTTGGTTTCGCTGATCCGGTCATGTGCTGCGCGTGATCGAACTTCATGTTGAAGCTTTCTTTGAATTTGTCGGGGAAGGCTTTGCGCGGCGGATCGTTGCCGTTGACCGAGCTATGACAGATCGAACACATCGGGATATTCGGTGTTGTGAATTGCGTGAGGTGACAGCTTGTACACGCCTTGTGTCCCGGAAAGTTTGGTCGTGAAGAGTTATCAGTGCGTCGATGACATTCGTTGCAACCGATCGAAGAGTGCTTTGAACTCGTGTGCAGAAATTTCGAATAGTCCTGATCGTTGCCCTGTGAATACGCGGCACCACAGCAGAGAGTCATCAGCATCAAGAGAATTATTGCTCGGAAGCTCATAGGCGGTTATTCGTTCTGACCTCTGACCTCTGACCTCTGACCTCTGACCTCTGACCTCTGACCTATTGCGCCGCCGCATCATGACTTGGCGGTGGTTTCTTTTTGCCCACATCTGCCGTGTGACAGTAGGTACACTCGCCGGTCTTCTTGTTGTTCGCGAACTCTTCTTCGATCGTCGCTGCCTTTGGATACGTCGTCTTCTTGCTGTCTTTATGGCAGCTCGCACAGGCAGCGATGGGAACATCCGGAGTTAATCCGCGCGAGGTCGATGCGCGCGTAATGTTGATATGGCACGTCGTGCACTCCAGTATGTGCTCGCCTTTGCCACCTTCGTGTGCGAACTTGGCAGAGATGCGTTTCGGCGAAGTCATCGGAGCGAATGCCGCAGGCGCAAGTTTGTGACAACCACCGCAATCGTCACTCACCGGTTTTAGATCTTTCCAATGACAATCAAAGCACGCATCGTGACTGTGCGGCATCGTCTTGAAATAGTTTTCTGGGCGGGGCAGCGGAACGGGCTGTGGCAGCACCCGCGCAAGCGTGGGGGTGTCATCCGTCTTATGACAGATCGAGCAGTTGTTGTAATCGGGCTTCTTGTCATCGGTTAGTTTGTGATTTGAGAACACAGACCGAAGTCTATGCAACATAGCAATCGCGTTCTGATGCTTGTCGTGCGGGAACTCGTTCGTGAATTGCCACTGCTGTTTCGGCTTCGTCGGTTGGTTCGAATTGTTAGGCGCACCGAAAGCGAAGCGCGCGTTTTCTCGCGGCGCTGCGCGCACGTGGCAGACGGTGCAAATGCTCGGGCCCGTTCCCACTATCACCTGCCGCGTAAAGAACTGCTGACGATGACAACGCACGCAGGCGTCGTGATCGGGAAAGTCAGCAACGTCAGGGAAGTCGCGCTTCGCATTCCAGGCGGTGGGAACTCTATGACAATCGCTGCACTTCAGGCTTTTGTGTTTGTCCGACGAGTGCAGGAATGTCGAGTACTTTGTCGCCGATCCGCGCGGCGCTTGGGTTTGCGGTTGCGGTTGAGTTGGGCGTGGTCGACGACGAGTTTGCGCGGATACGAATGAAATCAAAAGAAAGCAGAGAAACAGTGATGCAATGATTTCTAACCGCGCCGGTAGCGCCACTATTTTTGGAGTGCGCCGGCTCGACGGCGCTTTGTAAGCGATAGAAAGTTGCATGTGGAAATAACAAAGCGGCGTCAAGCCGCCGCCCTCCAAACTTACTTACACGCCGGCAACGGCCGCTCGATCACTTCGCACTTCACCTTTGGATCTTTTTCGTTGGACAACATGAACGGTCGCTTCATCGCGATGTATAAATCGGTAGCCTTCACTTCGCGTTCGCAGATCCAAAGGATGCTGCTCTTTTCAGTTTCGCTTCCGACCAAATTTGAAATCGTGTAAACGCCTGGATCGAGGTCGGTGAGATAAGCCGTGCCCTTACGATCGGTCATGATCGACATCACCGGCTTACCGGTCGCAGTTTCAGCCTGCTTCGTGAGCGCATCGATCGTTTGCTGCCTTGTTTTGTAATAACCGTCGCGCAACTCCGCGGGCAAATAATTGGGCAGCCAGCGGCGCGCGACTTCAGGCGTCTTCAATTCTTTGAGTGCTTGATCGTAAGCAGCTTTGAATTCAGGCACAGCTTCACTGCCGCTGATGTACTTGTCTTCAATCTCATGACAATAAATCGATTCGCAGTCCTTCTCATCGAGCCATTTGAGGAGTGCGTCGCTAGCACCGTGGCTGCGGTAATAACATTGCCGCGATGTGAATTGGGTTTGCTTGATTGTATCAGTCAGAGCTTGGTTCTGCTCCAGCGAGCCCTTGATCAAAAAAAAGCGCTTGCGCGGCAGGTCCTTCATGCCAGCGGCAGATTTGTAACGAACCTTGAGGCGAATCACGCCGCGCGCGGCTTGAGGTGTCTGTGTGTGACCGGCGAGGTTGAGAAGCAGCGGTGCAAGACAACCGAAAAGCAATAGCACTGTGCGCGCAATTCTCATCTAGAATTTGTCTTTGCCCTTCGCCCTTGCCCTACAAATTCGGACTCCGTGGAAACTTCAAGAACGGCAGGCGAACACCCCGCACGAACACTTGATCCGATCGAATGCCGACTGGCGGCAAGAACCCCGCGCCACCACCGGCCGCAATCAGATCATCCTGATCGACGCCGTCGCCGCTGATCCCAATTGCGCCGACCATTACGCCGT
>JAJPKD010000007.1 GCA_021323895.1 Acidobacteriota bacterium | reverse complement strand
GGCTTGAAAGTGATCTTCGTGCCGCGTTTGCGAGTCTTGCCAGTTTGTTTAAGTGCCGCGACCGGAATGCCGCGCTCGTATTCCTGCTCGTAAGTGAGTCCGTCGCGCCAGATTTCCAGATGCAGCGTTTCCGCCAGGAAGTTCACGCACGAAACACCGACGCCATGCAGTCCCCCTGAAACTTTGTAAGCATTCGAATCGAATTTGCCGACGGCGTGCAGCTTCGTCATGACAACTTCAGCGGCCGACTTCTTTTCCTTCTTCATCATATCGACCGGAATGCCGCGGCCGTTGTCGATCACCGTGATTGAGTTGTCGAGATGAATCGTTACCTCAACCGTGTCGCAGTAACCAGCCAGCGCTTCGTCGATTGAGTTATCTACAACTTCATAAACCAGGTGATGCAGACCCAGTTCGCCGGTTGAGCCGATGTACATCGCCGGGCGCTTGCGTACCGCGTCGCGTCCTTCCAGGACTGCAATCGATGATGAATCGTAGGTATCTTTTTTGTTCTTCAATTTCGATATAGGTGTTGCCAATTCTTTCTTACCTTCGCTATCTTTTTCCCAGTCGCTCGTGTTATCAGACGACATTTCCTGCCCTCATTTTTGCCGTGCTGAACTCTGATTCGGGGGACACCCGGCCGGCGCAAACTTCATAAAAATTCGCTCTCTGATGGAACCGCTCGAAGTGACTTCGCTTTGAGGTGGTAACGAACGTTTGAGTGCGTCCGTCGAGGTATTCCAGCAGTCGTTCAATGCGGCTTCCGTCGAGTTCAGCGTCCACGTCATCAATGAGGAAAATCGGGTATTCTTTAACCTTGGAATAATACACTGAAATCGCTGCTAAATCAAGTGTTATCAATGCGCTACGCTGCTGGCCAGAGCTGCCAAAGCTGCGCAAATTGCGGTCGCGAAAAAGTATCTCGAGGTCGTCCCGGTGCGGTCCGATCAAACATGCGCCGGCGAACACTTCCGCCTGCAATCGAAGCCGCAAACGATCACCGATCAGTGACTCGTAATTCGTTAGATCGCCCTTTGATTCGAGCGATGACAAATAACGAATCGAGAGCGCGTCGCCAAACAAGCTGTGCTCCAAAGCTTCTTGCAACAGTTCCACGTAACGAACGCGCGCGCGATGCATCTGAGCGCTCAATGAAATCAGTTGCTGGTTCCACGGCTCAATCAGATCCGCGAGCGCCTCAAAACTTATGGTGCCATCGTTGGCTTGTAGCAGCAGACGCTTCTTCTGCTTGATAACCTTGTGATAGTCGTTGAGCGTTTGCACGTAAGGAGGGTGAAGGGCCAGGACGCCGCGATCGAGAAAGTTACGACGCGCTTCGGGGCCGCCGCGGACGACTTCCAACTCGTCGGCCGTGAACCAGACAGCATGCAATTGAGCTAGAAACCGCCCCATCGGTTCGCGCTTCCCATTAATAAAAGTCTGCTTCGTCTTTCCTTGTATGCTTACTTGTAAATCGCGATCGATTGCGTCACCGCGATGGGCTACCGCCCGCACGAACGCTGATGTTTGTCCAAAGGCGACCGTTTCATGGATGTGAGGCGTGCGAAAAGACTTTCCGTGCGCGAGGATCTGGATCGCTTCAAGCCAGTTAGTTTTACCCTGGCCATTGTTGCCGTAGAGGATGTTGATTCCGCTGGCCCAATCAACTTTTCCTGACAGGTTGCGGAAGTTTTCTACTTCGATCGATCTCAGAAACACTCAAGGATTTTAGCATGAGTGAGCGATTCAATCGTCTGTGGAAAAAACAAAAGCGAGCGCCGTTTCAGCGCTCGCTTGCTTCATAAACTGTCGAAGGTTCATCACAAGCGCATCGGCATGACGATGTACTTGTATTCTTGCTTTTCATCAGTCGCAGGGCTTAATTGAGCCTGTGAATTTCCATCCTTGAATTCAAACGTCACTTTTTCCGAACCAACGACGTTAAGGAACTCCTGAAGGTATTGGGCATTGAAACCGATGTCTGTGTCGTCACCAGCAAAATCCGTTTCCACAGTCTCGCGGGCCTCACCTTCTTCGGCGTTCTGTGAACTGATCAGCAGTTGCTCTTTGCTCAGGTGAAACCGAATTGCGTGTGAACGATCGTCAGCCATTAGAGCCACCCGACGAACAGCCTGACTTAATGCTCCGGTATCAAACGTCGCTGAGCGATCGTTATTCTTGGGCATCACCATCTCGTAATTGGGAAACTGGCCGGACAACATCCGCGAAATCAGAAGACGCGATCCAACTTGGAAATAGACGTGATTTTCGTCTGCGCCCAGGCTAATTTCACCATCGAAATCAGCCGTTAACTTAGTCAATTCGGCCAATGTTTTCCGCGGAATCAATACGTCCAACTCGCCACTCGAATCCTTCGAGCCATTCTTTGTCGAGACGTACGCCAACCGGTGACCGTCAGTCGTCACCATTTTGACGCCCTTCTTGTCGAGTTCGAACTTCGCTCCTGAAAGCGTGTAGCGACCCTCTTCCTGTGTGATCGCGAAAATTGTTCGATCGATAAGAACTTTTAGTAGCGAAGCCGGCAATCTGAGCGGCGTTGACTTAAAACCAGGCAACTCGGGGAACGTATCTTTCGCGATCCCAGGAAGACGAAACTTCGAACGGTCACACTCAACCGTTACCCACTCATTCTCTTCT
>JAJPKD010000180.1 GCA_021323895.1 Acidobacteriota bacterium | reverse complement strand
ATCAAACGGAATCAGCGCGGTATCAATCAGGTCGGGAACTGATTCAAGCAGCAACATGCACTCTTCCGCGGAAGCTGAATCGGCGAGCCGGACGTTGTTGCCTTCGTCAAACCATGCGACGGTGCGCGCGAAATCAATGCCGACGAAGTAGCCTTCGAAGATCTCACCAGCGGCGCGCTTAATTAAGCCCTTTGCTATTCGATTCGCACCAATTTGTTCACCTTCATATTCGAGCTCCATCTTGCCGGTCATTGAGGGAATTGCCGCGTAAATGTCGGCGATGCGCGGCACGACGTGCGGTTCGTCAGTCATCAATGAGCGACGTTCGGCATTCGACACGACTGATTCCATCACGGTAATAGGCAGACGCTGCGAAACGCCGGAATGCTTGTCGATCCGCTGATCATCGCGGGCCTCGAAAGCGATCTGCTCGATCGATTCGCGAATGAAATCTGGAATCAGCAGGCGCTCTTTCAAACCATCGCGCGCAGTCCAGGCTTCTTGTTTCGTGATCTCGACGCCGAGCGAAATCTCTTTGGGATAATGCGTAGTGATTTCGGCTCCGATGCGATCTTTCAGCGGCGAGATGATCTTGCCGCGCGCCGTGTAGTCTTCCGGGTTCGCCGAAAATACCAGCATTACGTCGAGCGGCAGTCGCACCGGATAGCCCTTAATCTGCACGTCGCCTTCCTGCATGATGTTGAAGAGGCCAACCTGGATTTTGCCGGCGAGATCGGGCAACTCGTTGATCGCGAAGACACCGCGATTCGCGCGCGGCAGAAGGCCGTAGTGAATCGTGAGTTCGTCGCTGAGCAGATGCCCGCCCTTAGCCGCCTTGATCGGATCGACGTCGCCGATGATGTCGGCAATGGTCACGTCGGGTGTCGCGAGCTTCTCGACAAATCGCGCGTCGCGACTCACCCAATCGATGTGCGTGGCATCGCCGTGCAGCTCGATCGTCTGACGGCCGTAGGCGCTGATCGGATTGAACGGATCGTCGTTGATTTCTGAGCCGGCGATGATCGGAATGTAATCGTCGAGCAGATTGGTGAGTTGACGAATGATGCGGCTCTTCGCCTGCCCGCGCAGGCCGAGCAGAATCAAGTTGTGACGCGCGAGGACCGCATTCACGAGTTGTGGCACAACCGTCTCGTCGTATCCGACGATGCCGGGAAAAAGTTTCTCGCGCCGTTTCAGTTTGCAGATCAGATTCGCGCGCATCTCGTCTTTGACGGATTGCCCGCGGTAACCGCTCGCTTTAAGTTCGCCTAGAGTCCTTGCTCGTTCCATGATCCGATTGTAATCGCCATGCGGCGCAATCAGAAACGCGGAGCGATTTGGAGTGCGGCGGCTCGACGCCGCTTTTCATTACGTTGATGAATTTTGCGAGAATACAACGGCGATCGCAACAAGGCGCCGTGAAGCCGGCGGACTTCCAAATTAGACGCGTCTACTCCAGCGCAAATGTTTCTTGACCTGCGCGCACTACGAGTCCATCCGCCACCAATTTCTCGAGATGCGCCAGCACCGCGCGTTCCGCCATCGGCAGCGCTTTCGGATTCACGTCCGTGTAAACGCGCGCAACAATATCGGTCGGGGTGCAAGCGCCGTCACGAACGCCTTACAGAATCTTCGCTTCTCGTTCGAGTCGGTGCGCGATGTACTCATCGATCTTGTCGTACGGATTCGCTATAGCCGGCCCATGGCCGGGAAGCATCACCGTCACGTTCGGCAACGCGCGCATGCGACGCAGCGAGTCGAGATACTGAGGCATATTGCCATCGCTCGGATCGATTAGAACTGAGCCAAAGCCGACTACGTTATCGCCGCTAATCAAGACGCCACGCGCTTCGTCGTAAAAACACAAGTGTCCGCGGGCGTGGCCTGGAGTGAACAACGCACGCAATTTGATCGAAGGTTCGCCATCAAGCGCGATGACTTCATCGTCTTCGATGAAGCGGTCAACCGGGAACTGATGCTTCAGTGACTCAGCAGTCAATCGATGCGCGGCGACGGGAATGCGTCGTCCATGATTGTTTTCGAGAAAGGCATTCAGAGATTCGACACCAGCAACGTGATCAGGATGGACGTGAGTGAGTACAATCTCGCGGACGGTTCGACCTTCCGCAATGAGATCATCGACGCATTCGGCCAGCGCGGCTTGTTCATCTTCATAAGGCGATCCGGAGTCGATGACCAAAATCTCGCGCGACGTGTAAATGATGTAGGCGTTCGTGTGCGTCGCGGGCGGTTTTGTCGGCGTGCGCACGGGGAAGCAGATGTAGTTCTGCCGAAACTCAATGCGTCGGGTATGTTCGCGATGCGCACCTGGTGCGGAGAGAAATCGCTCAACCAGATCGTCCGTCAGACCACCAGAGAGAGTCTTCAGCGAATGCAAAACTGGCGGCGGCGCCAGGACCTCGTTGCGTTCCCATTTTTCGTGGGCCTTACGCGCGCTGATCCATTCGCCACTTGCCAGCTCTGCGTCGCCCGTGCCATGGGGCTCCTGTTTCGCCGGACAGCGTACGAGAAAAAACCAGGTATCAAATCTCCGCGGCGCAAACGGCGGTGTCACCCAGCGACCGACAAAGGTGAAATCATTCGCGTCCAAATGCAAACCGTAATGCTTCAGCAGCTCTGGCCAAGACATTCTTCCCGATTCCAGATCATCGAGCAGGGAAGTGCGCTGTCCCACGGTCAACGCATCTGCCCCTCGCGCCAGTAGCAACCCCGTCTCTTCAAACATCTCGCGGGCAGCGCAACTAATCATCGCCGCGCGCTCGTGATCCTCACCGCAATTTTCGATCTTAGCTTCTACGTCGGTAGGTTCAGCCTGGCCCCCGGGAAACGCATAGAAGCCGCCGAGGAAGACGAGCTTCGGACTTCGTTTGACCCAGAAAACCTCCGGGCTGTTTGGATCGGTATTGTGGCGGAGGAGAATTACAGCGGCGGCGTCTTTCGGTTGAACTGAAGACATGTCCACAGATTACGCAGATTCAAAAACGTTAGCCACGAAAATGCACAAAAGGCTCAACGTCATATCGAATTTCCTTATGTGCTTTTTGTCCCTTTTTGTGGCTGAAATTCCTTCTGCGTAATCACTGTAATCTGCGGATAATTCTACGACCAGCGAAATCTTTCACCATCGCGCCCTTCCCACGGATTGCCGCGCATGTGATAGCCGCCTTCTTCCCAGAATCCGGCCTGATCTTCGGCGAGAAAGCGCACACCCCTGACCCACTTCGCAGATTTCCAAGCGTAGAGTTGCGGAATGATCAGGCGCACCGGACCGCCGTGTTCCGCAGGAATTGGTTCGCCGTCATGAAGAAACGCGAACAGCGAATCTTCTTTAAGGAAGTATTCGATCGGAACGTTGGTGGTCCAGCCGTAGTCGTAAGCGAGCGCTAAAACAAACTTGGCTTCAGGCCTCACGTCCGCGCGCTGCGCGATTTCGCGCGTCGAAACGCCGGTCCAGATATTGTCGAGCCGCGACCAGCGCGTCACGCAATGAAAGTCTGCATAGACTTTCACCGCCGGCAGTTGCATGAACTCGTCGAGTGAAAAGCTCAGATTGTTCACAACCAGACCTTCGACCTCGAATTTCCACGTCGCGAGATCAATCGGCGGCGTGCCGTGCGCGTCGAGTACCGGCCATTTCTTGGTGCGCGATTGACCTTGCGGAATCCGATCCTCGCGCCGCGTGTCGGGCGAAATGATCACATCGGGTTCAGCAATCTCGTCCGGCTGGCGCGGCTCGTGCGATTGATATTTCGGGTCTTTGATTAGGCTATCCAGAAAACTCATAAAGTTTAGAGGCAGGCTAACGGCCCGCATGGAAATCGTTTAGACACCGGACTTCTCCGGCTCTCATGAAACTAGCGAACAGGGTTCGCCGGATAAGATTGATCGTAGAGGTGATGGCGCGCGGCAGCCCGCCTGAAACAATCCTACGTTGTTGCGCCTTCACTCTTCGTCAACGTATCAACTAACTCACGCTCTTTATCAACCAAAGTGCGCAGCGTCTGTCGAAAGATGCGTTGTGCCAGCGAGCGATCTCGCAGCAGCAAAGTCCGCAACGTTTCGTCGCTCCACTCAAGCACCGTCGAATCTTCTTTCGCGCGCGCGGACGCCGACCGGGGAATGCCGCACAGCAGTGAAAGTTCGCCGAGGATCGTTCCTGGCGTCGCTTCACTCAGCACAAAATCTTTGCCGTTACGTTCGACGAACACTTCGATCTTTCCCGTCAGCACCAGCACGGCAAATTCCGCCTCT
Source organism: Acidobacteriota bacterium (assembly GCA_021323895.1). GTDB lineage: Bacteria > Acidobacteriota > Blastocatellia > Pyrinomonadales > Pyrinomonadaceae > UBA11740. The sequence continues at coordinate 2,666 of JAJPKD010000180.1, read as the reverse complement.
TCGCCTTCCTTCAACAGGAGATCGCCGGCGGCCAGTTGTTTCACCTCGCCACTTTCAAGCAACCTCTTCGTGCCGTTCGCGGTGAATCCCTGAAACAAGGGGAAGGTTGTCATCAGCTCAGCGTAGTTTTCATTCATGGTTAGATAACAGGAGCAACTAGTCGTTAATCTGATACTCCAGCGTCATCCACTGTGAGACTTTCTCTCCGCTTTTTTCCGCGGGGTGGAACTTGATCGTCTTCGCAGTGTTAACGGCCTCCCGATCAAGGTTCGCAGAGGCACCTCGCTGCACTTTGAGATCAGTAACTTTTCCCGAACCACAGAAGATGGCCCGCAAGACAATAACTGAGCCCGAGTGCTCTTGCATTTCACGGTCGTCGAAGTGCGGAGAGGGATAAGTCAGCACTTTGACTTTGCGATCCACTTCGGTGCCTTTATACACCGCTCCAGAGCAGTCCTGTGATTGCGGCGTGGGACTCGGAGTTTGTGCCCGAGTGACAGATAAGGACATCAAAATGAAAACCGAGACCACGAGCAGCCACTTAATGGTCTTCATTATTTATTTGTAGCACTCCTCTCAGCCAGCTTCACCAACTCTTCAGGCATCCATTTGCCGACGCCTTTTTCCACTGCCCCTTCGATCCCTTTCGATCGATCGTGCCAATCATCGCGTGTACCTTCGCCGCCGCGCTGACTTTCATAGTTCTCAGTCTGCTCGAGCGACAGTACGATTCCTTGCGCGACGCCGTTCCAATCTTTCTGTTGGATGCCGCGCAGCACCAGCGGCAACCCGGCCGACCAATCCTCTTCCGGCGCGCGCGCGTCCTGCTCCGGGATCGTCAAATTGTACGTCGGCGGAAACGGCCCGCCGGAAAACTCGCGCACCAGTTGCTTGGCGATGTCTCGGCAGGGTATCTGCGCGTTCTCTTGCCGAATTGCCTGCGCGCGTCGAAAAATGTCGGCCACAGTTGGCCCAGTCTGAGTCTCAGCCACGGCGTTCTCCTGTTAGTCTGTTTTTGATAAGGATAACTTACACGCGCGAATGATGAAGTACAACCTGACTAGATTCGCTCAAGATTCGGCCGCGTGAAGGCGTCTTCGACGTTGCCCGTGTTGAGCGTCGATGCAGGTTCGAACAACATCACTTCGCATTCCTCTTCCGCGAACGGACGATGCTCTACGCCGCGCGGGACGACGATGAATTCACCAGGCTCGATCCACTCAGAGTGCTCATTTCCATCTTCGCGATAGTCCATGCGGAAGCGGCCTCTCACCACCAGAAACATCTCGTCTTCATTTTCGTGATGATGCCAGGTGAATGGCCCTTCGAACTTTACGAGCTTGATGAGTTGGCCGTTGAGTTTGCCGGCGATGCGCGGATTCCAATGATCGTGGATGAGCGAAAGCTTTTCGGCGAGATTAACTTTGTGCATGGTCTCGATCGGCTCCAGTGTCAGTACCGCGTGCGATAGCGAGCGGATCAAGCGGTGTCAGAATCCGGTGCGGTAGCGACGGGATCGAGTGAGTCTCAGGGCTTGGATGATCCGCTCGCTATCGCACGCGGCACTGACACACGCAAAATATGCCGTGGACCGCACGCAGGATGCCTGCGCTCCTAATTCATCTTCCCCACCTGCCACAGCACGAACGCGTAATCGAAAGCCGTTTCGCGGATCGCATCATAGCGGCCTGACGCGCCGCCATGGCCCGCACCCATGTTCACTTTCAAAATAAGTGGATTGTTGTCGGTCTTGAAGTCACGCAGCTTGGCGACGAACTTCGAGCCTTCCCAGTACGGCACCTGACTGTCATTCAGCGAGACCTTCACCAGCATCGCCGGATAAGCAGCCTTGTGAATGTTGTCGTAGGGCGAATACTTCTTCATGTAATCGTAGGCAGCCTTCTCGTTCGGGTTGCCCCATTCGATGTATTCGCTCGTCGTCAAGGGCAGCGACGCATCGAGCATCGTGTTGAGCACATCGACGAATGGCACCTGTGCAATGACCGCTTTGAAGAGATCGGGACGCATGTTTGTGACTGCGCCCATCAACAAACCGCCGGCGCTGCCGCCCTGAATCACGATGCGATCTTTCGACGTATATTTGTTGTTGACGAGATGTTCCGCGCAGGCGATGAAATCCGTGAAGGTATTTATCTTGTTCATCATGCGCCCCGCGTCGCGCCAAGGCTCGCCGAGTTCCCCCCCCCCGCGGATGTGCGCGATCACATAGACCACCCCGCGATCGAGCAGCGCGAGCCGGCTGGCTGAGAACGATGGCGGAATCGAGATGCCATACGAGCCGTAGCCGTAAAGTAACAGCGGGGCTGAACCGTCAAGCTTCACCGTCTTGCGATAGACCACGGACATCGGAATCTTCGTACCATCAGAAGCCGTTGCGAAAACCCTCTCCGTCTTGTAGTTGTTCTTGTCGAAGCCGCCGGGAACTTCCGTCTGTTTGAGCAGCGTCGCCTTCTTCGTGTTCATGTCGTAGTCGAAGACGGAACTCGGCGTCGAAAGCGATTGGTAGTTGTAACGCACGACCGTCGTGTTGAATTCGCGATTGTTGCTAATGCCGGCCGAATATACCGGCTCGGGGAACGCGATGCGATGACGTTGATTGTTCTTGAAGTTAACGATCTCGATCTGCTCGAGTCCGTTTTCCCATT
>JAJPKD010000054.1 GCA_021323895.1 Acidobacteriota bacterium | reverse complement strand
GGCCACCACCGAAACCGAAACCATCAAAGAAGTGAAGCGTATTGATGGAGCGCGGGCATCCTTGCCCGCAAAGCGTGCGCAGCACGCTCAAGTACTTGTGAAGTAGAGTTCGCGCTTACGCGCTCAAGCGGGCAGGGATGCCCGCGCTCCGATATGTCCAAACCCGCAACCTATGCTGACGCCGGCGTCAACATTGACGCCGCGAATCGAGCCACTGAGCGAATCAAGGAACTAGCACGCACCACCTTCAACGCGCGCACACTGTCAGAAATCGGCAGCTTCGGCGGCATGTTCGATGGCGCGTTTCCGTTGATGCACCAGCCGGTGCTCGTCGCGTCTGCCGATGGTGTCGGTACGAAATTGAAGATCGCGTTCGCGACGGGAGTTCACAATACCGTTGGCCGCGATCTCGTCAATCACTGCGTCAATGACATTCTGGTGCAAGGCGCGCGCCCGCTCTTCTTTCTCGATTATTTCGCTACGGGCCAACTCTCTCCCGACACCACCGCCAGTGTCATCGAAGGCATCACGAATGGCTGTCGCGAAAACGGTTGCGTTTTGCTGGGCGGTGAAACCGCTGAGATGCCCGGGTTCTATGCTGAAGGCGAATACGACATCGCCGGTTTCATCGTCGGCATAGTCGATCGTGAGAAGATTATCGATGGCAAGACGATCGCCGCAGGCGATGTTGTGCTCGGCCTGCCCTCCGTCGGTTTGCACACGAACGGCTACTCGCTGGCACGCAAACTCTTCTTTGACGATGCGGGACATTCGCCTGAAAAGGATCTCGACGAACTCGGGCAGACGATTGGCGAAGCGCTGTTGCAGCCGCATGCGAGTTACCTTCCCGCCCTTGAACCGTTGCTTGATTCAGGAATCATCAAAGGTTTGGCTCACATCACTGGCGGTGGCTTGCTCGAAAACATTCCACGGATTCTGCCGGAGGGAACTGCAGTTGAAATCAAGCGAGGATCATGGCCGGTCCTGCCGATCTTTCACCTCATGCAGCGTCTGGGAAATATTGAAGAGCCGGAGATGTTTCGCGCGTTCAATATGGGAATTGGCATGGTGATCGTTTGCGCGGCTGATGACATCTCAAGGATTCAAAATTCAAACAGTGACTGCTATCGCATCGGTCGAGTAACCGAAGGCGAAAGAGTTGTCTCAGTGGTTGATTAAACAGGAGTCGCCATGAACGAATGGCTAAATGATTTCAAACAGATGATCGAATCAGCGTCGGATCAACTGACGAAGATTAGCGAAGCTGAGAGCGCCAAACCCCGCGCTGAGGATCACTGGTCGTCGAAACAGATCATCGGTCACCTGATCGATTCGGCCGCGAACAATCACGCGCGATTTGTGCTGGGTCAACTGAAAGACGATCTGGTGTTTCCGGGTTACGATCAGAATGGCTGGGTCCGCACCAGTCATTATCAGGAGCGTCCCTGGTCAGACCTGATCGAATTGTGGCGCGCATACAATCTTCATTTGCACCACTTGATGTCGCATGCAGACCAGGCAAAGCTGAACACTCCCTGCACGCTCCACACTTTGCAGGAGATCGCGTTTAAGACAGTCCCTCAGTCTGAACCGGTGACGCTTGAATACTTGATGACGGACTACGTCGATCATCTGAATCATCACCTTTCGCAAATTTTCGACGCCGAAAAATAGATGGCCGGCGAACCAGCCAAAGCGCGAATCGCGATCCTGATTTCCGGACGAGGCTCGAATATGGTCGCGCTTGCCGACGCGGTGCGCGCCGGAGAAATTCCAAACGCCGAAGTCGCGATTGTCATCAGCGATCAGCCAAATGCTGCGGGTCTGGAAAGAGCCCGCGAACGCGGGATCGAAACGCTGGTGATCGAACGTCGCGGCCGCCAGCGTGAAGAACACGATCGCGAAATCATCGCAGCGCTGCGCCACCGGCAAATCGATCTCATTTGCCTCGCCGGTTACATGCGCGTGCTCTCGAAAGAATTTATCGACGCCTACCGCGGACGCATTGTCAACATTCATCCGAGCTTGCTCCCGCTGTATCCCGGCCTGAACGCTCAACAACAAGCTCTGGATCGTGGCGCGAAAATTAGCGGCTGCACTGTTCACTTCGTTGATGAGACCCTCGACGGTGGTCCCATCATCGCGCAGCGCGAGGTTCCTGTTTACGACGGCGACACTGTTGCGTCCCTTTCTGAGCGCATTCTGATCGAAGAACACAAGTTATATGCTGAGGCCGTCAACCTCGTGCTAAACGAGATTGACTCATCCCCGTAATGTCAGCCGCTATCACCTCAGACGAAACCCTCGTTATCGAAACGCCTGAGCGCGTGCCGCTTCACTTTGCGCTGGCGTCAATCGGCAATCGGTTCATTGCCTGCGCGATCGATCATGCAATTCAGATTGTTGTGCTGATCACAATGGTGACGGTGTTTCTCATGATTTCAAACGCAGCCGATGTGGGCAATCGTTTGCTGAACGCGCCGAAGTGGGTCATCGCACTACTGATCATCATTCAATTTTTGATCATCAACGGATATTTCGCGATTTTCGAGTGGATTTGGCGAGGCCAGACCCCCGGCAAGCGCTGGATGAAGCTGCGCGTGATTCGCGAAGATGGCCGCCCAATCTCTTTTTTTGAAGCGATGGTGCGGAACCTTCTGCGCGTCGTCGATTTCATCGTGCCACCGTTTTATTCGATTGGGTTGATTTCCGTTTTTGCGACCGAGCGCGATCAGCGCGTCGGCGATTTGGTCGCTGGAACCGTGGTCGTGCGCGAGCGTGAGGCTGAAGCGCCGGCCTTTGCGGAAGTCTTTGGGTCGGCAATATCCGACCCAGCGATGCGCCGCACTTGCCAGCCGGTTCAGTTCACTGCCGACCTAAACCAGTTGACCGAGCAGGAAATCTCAGTCGTGGAAAGTTTCCTGCGTCGTCGTTGGGACCTAAAAGATTACCCGCGTCAGTGGATGGCCTGGCGCGTTTCGATGCCGATACTTTTCAAGCTGCGCCCGCAATACGATTTGGCGACGTTCACGTACGAAGGATTTCTCGAAGAGTTGCTGCATCGCTATCGCGAAAAACACCGGTTTATTGATTGAGTCCGAACCAAATTGATTTCGGCTTCTGCGTTTGTTAGCCTTCTTCGTTTCAGATCACACTCAAATTCCTGACTATAGCGAGGTCAACATAATTCATGTCTTCTGATGTTTTCATTCTGGGTGGCAAGCGCACGCCGATGGGCGAGTATGTCGGCGCGCTGAAAGATATTTCGGCAATCGATCTCGGCGCGATCGCGTCAAAGGCCGCGCTGGAAACTACTGGCGTGGCTGCGGACGAGATCGATCACACGATCGTGGGAAACGCATTGCAGACTTCGGGTGATGCGATTTACGGCGCGCGTCACGTGGCTCTGAAGGCCGGCGTCCCATTCGATCGTCCGGCGCTAACGGTGAATCGCCTGTGCGGCAGCGGCATTCAATCGATCGTCTCGGGCGCGCAAATGATCCAACTCGGCGAAGCGCGCACGTGTCTGGTCGGCGGTATGGAATCCATGTCGCAAGCCCCGCACGTGATCCGCGGCGCGCGATCAGGCTTCGGGTTAGGCCAGGGAAAGTTGGAAGACAGCTTGATGGTGGCGCTGCTCGACACTTACTGCAACACGCCGATGGCCGGCACGGCTGAGAATCTCGCGCGCAAGTTCGAGATCTCCCGCGAAGAGCAGGACGAGTACGCGCTGCGATCTCAACAGGAAGCAAAGCGCGCCTTCGACGCCGGACATTTTGCAGAAGAGATCGTTCCCGTGGAAATCAAGACGCGTAAGGAAACGATTCTGTTCGAGCGCGACGATCACATGCGGCCAGAGACGACGCTGGAAGGACTCGCCAAACTGAAACCGGCATTCGCCAAAGACGGTTTCGTCACGGCAGGCAACGCCTCCGGAATCGTCGATGGAGCCGCCGCCCTCGTGATTGCGGACGAGGACCATGCGAAGAGAAACGGAAAAAAGCCGCTGGGTCGCATCGTTAGTTGGGCATACGCGGGAGTCGAACCCGAAATCATGGGAATCGGACCGGTGCCGGCATCGCGACTCGCGCTGGAAAAGGCGGGACTGAAATTGGCCGATATGGATCTTGTCGAAGTCAACGAAGCTTTCGCTGCGCAGTATCTTGCGGTCGAACGCGAACTGGGACTTGAACGCGCAAAGACTAACGTCAATGGCGGCGCGATTGCGCTCGGCCATCCGCTGGCGGCGCCGGGAACGCGTTTGGTGTTGACGCTGCTATTGGAACTGCGTCGCCGGAACGGCCGATACGGCCTCGCAACAGCGTGCATTGGCGGAGGACAAGGTATCGCGATGATCGTGGAACGCACCTGAGAAAGAACTTCACCAACTGGCGTCCTTCGCTCGCTTCGGGAGCGTCTCTTTACGTTTTCATAGAAAATCCAAAATCTCGTCTGCAACAGTCCGTTCCTGTGGCCAGAATCGTGAATTACTCACCGCAAATGCAGCGCTTCTTTGAACTGTTCTCAGCGGGTCTTTCAGGCACAATTCTTGCGAAAAATTCCGTCCCAAGCGCGTTAGTTGAAAAGCAGCGACGTGATTTGAAGAGCGTGAGCCAAGAGACGAAGCCGTTACCCTGACCGTTTTATGCTTGCGCAGTTAACGCTCAACATGATAGAAACCGCCTTCTGCACTTTTTCGGCAGTCAATCCTTCGAAAGAAGCAGTCCAAAAAGTTTTCAATGTCTCAGTTAACACTGCGCTCGATGGCTCGTGCGCAACAGGTCTCAACGATTCTG
>JAJPKD010000255.1 GCA_021323895.1 Acidobacteriota bacterium | reverse complement strand
GGAGATTTCTGGCGATCACCGAAAACTATCCGCAACTGAAATCGAATGAGAGTTTTCTCAAGTTGCAGGACGAGCTGGCGGGGACTGAAAACCGTCTGGCCACCGCCCGCCGCGATTACACGCTGGCCGCGCAGGACTACAACACGACGCGCAGCCGCTTCCCCGCGGTGTTGGTCGCCGGCTTGATGGGTTTCAAGGAGCAGCCCTATTTCCAAGCCGATGAAGGCGCGAAGCAAGCCCCGAAGGTCGATTTCGGCAAGTAGTTCCAGGAGACGGAATGGCTAATAAGATCGAGTCAGCACTCAGCCGTTTGATTGAGGAATTGCGCGCGGCTTATGGCGACAACCTTGTCTCGATTGTTTTGTATGGATCGGTTGCGGCGGGCGATCACATTGAACTCCGCTCGGATCACAATCTGCTGATCGTCCTGAAGCGAATCACTGCACACGATCTGCGTCTCGCACAAACGACGATGCTCACTTGGCTGAGCCTCAAACAACCTATGCCGGTTTTCTTTACCGAGGAAGAACTGGAGCGCGCGGCCGACGTTTTCCCCATTGAGTTCCGGCAAATGGAGCGGGCGCGAAAGATTTTGCACGGTCGCGATCCGTTCGAGTTCGTGGAAATCTCCAACGCAAATCTTCGGCATCAGACCGAATACGAGTTAAGGACGAAGCTGATTCAACTGCGCCGCTTGTACCTTGCGACGTCGGGCGAAAACTTATCGGGCCTAATACGTGACAGTTTCGCGAGTTTTGCGGCGCTCTTTCGCGCCGTGCTGACTTTACATGGGCATGAGGCCCCGGTCAGCAAAGCGGCAAGTGTACGCGCAACTGTTAATTTGCTCGGACTGGACGGATCGCCCTTCGAAAAGATCATTCAGCTCAGGACGAAGACAACGCCTGCGTTAACCGAGGATGAGGCGACGGATCTATTCTCAACTTACATGAAGCAGATTGAACGAGTCATCGAAGCTGTTGACAAACTCGAACGGTAAGCGCTGCTGCGCACGCAGCAAAAAATCAGAGCCGAGCAGAATCAAGCGATTCGCTCGGCTCGAAATGTGTTTGGGACAGAACCGCGAACGGTAATGAGCGGGGTAAGGAAGCTAGTTACTCAAAATACCAATTGCCATCGGCGCTTAATAGACTGAGCGGATCACTTGATCCCGCTCACTATGCTTGCAGCTTTACATCGCTCCTCTCCCAGAGGAAGAGGAAGGAAACTCGCGGTTTTATGAACTATCCGCAATTCACTGCTTGTCGTAAAACCCCATAGTCGTCATCCATTTGCCTTTGGCATCCTTGCTGCGCGCGGTCACGGTGCGGGTCTTGCCGTCGCGCGAAACCACGATAGTCGCCGTGGTTGTTACTTTTCCACCCTTGGTGCTTCTCAATGACAGCGTGCGGCGATTGACGACGCGGTACGACCTCATGTCACCGGCCGGATCGCCAGTAAGCGCGTACATCTTGCCGTCGAACTTGCCGGTCCATTCGCTATGAATGGTGCTGCCGCCGGCGGCGGTCCCGTCAACGGTGACTTTCGTCTGATCGCCAACTGCTTCATAGGTGACGGTGTGATTCTTCGTCGCGCCTTTGGGCAACCTCGACTTCGCTTCGTTCAACTTCCAGGTGCCCATATGCGGGCTTTGAGCGGAAGCCACAACCGCGCCGGCAAAGAACACAACCAGCGCGAGCATCATCATCATTTTGATCTTCATATCTTCACCTCATCGAGAAAGCAGATTTAAGAACTGAGTGGCGCGGATTCTATTTGGAGATGCGCTAGGCGTCAATGTTCGGTTGCAGAACCGCGAACGGTAGTGAGCGATTCGGCAACAACGCCAGTTCAAGCCGTTCGGCCTCGCGGACATAATGAGGCGATTGGCAGACGCTGACGAGTTCGCGATAGCCGGTAAGGATTTCTTTGGCCCGAGTGAGCTTCGCTTCAGCGTCGTCAATCCTGTCTTGCGATTTCAGCTCATGCGCGACGGCAATTAGCACGTTCAGATATAGCGGACCGATCCACATCTGCGTCACCCGCGATTCGCTGCCCCAAACGAAATCAAACGCCGCCGCACACAACTGCTCGGCTTCCGCCAGTTCGCCGCGGCTGAAGCGCACGGACGCGAGGCAGCGATGCGATTCAAAGCGCGAGTAGAGCAACGTGGACGCGTGATCCGCTTCGAAGTTCTCCAGCGCCAGCTCCAGCGCTTCTGCCAGCAATTTCTGTCCTTCAGGAGTATCGCGCCCAAATGCAAGAGCATGCCATGCCTTGAACTCGGCATAATTACCTTTCAGCAGATTTCCGACGCGGCGTTCGCCAGTGGCCTCCGCGATCGCGATGCCTCCTGTAAATTCGCGATCGGATCGGGCCGGATCGCCGTTGCGATAAGCGCACATCGCCGCGACGAAGTGCGTCCACGCGCGGCGCTCGCGCGAATGAATGCGTTCGACGATCTCACGTTCGCGCTCCGAATACTCAAGTCCTTGAGCATACTCGCCAAGGTGAACTGCGTTCTCGCCGAGAAACTCCCAACCCATCGCCTGCGTGAAGGAAATGTTCAGCCGCTGGCCCAAGTCCATCGCGCGACGCGCCCACTCGTTCGAGTCCTGGAACAGCCCGTGATGCTGAAGCGCGCCCGCGAGATACGGATAGATTTGCGAGATCATCGGCGCCTGCGCCGGCGAGAAAGAATTGTGAGCGATCACGGGCTCGATCAGTTCCGCCGCACGCTGCAACAGATCGATAGCTTTGCGATGCCGGCCGGCGAGGTGATGAAAGCGCGCTTCGTTTGCCAGAGCGTTGGCAGTTTCCAAAGGGTTCTTGATTGGATCGAGGACTTCCAACGCCTCATGGAGGTATTCAACGCCACGCTCATCGCCGGTCGCGACCAGCGAACTGGCCGCCTGCACCTGAAGCCGCGCGCGGACTTGCGGATCGTCCGTGAGCTTCATTGCCCGCTCGAAGTGCTCGGCGGCGGGAATGAGATCGCCGTGCAGCAGGAACGTCTTCCCAATCGCTTCTTCGAGCGCGAGTTGCTCGTTAACCAAGCCGAGTGGCTCAGCACAGTCGAGTGCGCTCTTGTATGCCGCAATGACTTCATCAAACGCGAACACACTTTCCGCCGCGGCGGCCGCGCCCTTCGCATACTGCAGTCCCTTTTCATAATCTCCCGCTTGAATGAAGTGATAAGCGAGCCGCTCATGGCTGCAAGAAGCCATTATTCCCTGACGCTCTCTCTCGCACACCACTCCATGCCGTTCCAGGCCTTCGGCCGCATGCCGATGCAGACGACGCCGACGAATCGGGTTCAGCTCTTCGTACAGCACTTCGCGAATCTTGTCGTGCGTAAACGCGAAGGACTCGCCGCCAGTCGTGGCGATCAGTTGCGCGTTCACCGCGTCATCCAGCGCGTCGAGCAAAGCGTCTTCGGTGGCGTCGTTGGCCGCCGCTTGCAGTTCTTCAAAGCTGAAAGTCTTGCCGAGCACGGCCGCAACGCGCAGCACTTCATTCGCTTGATCGCTGACGCGATCGAGTCGATTCCCGATCGCTTCTTTCACGCTCTGTGGGAGGACGAGGTCATCGACCTCACAACGCTTCCAACGGCCGCTTTCGCGTTTGACTGAGCCTTGTTCGATGAGCGCTTTCAAAACTTCTTCGACGAAGAACGGATTGCCTTCAGTCTCGCGATGCACGGCTTCGCCGAATTCGGCGCTGACGTTTTCGCCCAGCAAGGCGCTGAGTTGCGCATTGGTCTCAGCCGCATCGAAGCGGCGCACGGCGATGCGCGTCGCCAAGCGCTCGCGATTCCAATCGATCAATGCTCGCGACAACGCATGACTGCGGTCGAGTTCGGTTTCGCGATAACAACCGACAATCAGCGCGCGTTCGGTACGCAATTGGCGCAACAGATGACCGAGCAGCCAGAGCGTGCCTCGATCGGCCCAGTGCAAATCGTCAAGGAACAACAGCAGCCCGCGCTGACGAGCGAAGTTCGACAAGACTTGGGCCACGGCGTCGAAGAACAACAGTCGCTCTTCGTGCGGCGGCAACTCTGCGCGCGCGGGAAACGGCCCTAAACGCGTTTCGATCTCCGGCGCGAGCTTCGCAATCTGCGGCGCGACCTCGCCGAGTATCGCGCGCAACGTCGCATCGTCTTTCTGCTCGCGCACGAGTTTGCGGAAGGCCTCGACGAATGGCAGATACGGAGTAGTCGCTTCGTATTCGTAACAGCCACCGGTCATCACGGTGGCGCCATCGACGGCTGCCTGAATGGTGATCTCGCGAGCGAGACGAGTCTTGCCCGCGCCCGGCTCGCCGCTCAAAAGCATGGCGTGACCATTCCCTTCGAGCGCGCGTCGCCAAAGTTGTCGCGCCTCATCCAGTTCAGCGGTGCGGCCCACCAGACGCCCGCGCGACAACGCATCGAGGATTGCCACCGCCGCGGCGGCTTCCGGCTCTTCGCCTTCAGCAACTTGATCAAGCGCGCGACGAAGCGCGGCGGCGGTCTCAGCAGCGCTGGGAAATCGTGCGTCAGGATTTTTTTCGAGCAACCGGAGGATCACCGCTTCGAACGCGCGCGGCAGATTCGGGCGCAGCACTCGTGGCGGCACTACCGGCGCATGAACGTGTTGTGAGACGACCGTCAGCGGATCGTCGCCCGTGAACGGGACGCGACCCGTCGTCAGCTCGTAAAGCAAAACTCCGAGCGCGTACAGATCGGTGCGCGCATCGACCTTCTGGCCCATCGCCTGTTCGGGCGCCATATACGAAGGCGTGCCGACTACCAGACCAGCTCGCGAAATCCGCGCGCCATAACCCGGCAGCGCCAGACCCAGATCGGCGAGCTTTATTGAATCTGTGGACGACGACAGCAGCACGTTGTCAGGTTTCAGATCGCGATGCACGATCTGATTCGCGTGCGCGTGCTCAAGCGCCGCGCAAATCTGCGACGCCAGTTCGACCACGCGCGGCAGCTCAAGCTGCTTCTGCGCACTGAGGCTCGCGCCATGCACCAACTCCATCACAAAAAACGGCGTGCCTTCTTCTTCGCCGACGTCGTAAACAGAAATGATGTTCGGATGATTCAGCGCGGCGGCGGCGCGTGCCTCGCGCAACAAGCGCTCACGAGCATCCGATGAAGAGTTTTCCGAAATGACTTTGACTGCGACCTCGCGCATCAACTGCAAATCGGTCGCGCGATACACGACTCCCATGCCGCCGCGGCCAATCACCGCGTCCAACCGGTAACGCGTTTGCAAAATATCCCCAGTGGAGATACTTGTCCGCGGATCGCGACTCATCAGTTGAGTTACTTCAGCGTCAGGAGTCATGTCCGGCAAGGATAGCAAGACTGGTCGAAAAATGCCCTCTCCTTCTGGGAGAAGCGAGTGGACGCCCGCGCTCCATTAACACGCTTCGTGTTAATATGGGTCACCTGCCCCGGAATTCGCATCAAAGCATTCGTCACATTATGATCACTCTGCGCCAACATCGCTTCGCATTTATTCTCATGAGTCTCAGTTCAATCTTGATCGCGATCGCGCCGCTGTTTCTGGTGGCAAGCTGTACCTCGCTACAACAGACGCCGCAGGAATTGCAGGCGCGCGAGACTTTGCGCGCGATGACGCGTGGCGGCGTGATGCCGAGCGAAGACGCAGTCGCGCGCATCGAAAAAGATTTTCCCAAGACGACCGCGGGTACGCTGGCGAAACTTGTACACGCGCGCATTCGCATGAACGCGAAAGATTACGCAGGCGCGGCTGCGTTGATAGATGACAGCGCTTTTCGCAGCTATACCGCGATTGGGGATTACGCGCTGTGGCTGAAAGCGAGTGCTCTGGAACAAGCTAGTCGGCGTGTCGAAGCGCGGGCGGCTTACGAAAAGCTGGCGCGCGATTTTCCCGGCTCGATTAATGCGCGGCAGGCGCTGCTCCGAAACGCGCAGATGCTGCTCGAAGATGGCCAAGCCGCGGCCGTCCCCGTCGCTTTGAAATCGCTATCCGCAAAAGACGACGGCGCAGCGCTTTTCCTGATCGCAAAAGCGTACGAGCAAACTGGAAACACCAACGCGGCGCTGACGAACTACCGGCGATTGTATTTCTACGCGCCTGGCTCTCCTGACGCCGATCAAGCCAAGGCGGCGCTGACACGTTTGAATTCCAATCTAGCGCCCGCGAATGCTGAAGAAGCCACCACGCGCGCCGAAAAACTTTTCGACGCAAAGCGTTATTCGGATGCTTATGACGCGTACACAACCGCGTTCACGAGTTTTCCAAACGCCGTTACCCCCAGGCTGCAAATGCGCCGCGTGATTGCGGCCGCGCAAGTTCAGATTCCCGGAAGCGACCGCCGCCTTGAATGCCATGCCCATGAGCACCGGTGAATTCCGCGCCGAAGCGATGTTCAATCTGGCCCAGTGGTACGCGAACGCTAAGCAATGGGAGCAAGCACGCAGCGTCGCCGACGAACTGCATCGCACTTTTCCGGCGAGCGACTGGGCCGTGAAGGCCTTTGTGCAACCCGGGCAATATGCCGAATCGCTGAAGGACGATGTTAACGCCAGTTATTTCTATCGCGCCGCAGTTAATTTCTATCCTGGTAAGACTGAGGTTACACCCGCGCAGTTTTACATCGCGTGGAAATCTCACGAATCAAAAAACTACGCCGAGTCGTCGCGGCTGCTGACTGAACACCTCGCGGTTTACGCCGTCAACAATTCTGATTTTCGTGGCAAAGCGGCGTACTGGGCCGCGCGCGACAGCGAACGCGCGGGCAAACTCGCCGAGGCGCGGGCCATCTATGAAGGGCTGCAAGCGCGTTACGACGCGAACTGGTATGGCTATCTGGCGAAGCAACGGCTCGACGACATGAATCGCAACGGCAAAGCGCCGCGACAGAGTTTTTCGGCCGACTCGCAAATTGGCCGGGCCGTGGCCAATCTGCAAACCGTCACCGTCGCGGAAGAGAAAGCCGGACCGAATGAAGACGCTCACATCGCCCGCGCCGATCAACTTTCAATCGCCGGCATGGGTGATGAAGCCGTCACGGAATTGCTGCTCTGCTGGGCGACCGCGCCTGACAGCCCGCGAGTGAATCTGGCGATCGCGAAAATCTTTCGCGCGAAGAACGACAACGTGCAGGCGCTGAATTATCTGAAGCGCAGCTATCCGGATTACTCACAAATGAAACCGGAAGAAATGCGACCCGACGAGTGGGACGTGTTCTATCCGCTTCAGTATTGGGACATCATCAAGCAGGAGTCGCGCGCGCGCGGCCTCGATCCTTACCAGGTCGCCGGATCAATTCGCCAGGAAACCGTTTTCAATCCCCGCGCGGTTTCATCGGCGCGAGCCTATGGCCTGATGCAGGTGCTCGTGCCCACCGGAATCACCACGGCCAAAAAGATCGGCGTCGATCGTGCGATCACGATGGAGGCGCTGTTCGAGCCGCGGCTAAACATTCAACTAGGCACGGCGTACTTAAAAGATCAGATTGACAAGTACGGGCGGATTGAATACGTCGCGGCTGCGTACAACGCTGGACCAAATCGCGTGGTGCAGTGGCGCGCGTCGCTGCCTCTGCAGATGGATGAGTGGCAGGAAGCAGTTCCCTTCCGCGAAACGAGGCTTTACATTCAAGGCGTCGTGCGCAATACGCTGCAATACCGGCGGCTGTATGACGAGAACGGAAACTTCCGTCCGGAAGTTGGCGCGCGAGCAATCTATCCGTCGCCGAATTCGAACGCCTCGCCTGCCGATGCCACGATCAGGATTCGCAGAGTTATCGGTGAAGAAGAAGAATAGAGAGCAAAATCGCGTGGATCTTCAACTCATGCTGCGAACGGCCACTCGCGTTTTGACCTCGCGCGCACGAAGTAAATAACTAATCCTACCGCGACCAGCACCGCCGCGTAACGCACCTCTTTCAGAAAATTCTTACGCGAGATGAGTACGTAAATAAACCCGGCCAGCGCCAGGAGCGCGGGCACGGGATAGAGCCACATGCGAAACGGTCGCGGCAGGTCGGGCTGGCGCAAGCGAAACACGATCACGCCGACAATCTGAGCCAGGAACTGTACGAGAATTCTGATTACGACCAGCGCCGCAATCACATCAGCCAGGCGGAAGAAGCAGAAGACCGTTGCGATGCCGCCCATCACCAACAGCGAAACATAGGGAAAACGATGCCGCGGGTGAACGCGTGCGAAGATGCGAAAATAGTTCCCGTCCCGCGCCGCCGCGAATGGCACGCGTGAATAACCCAGCAACAGCGAGAAGACCGACGCGAATGCCGTCCACATGATCAGCACGGTAACCACGATGGCCGCCCGCGAACCGTAGAGTCGCTCCATGAACGAAGAAATTACGTAACGCTGCGCTGGCGTGTTGGCCGTGCCGGCAAACTCGCGCCACGGAATCACGCCGAGGATCGAAATGTTCATTACAATGTAGATGATCGCCACGAACAGAATCGAGAGCAGCACCGCACGCGGGATCGTACGCCCCGGATCTTTCACTTCGCCGCCGAAAAAGCAGACGTTGTAGTAACCCCAATAGTCGTAAACTGCGACCAGCAGCGCTGCGCCGAGTCCGGTGAAGAATTCCGGTCGCAACGTGAACGCACCCGGCGGAAAGTCGAAGGCCAGCTTCGGATTAAAATGAGTGACGCCGGCGAAGATCACCCAAACGATCGTCAGCATCACGCCCACCCAAAGAAACTTTGAGAAGCGTTCAATCAAAGTGATCCGCCGGTAGAGCAGAAACACCGCCAACGCCAGCGCCACGATGGCGACGAACGCCACCGGAAGCGCGTTGATTTCAATGTCACCCAAAACAGGGAGCGCGACTTTCCTGGCGTTGCCAAGCGAAGGAAAGATGTAAGTCGCGTACTGCGCGAGTCCGATGCTGCCCGACGCAATCGAAAGCGGCGCGCTGAACGTCAGTTGCCAGATGAAGAGAAACGACATCAGGTGGCCCAACTTTCGCGGGCCGTAAATCTCTGCAAGATATCAATAGGAACCACCCGATCCCGGCAGCGCCGCACCGAGTTCCGCCCAGACCAATCCATCACACAAAACGAGAAGCGCGCCGAGAATCCAACCGAGCATCGCCTGCGGCCCGCCCATGGCCGCGATGATCAGCGGAATCGTGATGAACGGCCCGACACCGAACATGTCGATCATGTTCAGCGTCGTCGCGCCCGCGAGGCCGACACCGCGAATCAGTTGCTCGCCATCATTCGGCCCGGTGGATTCAGTCGTCGCGTGTTCGGACATTGGCAGAGTGTTTACGTGAAAAAGAGGCTGTTGTCGAGTTTGCTTCGCTCCGTAGGAGCGAGATATTTATAGCTCCGCTATGTCATGTATTATTCAGCTCCGTTAGGAGCGACACATATTTCGCTCCTAAAGGAGCTTCGTGTTCTAATTGACACTTATTAGGCTATAAATATTTCGGTCCTACGGACCTACGACTCGAAAGAACTGCTCGTCATGAGAATCTTCAAATCTCGACACACCAGATTCCATCGTTGCGTTGCCCTCGCGACCTTCGCGGTCGCAGCCTCGATTGTCACGCTGCTGCACGCGCAACAACGATCACTTGCTGCCAGGCAAGCATTTGATCCGGTCGCTATCGATCGCGGTTCTGACACGTCTCGCGGTGCTGACACCTCGGCAGATCGAATCGCGCTGTACCAGGCGCTCCTTGACCTGCGAAATCCGTGGACGGTGATGTGCGTCGCTGCGCACCCTGACGATGAAGATGGGACATCGCTCACAGTGATGCGGCACAAATACGGCGCGCACACGGTAAGCCTGTTTTCGACGTTTGGTGAAGGCGGACAGAACGCGATCGGCCCTGAGTTGTATGAAGAACTCGGTGCCATTCGCGCGCGCGAGACAATGGCTGCGGCTGAGATTCAGGGATCGGAGCCGCACTTTCTCGGGCTGAAAGATGTTGGTTTTTCGAAGACGCGCGACGAAGCGTTCAAGTTTTGGGGACACGAAGAAGCTCTGCGCCGGATGGTTCTAGAGATTCGCAAACTTCGTCCCGACGTCATCATCACGAATCACTCGACCACGAGTAACGACCACGGCCAGCATCAGGCGACCGCTTTGATGGTTGTCGAAGCGTTCGACGCCGCTGCCGATCCAACCAAGTCTCCTGAACAATTGAAAGATGGCGTTACGACTTGGCAAGTGCAGCGATTGTTCGTGCGCGTCCGGGGAAATCAGGGACCGGGAGGAGACTCTCACGTCGTTTACATAGATCGAAACGAACAAGATCCGGTTCGCGGAGTTGTTTATGGAGAAGAAGCGCTCCGCGCTCTGCAACAACACGCGACGCAAGGCCCCTGGCCCAAGACCTTCGCGGAATACGCCAATCGATTTCGTGCTTTCAGTGGCCAGCAAGGCGGAACGCCGGGGCAGTTGCCGATGATTCGTTACGCGCTGGTGAAGTCAGCCAACGGCGCGGCGGCCATGCCGGCGCAAGAGTCGCACAACTTTCTCGATGGTTTGAGATTATCACCGGCAGTCGCTCAGGAATTGCGTCTTCCAGATTTCACTGCCACGGCGGAACTCTTGAACGATCTCTCGCGCACGCGCGAAGGAATTATCGAAACTTATCACCGAGGCAACTGGGACACACCCGGCAAAGTTGATCCGCAGCGCAAAGCCCTGATGCGTGCAAAGATGGAACGCGCCGCGGCACTGGTCGCCGGCCTCCACCTCACTGCGCAATTGCCAAAGGAGCCGGTGATCGCTAATGCAACTCTCAGCGTGCCGATCACGATCGAGAACACCGGTACCGAGCGTATCAAGGTTGATAACTGCGGTTCGGCTTCCGGCACGAACACTGCCGGCGATCGCGCGAACTACACGAAAGTGAATCATTCGCGGATGACGACGGAACGTCCCCTGTCACCTGGAACTTCGTTCGCGCTTACGGACAAGATTCAAATTCCCGCTAGCGCGAAGATTAACGTGCCGCTCGCGAAGCATCTGTATGAGCCCTCAGCTTTGGGATTGAGCCTGGATGTTCGCTGCGAATACGAAGTCGATGAGACAAAACTCGGAATTGATCTGCCGGTGCGCGTCGATGTCGCGCCGCCGGTGGAAATCGCGGCCGCGAGCGCTTCACCAATTGTCACCAGTCCGGCGAAAGATGGGAAATGCGGATTTCATCCTGTTGATTTCAAGCTGCGTATCTCGAATCACCAGAACGATCCAGTTTCCGGCGAACTGGTTCTCTTCCCGACGACTGGACCGATCACCGGACGTGGAAGCGCAACTCGCAAGGTCGAACTCAAACCTCGTGACAACGTCGATGAAATGTTCACGCTCGATGGATGCGAATTGTCGAAATCTAAAGGCGGAGTCTCGTTCTTATTGACCACGCATCAACCAGGAACAGTGCCGGCGCTCGCGGTTCCAGTTGTAGTCGCCGACGCCAAAGTAGCGCTGAGCATCCGCGTCGGCTACATCCGCGGTTTCGATTTCAGTTTGCCGAATGCGCTGACTGCGCTCGGAGTCGAATCGAAAGAATTGAGCGTCGACGATGTGAAGAATGGCGACTTGTCGAAGTTCACCTCGGTGATTGTCGATAATCGCGTCTATGAATCAAAGCCGGAACTGATCGCGGTGAATCAGAAATTGCTGGATTACGCGAACGCCGGCGGCAACCTAATCGTCTTTTATCACAAGAATGACGAGTGGAATCCCGACGAGCGCCGTAACCGCCCGCAGCTCGCGCCTTACAAATTGATTCTGGGCGGCGAACGCGTCACTGACGAGAACGCGCCGATAACTTTTATCGAGCCGGATCATCCGCTCCTCAACGTGCCGAACAAACTGAATCAGGATGATTTCAAGGACTGGATTCAGGAGCGCGGGCTCTACTATCCGAAGGAATGGGACCCGCAGTTTCACGCGCTGCTGCAATCAAACGATCCAAATGAAGCGCCTTTGAAAGGTGGTTTGCTCGTCGCCGATTACGGTCGCGGTCATTACATCTACACGAGCATGGTTTGGTATCGCGAGCTGCGCGGCGGAATTCCCGGCGCGTATCGGATGCTGGCGAACATGATTAGTTACGGCCGGTAGCGCAAATTGTCAATTTGCGTTACTTTCCAGCTTCTCTTTCACTCGCACCAAGAAATCTTCGATCGCCTCATTGATGCGTCGCTGCAAAGCATTGCTGAGCCTCGTCTCGCCCATCAGTCCCACCCCGGGG
>JAJPKD010000081.1 GCA_021323895.1 Acidobacteriota bacterium | reverse complement strand
GCCTGCTCCGCCGCGCGGCGCGAACGAAATGGATCGCGCCCGTTTCGCCAAGTCGCGCGACTACATGGTGCGTGTCGATGACATGATCGCGTGCCCTCGCTGCCGCAAACGCTTCGAAATTCCCATGTCGCAGTCAGTGGTATTCATCTGAGTTGCATAGAACTTTAGTCTGTGGGCTGCCGCGCAAATCAACCACCTGTCATCTAAATATTCCATGCCGGCATTGGAGGGAAACGACTCGCAGTCTGATTTATGTGACTGCCGTTATGGCCCAACGATTGCCACTTCATCGCTGGGAAGCCCTCGAATCAAAGGTGAATCAAATGCAAAGAGAAATTGACGCGGCTCAACTAGCCAAACCCGACCTGGGCGACTGGTCCGCGCGCGTTTACGGAAAGCAGCCATTTGCCGGTGCCGGAAAAACAAACAGCGGAATGCTTGTTCCGCTCGAGCGACGCTTGACGGCTTTCATCCTGCCGCGCATCCCGCGCTGGCTTGAGACCTACCACCTCACGCTGCTGACTCCGGTTTGGTCGATCGGGATTGCGTTCTTTGGCTACCTTGCCGCAAGCAATCTACGCTGGCTGTGGATGACGAACCTCATGATCGTCCTTCATTACTTCACTGATCACTTCGACGGAAAATTGGGCAAGTACCGCAACACGGGTTTGCGCAAGTGGGGCTTTTACATGGACCACTTGTTTGATTACGGGTTCCTGTGCTCGATCCTGATTGGCTATTCTTTCCTAATTCCGCAGAAATCGATTTTCAATATGTTGCTGGTGCTGTGCGTGATGAGCGCCTTCATGTTCCACACGTTCCTGATGCTGGCGGCGACCGACGAATTCAAGGTCAGCTTTTCGCGGTTCGGACCGACCGAGCTGCGGATTGCGCTGATCATTATCAACGCTCTATTAGTAAAATTTGGCCCGCGCGGATTGAATGGATCGCTGCCCTGGGTAGCTCTGGGCGGACTAATCGCGCTATCGATTTTGGCTTTTATCGCTCAACGAAAGCTCTGGCCGATCGATATGAAGGTGAAGGCTGAGGGCGACCGGGCTAACTGACGATTAGACGAATTCTTAACAATTCCTTATACTGTTCCTGCAACTAAAGCGCTGCCTCCAGCGTCTAAGACTTGCTTTCCCAAGAGACCAGGCCATTTCAGGTCGGAACTTTCTGAAAATTATTTCGTTTAATCCGATTACAACCTGCTCTCCTAATATTGTATGTCAGAGAAAAAGATAAAAATCGTGAAGCGCGCTGAGCGCGCGAATCGCAAGCCAACCAAATCCAAGTCGGCCCGGAAATCGCCTAGCACCATGGTGAATACTGTCACCAACTGGGTTAGCGAATTCCAGCAACGACAACGCGCGGAAACCACCAAAGCCATCGAAAATCTCATCCGCTCACGCCGCCAGCAGCCGAACGAGGCATAACCGCCAGGACAATTAGCGCTTGCCGCAGTCGCTTTTTCAGCGCTTGCGACGGATTCAAACTGCTTGGGGTGGAGTGGTATGATTGCGCCCTCAAGGAGTGACTGCCTCATGACTTCACAATTCCCTGGGCCACATCCAGCGCGCGTGTTGGTTCTCGTGGTGCTATTTCTCAGTTTAGCTTTTCTAATCCACGGTTCGGCGAGATTGCCCAAAGCCGGCGCGCAGGGTGAGGACCCTTACGAAGCTGAGGTGGCGAAGGCGAAGGACTTGCTGCGCCGGCGCCGCTACGAAGATGCACTGAAGAGTTTCAAGCGCGCGAACGATCTGCGCGAAAAAAAATCGGCTGAGTGTTTTTATGGCATGGCGCAGGCTTTCCAGGGATTGGAGGCCTACAAAAATGTTGTCGAAAGTTGTGAGCATGTCGTCGAATTCGCGAACGGAGATGTTCAGCTTCAGGCGCAGGCTTATAACCTCGAGGGCATTGCGCTCCAGACGCAAGCCGCGGTCAAAGATCAAAAGAAGCTGCAGGATGCCGAAGCGGCTTTTCGCAAAGCGCTGGCGTTGAATGCGCCAATTCCCATGGTCCACTACAACCTGGGCTTCACCTTGATGGAGTTGGGACGCGACGCGGAAGGCGCGGCTGAACTAAAGAAATATATTGACGTCGATCCGAACGGCTCCCAAGCAGAGAGCGCAGCGAAGCTGATCGAAAATCCGCGACGCGCGCGCGAGGCTTTCGCGCCGGACTTCTCGATTACCACCGCTGATGGTGAATACATTTCACTCGACGATCTAAAAGGAAAAGTCGTGCTGCTGGATTTCTGGGGAACCTGGTGCCCCCCGTGTGTGGAATCAGTCCCGGCGCTGCGCGATTTGCAAAAACGATTTGCCAAAGAGCCGGGCTTCAAGATGATCAGTGTCAGCAACGATGGTGATGAGCTGAAGTGGCGCGGTTTCATCGAAAAGAATCAAATGCTGGCATGGACACAATATCTCGATAAAGATCGCCATGTGGTACGCGCTTTTGAGGTCAAGGCATATCCAACTTATATCCTGCTCGACACTGAGGGAATCGTGAGATTCCGTGAAGTGTCAACGGCCTGGGAGCGCACGGGCACCTTGCCTGATGCGATCAAGAAGTATTTGAAGCAAGGCGCAAAGTAGCAACATTAACCGACTCGAGAAAAATAATTGACAGTGTTCCGGCAGGGGGATAGCATCGCGGTGGATTCGCACTAACTCCAAGCCGATGAAATCTTCACGGTCGAAGCGCCGGAAGCGAAAGCAGTCGATCATTGGTTCAATCCGGCGCCCACTTGCGCCTCCAGGGCATCCGTTAACACAAGCTAAGCCCGACGAAAAGGCGCGTCCCGCTGGGCGAAAAGCCAAACACAAACGCCCTGAACGACTCGAAATGGAAGAGGAGTAACTGAGCAGCTATCATGAGCGAAATCGGCGCTACTTTCATTGCGCGTTCTCGATACCACCTCAGCGAAGATTTTCTTCCGAAGATTGAACGCTGTCTCGATCTGCTTACTGACGAGCAAATTTGGTGGCGGCCCAACTCGCAGTCAAACAGTATCGGAAACCTGTTGCTGCATCTGAGTGGCAACGCGCGACAGTGGATCGTTTGCGGCGTCCGCGGCGCTCCGGATGCGCGCGAACGAGACGCTGAGTTTGCTCAGCGCGAGATGATTCCGTGCGCAGGGTTGCGCGCCTTGCTGAAGCAGACGCTGCAAGAAGTCGATGTGACGTTGGCGAATTTCGATCCGAGCGCGTTGCTCGAAACGAGAAGAATTCAGGGCCTGGATGTCAGCGCGCTCGAAGCGATCCTGCATGTCGTCGAACACTTCGCCATGCACACCGGCCAGATCATTCTAATGACGAAGATGCTCACGCAGGAAGACCTGGCCTTCTATGAATTCATCGACGCGAAACCGGTGATGAAGTGGAAAGCGGCTGAATAGCTTCCATCTCCACTACGCGAAAATTGTTGTTTAGCATCTTCACAGACCGAAGTCTGTGCTACATTATGCGCCGTAATAAGAAGACACTTGGAGGACTCTTTGGATGACTTACATAGTCGCTGAGCCATGCGTCAATTGTCGTTATACCGATTGTGCGATTCCTTGCCCGGTTGAAGCTTTTCATCTCGACGACGACATGCTCGTGATTAATCCCGAAACATGCATCGATTGCGATGCCTGCGTTCCCGAATGCCCGGTGGAAGCGGTTTTCGCAGAGGACAAGTTGCCGCCTGAGTGGTCTCATTACACCCAGATGAATGCGGAAAGAGCACTCAGCGGACTGCCGACTATCAACGTAAGACTCGATCCCCTGTGTCAGTGAACAGCTGAGCTTTTTGAAGAATTAATTCGAAAAGGCGCGTCTGGCGGCAAACCAAACCGCTGGGCGCGCCTTCTCAGTTTAACCGGAACGAGGCTTGCTGTTTCAAAAAGCTGAGAGGCTATGAAGAAGAGGACGAAGCGTCTGTTGGGCGGTGCGGCCATCGCTGCCGCTGCGGTCGGCGCCATTGGAGCCATTGTGATGAAGGGAGACGGCAAGTCAAAACGCCAGCGCCGCCGCGAGCAGGAACGCGCGATCGACGTTTGGGCCAGACCAGGAATGAACGTTACTTTTCGCGCGGAGTTGATGCCGGGGCGCGAGCCTTCCGAGAGGACCTTTCAAGTTACCGGTTTGCTTCCAAGCGGTCGGGTGCTGCTGGCCGGCGTGACCGGGGAACATACACAGAAAGAGTTCGAGCCTTTGCGCTGAATCACCGAGCCGTTACCACTCGTAGATCCGACCCGTTTCCATCACGCTTAACTTGTCAATCTTCAGTTCGTTTAGCTCGCGCGCGACTTGCTCGCGAAAAGCCGGTTTCAGGTGAACCGCGAGGATGTCCATGCCATTGTGATTCAATTTCGTAAGCTCGCTGCGCAGCATCGATGGCGTCAGATGTTTCGACGCTCGCGCGAGTTTCTCCATGGAATCGGGAAACGAAGCTTCGATGAACAAAGCGTCGAGGTGCTGCGCCTGATTGACAGTGCTCCAGAATTCTTCCGTTTCCGCCGTGTCAGAACTGAATGCGACCGTGGTGTTGCCGTCAGAAATTATTAGACCGACCGTTGGCACGATGTGATTGACCTTGATCGCCGTTGCTTGTAGATGCCCGACCCGAAACTCTTTGCCGGCCTGAAACGGAACGTACTCCATGACGCGACCGCGCTCGTTTTTCAATTCGTCGAATTTCGGATAAACGGTATCGTTGAAAACGTCGGCCTTCAGCAGGTCGATGACTTCTTCCGTTGCGTGAACTCGAATCGGTTGTTCGAGTTCGCCAAAAAGATCGTCAACAAAGATAGGCAGACTCGCGATGTGGTCCATGTGCGGGTGCGTTATGATGACGTCCCGAACGGTGCGACGTTGTTCGTCTGAGAGGGCGATGCCGATGCTCCCAGCATCGACTGTCACGCGGCCATCGATTACGAAACAAGTGAGACGTTGCGCGGCGTTGGCACTTCCGCCGGCATCGAAGGAGCTGGGTAAGAGTTGAATCTGCAAGTATCGGGTGAAAAGTCGTCAGACTCGCTTAGAGCGAAACCAAGTATAAGCTATACCGCTTCGCGCCGCGAGAAGTTTTCTCAGACCTGCCGCGGCGGATTCGCGATTGGATTTAGTCGCAGACGCAACTCCTGCAACGTGTAAAGATAAGCGTTCTCTCGTTCCTGGGCCACCTGTGGATCTCGCGCGAAACCGCGGGCAACACGACTGCGATGAAACGCAAGTTCGCTTGCCATTTGATTGCATCGCATCCGGGTGCGCCATCCGGAAAACCCTTTGCTAGTCATTGCGTTCCAGGACATTCCCATTCGTCCGCGGATCGTGCAGAGCTTTTCATATTCCTGGCCGTCGAAGAAGCCTCGTTGGTAGTCGGGATAAAGAAATTGACGAACAATGCGGCCTTCGCGACGCAACGAAAAGAAAATCACCATCAGCGTGACGATGAAGGTTGGCCCCATGATGAGAAAGTAGCCGGCGAAAAAGCCAATCGCTCCGCCGTACGTGGCGGTGCCATTCCACGTGGCATGCAAGAGAACTGCGAGCATGAAGCAGAGAAACGGCATTACAATTTTCACAAAGGTATTGTTGGATTGGCGCGACCAACCTAATCCGATACCTGTCATGCTGGTGAACAATGGATGAGAAAAAGGCGCTGCCATTCCCCGCAGAATGAAGATGAACGTCAGCGCGCCTGCCCCGCCTTGAACTGCTCGCCCGTAGTACAAAATGTTTTCAGTCATCGCGAAGCCGAGACCAACCATCCCGGCATAAACAATTCCATCTACGATGCCGTCGAATTCATCCTTCTTCCACAGAAAGAGTACCAACAGGATGAAAGCTTTTGAGCCTTCTTCGACGATCGGGGCGGAAATGACGGCGCCGAAATTTTCTCCGATTTGCGCGCTGTGTGTCGCCGCCGCCACGATTGCTCCGTTGATTGTGTTCAAAATTATCGCGATGAAAACTGCGACGAGCGCACCCCAAAGGAATGCCGTGATCAGCATCCAGAGGGGCTCAGACTCGTATCGAACAATCCAAAGCAATAACATGATGTAAATCGGGACGGGCAGAGTCGCGCAGATAAACCCGATGATTAATTCCACGAGACCGGTTTCCGACCCAATCAAGAGCAGCACGATCATCCCCAACAGAGCGGCGACCATGATCGCGAAGATCGCCAGGATGATTTTCAGCGCGCTCTGATGGCCAGAACGCATCATTTGATAACCGGCCGGACCCGGAACGAATTTACTGTGCATAATCGACTGGCAGAGACGCCTTAGACCGGCGCAGTATAGCCATTATCGGTTCCGCTCGCCACCCTTTGGGCGATAAAAAATTGCGGGCCGCTGTGTGTCGCCCAAGGCATCCGTTCGAGCCGAATCGGACGTTAGCAAGAAACCGCGCGAAGGGCCTTTCAAGCCAGGCAAAAACTATTGCATTCGCCTCCGCTTAGGTTTATGCTACGCACGATTTCAAGCGACTTATCAATAGGGATTGCCAGTCAGCAGACTCTCAAGCGAGCACAAGCAGGCACACCAAAAGTTCATTGCCGTCAGATCACTTCTGGCAATTGTTGCCTGCTTGAGCTGCTTGCGAATGCTAGAAGATCATGAATACGCTGTCGGCCACTTTGACTATTGCGTCGTTGGCCAAGTCATCGACTGCAGCAGAGATAGCTTCGCTGAAGGTCGTTTCAGTCGGATCGCTGACTACATTCGAGCCTCCATCACACGGTGGCGTGGCCGTTTCACCAGGCACCGGCTGTGGGCACGGCGGAGTGGCGGTTTCACCGGCGAAAGAACTTCCGGCAAATGCTAATACCAATGTAAGAGTCAGCGCGAAATTTTTGATGTGTTTCATGGTTTCTCTCCTTGAAGGATTTTTTAGTTTTTCATGCGCGAAAGCACAGCCCGAACTTGTCGAGGCGGTGGATGACGCCGCATGCGCGCTTTAATACCAGTCCGTATGCTGCTACGCAAGGTTTTTATCACTGACGAAGAAAGGTAGGTCTCAGATGAACTTAACCGCACAGATAACCGCCCTCAAGGGTGAAATAGAGGGCCTGAATCCTATTGATCGAGCGGCGCGCTCGTGTGATCTAGCCAAAAAGCTCGAAAAAGGTGGCGAATATGGCGGCGCTTACGAAGCTCTAAGTGAGTTCTGGCCTGATCGTAACCAAGAACCCCAAACCGACAATCTCGATGAAGCTACTGGTGCGGAGTTGCTTTTGAGAGCAGGTTCGGTGGCAAGCAAGCTAGGCAGCGCCGGCCAGTCGCAAGGCGGTCAGGAAGCCGCCAAGGATTTCATTACCAAGAGTATTCGCATGTTTGAGACGGTCGGGGACAACCCTAAAGTCGCCGAAGCGAAAGCCGAACTGGCCCTTTGCTATTGGCGCGAGGGATCCTACGACGAAGCGCGCATTCATCTTGCCAGTGCCTTGAATTTGGTTGCCGATGGAGATCCTGATTTGCGCGCTACGATCTTAATTCGCGCGGGAATTGTCGAAGCGTGGGCGCGAAAATTAAACGACGCCATGCGCTTCTACAATGAGGCCGCGCCGCTGGTCGAGCGTAGTGAAGACCATTATCTGAAGGGCGCCTTTCACAGCCAATATGGACTGGTTTTCCGCCGGCTCGCCGCGCCGGAGAATCGCGAAGATTATCTCGACAAGGCCCTCATCGAGTACGCGGCCGCAAGTTTTCATTTCGAACAAGCGGGAAACGAACGTTACCTGGCCCGCGTCGAGAACAATCTCGGGTATCTCTACTTTTCCATCGGACGTTACGAGGAAGCCCATACTCACCTCGATCGCGCGCGCTCTCTCTTTCTTCAACTCAGAGATATTGGGACCGCCGCGCAGGTTGATGACACTAGAGCACGAACGCTTTTGGCGGAAGGCGACCCGGTGCAGGCCGAACGCATCATTCGTCAAGCGATCAGAACTCTTGAGCGCGGTGACGAACAGGCAGTTTTGGCAGAGGCACTGACAACCTACGGAGTTGTTCTGGCTCGGCTTGGCCGGCACGCACGCTCGCGGGAGTTGTTTGAACGTGCCATGCACGTAGCCGAAATTACAGGTGATCTTGAAGGGGCGGGCCGCGCCAAGTTAAGCATCATTGAAGAGCTAACCGCGCAAACGTCCGCGCCTGAACTTGTGCGCGATTACGAAATAGCCTCCGACTTGCTCAAGAACACGGATGAACAGGCGACTACAAAACGGCTAATTGCTTGCGCCCTGAACGTAATCAGAACCCTGGCGCCAGCCGAAGAGCAAGCACCGGAAGTCCAGGATCCTTCATGGGATGGATTTTCATTTAAGAAGGAAGTTTTGAAGATCGAGAAAAGTTTGATCGAACGGGCCTTAAGAGACGCGGGTGGTTCGGTCACTCGAGCTTCGCGATTGCTGGGATTCAGGCATCACCAGAGTCTGATTGCGCTTATCAACAGCCGACATCGCGACTTACTGGGCACGCGTTCGGCAGTTCGCAAGCGGCGGCGGCATCTTTTCTCGAAACCGCGTCGGATTAAGAAGAAAGTCCTGGATACAGGCCGAGTGAGCGCGGAAAATGAAACTGCGCAAGTGGCTGGTGACTAAAGCGGCTCTTTCGCGGACAGGCGTGTGGTGGGCGCGCCTAACGAGCACAAGTTAATGCTCGCCCCCCATCAATCTGGTAGGTTGCGCCGGTGATCCACGAAGCGCTGGCCGACGCCAGATAATAAATTAAGTCAGCAATCTCGCTCGGCTGTCCCACTCGGCCGAGTGGATGCGTGGTCTTCGATCGCTCCAGAAATTTTTCGTAATCAGGTTCGCTCATCCCTCCGCGCTTGTGAATTTCAGTCACCACGACGCCCGGATTCACGGCGTTGACTCGCACGCTCTTGGGCGCTAACTCTAACGCTGCACAACGAGTGAGTTGATCGAGTCCAGCTTTCGAAACACAGTAAGCCAACACGCCGGGAAAAGAACGCAAGCCCGTCACGCTGGATACGTTGACTATATTGCCGCAAGTCTTTTCCAGGTGCGGCGCCGCAAGCTGCATCAGCCGAAAAACAGAACGCAGGTTTACATTCATCATGGCATCCCAAGCGTTCAGGGATGTGTCTTCAATTGTTCCGGTTGAGATATGCCCGGCGGCGTTAATTAGAACATCCAGGCGTTCAGTTGCGGCGACGGCTTCGTCAAACCCACGATCAATTTCATGATCGATAGTGATATCAACTGGGATGCTCACGGCGGCCCCTCCGGCAGATTTGACTTCACTTTAACTTCAGCCAGAGCCATCCGGTTGCGTCCGATGCAAATGATTTTTGCCGACGTGCTGGCGAATCGCTTGGCCGTTGCCCGGCCAATGCCGGAGGTGGCTCCGGTAATCATGATTACTCTGTCATCTTTCATCGCGGTCTCTCCGCTCCCAACGCTCATGAAAAAGAAGAATATTGACGGCCGCCATATTGACACAAGCGCGTCGAAGTTGACTATAATTTTGCCGGATTCATTTATTCCGGTTCGTTCGATTGCTAGTTGCACCTCAGTTCGGTTAATTTCCTCCGCGAAGCGAACAGTAACCCAGTAAATTGCCATTGGAATCTCAAGGTTCGGGAATTCACTCAACGTGGCCGCGACAAAGCCGGGCGCAAAGCCACGATGCCCGACGGTCGCACCTCGATTCGTCCCCCTCAATCTCTATTTACATGTTAGCGGCGTCCGCGACAGCCGCGGCCTTATTTTTTCTGTTATGGTGGATGCTACAAGATGAAGAAAATCCCTGGATCCCGGCGGGACTTGCGGCCAGCGTAGTCTTGTTGGTTTCAGCGTTCGCGCGGTTGATGGTCGCTCGGCGAGGTCGCACTCGCATACGCGAACACTTGAGTTCTTCCGCTGAATCGTTCAGCCGTTCCCGTTATCGCGCACCGAGCGGGATCATGCAGTCGACCAGTTTGCACGCGGCGGCGTTGCGCTCTCTGCAAAAGCAATCTGCTGAAGCTGATGCGAAAGAGTCGCCGGAAGCCCACCGTGAACTCTACGATTTATGCACTGAATATTTGGCTGGCGCGGAGCGAGCTTTACTGTCTCCTCGCACGCAGGCTGATGGGCGCATCGCTCTGCGCGCCGGCCAGGATCGAGTTCGCGAGTTACAGAAGCATCATCTGCTGACCTGGGCGCGGGTTTCGTCACAATCGTTGACGCGCGAGGCGCAGCAACGAGTTCGCCTATACGACAAGATCGAGACAGCCAATCGCGCATTGAGCTGCATCGAAACAGCGCTAAAAGTTTACCCGGATGATGCGGAACTGGCCGTCTCAGCGGGTGCCGTTCGCGAATTTATTACGTCAAGTCGCGTCGCGCATTGGGTGGAACTCGCTGAGCGTGCAGCTTTCAAAGGGCAGTTGCGGCGAGCGATCGACTGTTACCGGGACGCGCTGTTTTATTTGACTCGAGACCGGCCCGATACGGCGGGCGAAGCCGCCGCAGACAAGATCGCTCGCGAAATCGAGATGTTGCGCGCGCGAATAGCCACGGCAGGTGGGAATAATTCAGAAAAAGGGGCGAATACACGAGGGCAGCGGCGACACTAACAGTCGAGGATTCTGCCCACATTTGTACCGGCGAAATTATGTTCAAACCAACCTGTCCGCGTTGCGGCAGCGAGAGAATTCGTCGCGGTTATAAGCGAGTACCGTGGTACTTGCGGATGTTTGGCATCTATAATCTTTTGTGCGATCATTGCAACTGGTTATTTACTGGATTTGTCATTCCCGGAATGTTGCGACGGCCCAGGAAATGATCCGGCGGGATGCTCCCTAGCCACGCGCCTTGGGGCGCGGATCGAACGCAGAAATCTGCTACAGCTTTCGAGGTGAAGTTAATGAAAAAGAGAACACTCCTTTTGGTGACTGGGTTTGTCTTGCTGACGAGCGCGCTCATCGCGATGGTTGAGAGGCATTCTCAGGCGCAAACGCCTCTCCCATCGCAATCGAACCAGTCGGGATCGGGAACCGGAGATTCGTCGACGCCCTCAGACGCTAACACAGTGGATGCCCAAGGCGGACAGCGGTATTTGGTTGGCCCGGGAGACGTTTTTGATGTGCGAGTTTTCGGCCAGTCCGAACTTAACTCGACCGTTGAGATCGACGACGAGGGTAACATCTCATCTCTACCCTTTCTCGAGGATCCAATTCCAGCGATGTGTCGCAATGCGAAGGATATTCAAAAGGCGATCGCCCAAGCTTATTCAAGGTACATCAAAAATCCCAGAGTTAGCGTTCGGATAAAGGAAAGGAGAAGCCGTCCGCCAGCGGTCGTCTTCGGCGCGGTACGTGCTGCGACGCGGATACAGATGGTGCGTCGTGTCCGACTGCATGAATTGCTTGTGGCAGCTGGTGGCGTAACGTTAAATGCGAGTGGTCAAATTCAGATCGTCCACACCGACCGCGAGATGTGCCCGCAGGATGCTATCGATACCCCGGATATTGCGGAAGCATTGCTGAACAAGCCAGTGGGCACGTCCGTATTTGACAAGGCTGCCGTCGGGGAACCTAAGCAGCAGGTGGCCGCGACGGCATATGACAATTCAAAGACCGGTTCCGCCTTTACTGATGGCGGCACGACCCCTTCCGCCGCTGTGAACGGGAGCAAGCCGGTCAAAACCACGCCCGATCAAGCGCTGTCCGATATCGGAAAGATTGAAACCTACGAAGTAGGAGACGTTCGCACCGGGCTTGGTAAGGACGATCCATATATTCGTCCAGGCGATATTGTGATTGTGACAGAGGGCGAACCGATTTATATGACCGGCTACCTAAATGCACCTCGCGAGATCGTCATGAAAGACAACATGACTCTTGTCCTCGCCGTCGCAATGGCTGGTGGAATCTCGCGCACAGCGAAGTCACACGAAGTGTATATTTATCGGCAAGTCAAAGGTAAGCTTGGCCCCGAAAAATTGAAATTCGATTACGATGCAATCAAAAACGGAAAGCAGCCCGATGTGCTGTTGCAAGCCTACGACATCATCGACGTTCGGCCGCAAAGTTCGTTCAGCCCTGCCAATCTGCGCGATATGTTTTTAGGCATCACCAGAGGAGCGGTTGGCGGCATTGGAACGGGCCTTCCTTATCGAGTTTTGTACTAGGAACATAACTGCAAACCTATGTAAGGGCTGGCGCTAACCAGCCCTTTAACTGGGAGGCTGAATCAAATCCCATGAGCCAACGTATTCGAACAAAAGTTAAGAAGCGACGCACTGTCACCTATCTTTGGATCTTTGGAATGGCCTTGTTGGTCTTCCTGCTCATCTACTTTGAGCAGACCGCATTGCTTTACATCCTCTCGACACTTGGCGTGACGATACTACTCGTCATCGTTGCTGCCGCAGACCTGGGCCGAAGCGATTTACCTTCAGGCGATTCCACTCAAATTGGCACACCCGCCGGCGCCAAACCAACAAAATAGATCGGTCTCGAATTTCTCGGAGTCTATTCCATTCCACGGTATTGCCAACCCGCGACTGGTCGCTTGGAATTTCTTCGCCGGCTCGACTAAAGTATGTCCGCCGACAATCCAACTGATAGCTTTCCCCGGAGGTCAATCGATGAACAAGATCAAGTTTGCATTTCTTCTGCTCGCGGCCGTCGCGATCTACTCGCTGTCGATTTCAAACGCGCTGCAGACTACGCACGCGCAGAAAAATGGCGACGGCGGCGGCAGTCCTGCGCCCATCAAATATCCAGAGACGAAGAAGGGTGACGTCGTTGACGATTACTTTGGCACGAAAGTACCTGATCCATATCGCTGGCTCGAAGACGATCGTTCACCGGAAGTGGCTGCGTGGGTCGAAGCGCAGAACAAAGTGACTTTCGCGTATCTCGATCAGATTTCGTACCGCGCCGCCCTCAAAGATCGTCTGATGAAGCTGTACAACTATCCCAAGTACGGCGCGCCCACGCGACGGGGCGATTGGTTCTTTTCAACCAAGAACGACGGCCTGCAAAATCAGAGTGTTTGGTACATCCAAAAAGGTTTAGAAGGAACGCCTGAAGTTCTTCTGGATCCAAACAAGTTTTCGGCGGACGGGACCTCGCGGCTGGGTTCGTTGACGATCTCGCACACCGGAAAATATCTCGGTTATGGAATTTCGGAGGGCGGATCTGACTGGAACGAGATTCACGTGCTCGACGTGGCGACGAAGAAACCGCTCGATGACAAGCTGGAGGGGGTGAAGTTTTCGAGCGCGTCGTGGCGCGGCGACGAAGGCTTCTATTACAACCGCTATCCCACGCCGCCTGAAGGCAAGAAGATGGCGCAGAAGAATGAGTATCAGAAGACCTACTATCACAAGATCGGCACTCCGCAATCGGCAGACGTCCTGGTTTACGAAGACAACAATCATCCGGGTGAGTTCCATGGTGTTGGTGTTAGTGACGGTCTGCGCTTCGAGTTCATGACGCGCTCCGATTCCACGACGGGAAAGAAAGGAAACGCGGTTTTCTATCGTGACATCTCGAAGAACGAAAAGGATTGGAAGCCTATCGTCGCGGAGATCGGCGACGACGATTATGGCGTGATCGATAATGTTGGTGACAACTTCTTGATTGAAACAAATCACGGCGCGCCAAACGGCAAAGTTGTTCTCTACAACACGAAAACCGGAACGTGGAAAGACGTCATCCCGGAAAAGCCGGAACCTTTGGAAGTCACCAACACGGTCGGCGGCAAGTTGTTCGTGACGTATCTGAAAGACGTGACGACGCGCGCCTATGTTTACAGCCTCGACGGCAAGCTGGAAAACGAAATTCCGATGCCCGGGCCCGGTTCTGCCGGCGGTTTCGGTGGCCGCATGGATGACAAATTCACGATCTACAGTTTCACGTCATTCAATTATCCGCCGACGATCTACAAGTACGATATCGCGACGAAGAAATCTGTTGTTTATCGAGCGGTCGATATTCCCGGATTTGATCCTGCGAATTACGAAACGAAGGAAGTCTTCTACAACAGCAAGGACGGCACGCGCGTGCCGATGTTCATTACGTACAAGAAGGGTATTAAGCTCGACGGAAATAATCCGACGCTGCTTTATGGCTACGGTGGATTCAACATCACGACTTCACCGGGGTTCAGCGCGTTGCGCGTTGCGTTGCTCGAACAAGGCGTGGTTTACGCTTCAGCCAATATGCGCGGCGGCGGCGAGTATGGTGAGAAGTGGCACGAGGCCGGCACCAAACTGCAAAAGCAGAACGTGTTCGATGACTTTATCGCGGCGGCCGAGTATTTGATCAAAGAGAAGTACACCTCGTCAGCAAAATTGGGAATCGAGGGAGCTTCCAACGGCGGGTTATTAGTCGGTGCGGTGACGAACCAGCGTCCGGATCTCTTCCTCGCAGTGCATCAGCACGCGGGCGTCATGGACATGTTGCGCTTCCATAAATTCACGATCGGCGCATCATGGATTTCTGATTACGGCTCAAGCGAACAGAGCGACGCGCAATTCAAGGCGATCTACGCTTACTCGCCGGTTCATAACGTAAAACCGGGGACGAAGTATCCGGCGATCCTGGTGACGACTGCCGACCACGATGATCGCGTAGTGCCGGCGCACTCGTTCAAGTACGCAGCCGCGTTGCAGGCTGCGCAAGCCGGCGACAATCCCGTGATCATTCGCATCGACACGAAGTCAGGTCACGGCGCCAGCAGCACCACCAAGCAACTCGAGCAGACGGCCGACATCTACTCGTTCTTCTTTTACAACCTTGGTGTGACTCCGAAGTTGTAGAGAGGAGCGCACGCTGACAGTGTGAAATAAAATAGCCCAGGGTAAGCGCGTTAGCGCGCCACCCTGGGTTTCATTTTTGTTGAAAGAGGTTCGTCCTGAAAGGCGCAATTTTGAGAGTTTATTCTAGGCTCTTCCTTGCAATTACCAAAGCCTCGCCCACGCGATCCGGAGCGGTTCCACCGAACTGCGATTTCGTGCCCACCGTTTGTTCGAGAGACAAAGCTTCGAATACATCATCCTCGATTAACGACGAGAATGCTTTGAATTGATCGAGCGTGAGTTTGTTCAATTCCCGTCCCATCTCGATCGCTTGGACGACGATACGCCCGACCATCTCGTGTGCCTCGCGGAAGGGCATTCCCTTCCGCACCAGATAGTCAGCCAATTCAGTCGCGTTGAGATATCCATGTGTGGCGGCGTCGCGCGCTCGCGCCTCACTCACTCGAATATTGCGCAGCACAATCGCGGTAATCAAAAGACAGCCCTTGACTGTATCGACGGTATCGAACAGCGCTTCTTTGTCTTCCTGCATGTCTTTGTTGTAGGCCAACGGCAAGCCCTTCATCATCGTGAGCAAGGATTGCAGATGCCCGAAGATGCGGCCGGCTTTGCCCCGTACCAACTCCATCGCGTCCGGGTTCTTCTTCTGCGGCATTAGGCTTGAGCCGGTGGCGATCGCGTCACTCAATTCGATGAAACCGAATTCGGTCGTTGAGTACAGGATAATGTCTTCCGCGAGACGCGACAGGTGCATCATGATCAGCGACGCCGCCCCCGCAAATTCGATCGCGAAATCGCGGTCACTGACAGCATCGAGGCTGTTGCGCGAAACCGAATCAAAACCCAGGGCATGCGCAACGGCTTCACGATCGATTGGATATGAAGTTCCTGCCAGAGCGGCCGAACCCAGCGGCATGACATTCACGCGTCTGCGAACCTCGTTAAGCCTGGCGCGATCGCGCCCAAGAATTTCAAAGTACGCGAGGCACCAATGCGCAAAGAGCACCGGCTGCGCGCGTTGCAGATGCGTGTATCCGGGAATGATGATTTCTCGATTCGCGTCCGCCAGATCGAGCAGCGCCGTCTGCGATTCTGCGAGCGAACCGATGGTGCCATCGATTTCCTCGCGCAGCCACAGACGCAAGTCCGTCGCGACCTGGTCGTTTCGACTTCGGCCCGTGTGCAACTTGCGCCCAACGTCGCCGATCATCTCGATCAATCTTGCTTCGACGAACGAATGCACATCTTCCGCAGTCGCGTCGTTAAGGTAAGACGAATCAGACTGAGCCTTCGCGAGAATGCGGCTCAGCGCTGATTTGATTTGTTCTGCTTCAGCGGGGTTCAGCACGCCGGCGCGTAAGAGGCCGTCACAATGCGCAACACTCCCGCGCACGTCCGCCGCGACTAGCCTGCGATCGAAATCGAATGAACGATTGAAGGCTGCGAATTTGGGATCAGCCTCGCCGGTAAAACGGCCACCCCATAGTTGTTTTCCTTTTTCGTTGCTCATCGGAACTTATGATTTATCAGGCTACGCGCTTGACCTGGCGCATAGGACTCGCTATTTTATGCAGGTATGCAGAAATAATGCAACTATTCTGCATAGCTGCGCGTCTGAAAACCAATGCTGAAGCCGGAACGACAGAAAAAGATTCTTAATCTTATTCGGGCAAAGCCGATTGGGACTCAGGAAGCCCTGCGCGCGCATCTCGAACGAGTGGGCGTGCCGGCGACGCAATCCAGTGTTTCGCGCGATCTCGAAGAATTGGGAATCGTGAAGCATCACGGTCGCTATGCGCTGCCCCATGCGAACGGCGACGCTGCGCGCGGCTTGGTAAGTTTGGATATTGCCGGCGACGTGCTGGTTGTCGCGAGGTGTTTGCCGGGGCGGGCGTCGGCAGTTGCCGTTGAGATTGACGACGCGGCGCTGTCGGAAATCGTCGGAACGCTCGCAGGTGAAGACACTATCTTCATCGCCACGCGCGATCAGAAATCGCAACGCGCGGCGATGAAAAAGATTTGGGAGATGTTTGCGTAGGAGTGGAGTCTGGAGTTCGGAGTCTGGAATCGATCACGTGAGACGTCCGAGACTTCAGACTCAGGACCTCAGACTTGAAGGAAATCAGTGAACGATAAGATAAACAAAATAGTGCTCGCTTACTCCGGCGGACTCGACACGTCGATGATGCTCCGCTGGCTAAAAGAAAAGTACCAGTGCGAAATCGTTTGTTACTGCGCGGACGTGGGCCAGGGCGCGGAGATGGAAGGGCTGGACGAGAAAGCCAAAGCGACGGGCGCGTCAAAACTCTACATCGAAGACCTGCGCGAAGAGTTTGTGCGCGATTACGTCTGGACATCGGTCAAAGCCAACGCGGTGTACGAAGGCGTTTACTTGATGGGAACGTCATTGGCCCGGCCCGTCATCGCTAAACGGCAGATCGAAATAGCGCAAAAAGAAAACGCTGACGCCGTCGCGCACGGAGCGACAGGCAAGGGAAACGATCAGGTTCGTTTTGAATTGACGTATTACGCTTTGCAGCCCGACATCAAAGTGATCGCGCCCTGGCGCGAGTGGGAGTTCGGTGGACGCACGGATTTGATTGCTTACTGCGAAGCCCACGGAATTCCCGTGACCGCCACCGTTGAAAAGCCTTATTCGATGGATCGCAACCTGATGCACGTTTCGTACGAAGGTGGAATTCTGGAAGACCCTTGGGCTGAGCCGCCGGGAAATATTTTCCAAATGACCGTCTCGCCCGAGCGGGCCAAGGACGAAGCCGAACACGTTGAGATTGGATTCGAAAAAGGCGAGCCAGTTTCGATCAATGGCGAAGCTCTCGATCCTGTGTCGCTGTTGACGAAGCTGAACGAACTGGGCGGCGCTCATGGAGTTGGCCGCGTCGATGTG
The DNA here is from genome assembly GCA_021323895.1 of Acidobacteriota bacterium. Classification (GTDB taxonomy): domain Bacteria; phylum Acidobacteriota; class Blastocatellia; order Pyrinomonadales; family Pyrinomonadaceae; genus UBA11740. The sequence continues at coordinate 8,699 of JAJPKD010000081.1, read as the reverse complement.
GTTGAGAACCGCTTTGTCGGCATGAAGTCTCGGGGGGTTTACGAAACGCCCGGTGTGACGATTCTGCACGCGGCTCATCGAGCGCTGGAGTCGATCACGATGGACCGCGAAGTAATGCATTTGCGCGATTCACTTGGAGTGAAGTTTGCCGAGAACGTCTATTACGGATTCTGGTTCGCACCCGCGTTTGATTTGATGCGCAAGATGATCGACGAGACTCAGCAGAATGTTACCGGCGACGTTCGATTGAAATTGTACAAAGGCAACGTGATTGTTGTGGGCCGTCGCTCCCCGCATTCGCTCTACGACGAGCGCGTCGCGACGTTCGAAGCAGACACTGTTTACAACCAGCGCGATGCCGAAGGCTTCATCAAGCTCAACGCGCTGCGCCTGCGATTGCGAGGTAGTTCTTTGTGACTCTGTTTATGGCTCTGTGGTTATCGCACGCTTATTCACCACAGAGGCACGGAGATCGCACCGAGGCACTGAGAGAAGAAGTGATATGAGTCAGATCGAAATCGACAAAATCGGCTCCGCCACTTCGCCGCTGAATCTCCCGCGGACGGTCACGATTGTGCCGGCGAACGGAACGGCACGCGCCGGTGACGTAGTCGTCGTACGAGTGCTGACGGACAACGCAACTTACAACATGCTTGAGTTACCGACGGGCCGTTTGGCGAAAGTTAATCCCGGCGACGTGCTTGCAGGTGTGCTGGGCCGGCGGCGGGCGTTGAAGTGTTTCGTCGGCGACGTTCCCGAGACCGTGAAAGCAGGCGACGAGCTGCATCTCTTGAACATGGGCGGCGTGATTGGTCAATGCAGCGGACATCACTCGAGCTTAAATGATGCGATCAAAGTCGAGGTGTTAGGTCTCGCCACTAACGGTAACGGCTTAATCAAAAATATCGCTGATGCGGCCTTGCCGCTGCGCGGATCACTCGGGGCGACGGCGCCGCTTGTTGTAATCGCGGGCGCGTGCATGAACAGCGGCAAGACATACGCGGCAACCGAAATCATTCAATTAGCGACACGCGCCGGGCTGCGCGTGGCAGCCGCAAAGCTTTCAGGCATCGCTTGTCTGCGCGACACGCTCAACATGCACGACCATGGCGCGATTGCGACGGCCAGTTTTCTCGATTGCGGATTACCCTCGACGGTCGGGGCGGGTGATCTCGCGCCGGTCGCGAAAGCGATCATCGCGCGGCTGAACGAGAGCACGCCCGATTTGATCGTAATTGAATTGGGAGATGGAATTCTCGGCGGCTATTCCGTCGAATCTGTCTTCGAAGACCCCGAGTTGCGCGAGGCGATGACTGCGCTGGTGTTCTGCGCGTCGGATTACGTTGCGGCGTGGGGCGGAATCGAGTTGTTCAGTCGGCGGGGAATGAAGGTCGATCTGATTGCCGGGTCAGTAACCGACTCGAAGATGGGTGAAGACTATATCCAGGATGAATTTGGCGTGCCGGCCGCGAATGCGCGACGGAATGGCGCGAAACTGTTTGAGATAGTCAAAGAAAAAGTAGGGCAAGTTGTGTCAGAACCGGGAGCGGTAGCGACCGGATCATGAAGCTCGTCCATCTTCGGGATTTTCGCAGGAGCGCCTTTTGATCCGCTCGCTATCGCTCGCGGTACTGACACGACTGATTTCATGAAACTAAGAATCGCAATCTTCGGTGGTTCAGGTTACGGCGGGTCGGAATTTCTGCGCATTCTGCTGCAGCATCCGCAAGCTGAAATTCAATTCGTTACTGCGAATGAACACGCCGGCAAATCGGTAAGCGAGGTTCATAAGAATCTGTTCGGGCTTACCAATCTCAAATTCACCAAAGCCGACGACGAACTCGCAAACATCAAAGACATCGATTGCGCATTCTTCGCTCTCCCGCACGGGCAGGCGATGGAGATCGCTCCGAAGCTGCCGGCGAAAGTTAAAGTAATAGATCTGTCAGGCGATTTTCGTTTGAGCGACGCCGAAGTGTTCGCGAAACACTACGGTCGCGAGCACACGGCGATGAATGCGCAAACGGATTTCGTTTACGGCCTGACCGAGACGAATCGCGAAGCGATCAAGACCGCGACCCGCGTCGCCAATCCCGGATGCTTTGCGACGGCAACCTTGCTCGGGCTGGCGCCGCTCGTCGCAAATAATCTGCTGAGTTGTCGTGTGATCGTTGATGCCAAAACCGGCTCTTCGGGTTCGGGCGCAAAGGCCGCGGCGAACACGCATCATCCGCAACGAAGCAATTCGTTCTACGCCTACAAGCCTTTCACACATCAGCACGTGCCGGAGATCGAGCAGGAGTTGGAGCGGTTCGGCGAATGGAAGAATGAACTGATCTTCATGACTCATTCGCTGCCGGTGTCGCGCGGCATCTTTGCGTCGATTTACTGCGAATTGAACAAGGAAATGACTGCGGCGGAAGTGCGCGAGATGTTCGCGGATTTTTATCGAGGTTCATGCTTCGTGCGCTTCGTTGAAGGCTCGCCCGATATCAATTGGGTCAAGACGACGAATTTTTGCGACATTGGATTCGCATCTCGCGGCCGGCAACTGGTCGTGTTTACAGCCATCGATAATCTGGTGAAGGGCGCGGCTGGGCAGGCGGTGCAGAACATGAATTTGATGTTTGGGTTGGACGAGACCACGGGAGTGAAACTAATCGGGACTAATCCATGAACAAACAATTCGCGCCCGCACCCGTCAAGCCGACGATAGATTTCGCTGACTTGGATCGAGTCGATGTGCGGGTCGGCACGATCGTTTCGGTCGAGGACGTGGCCGGATCGGACAAGTTGCTGAAACTCACCGTTGATTTTGGTGATCATCAGCGCACTATCCTCGCCGGCATGAAACAGGAACGCGAGAATCCGCGAGAAGTAGACGGCAAGCAGGCTTTGTTCGTGGTGAATCTCAAACCAAGAAAGATGATGGGACAGACGTCAGAAGGAATGCTGTTCGACATCGGATACGCTGACGGTGTCGTTCCCGCGTTGGCAATGCCGGAACGAGATGTGCCGAACGGAAGCAGGGCGGGTTAAATTGATGATGAGTATTGTGAACACAAACGACGTTACGGTTATTGAAGAGCAATACCAGCTCGCCACTTATAAAAAGATGCCGGTCGTCGCTGAGCGCGGCGAGGGTGTCTGGATTTACACGAATGAAGGCGAGCGCTATCTCGATCTTTACGGTGGCCACGCGGTCGCGGGCACAGGGCATTGCCATCCGCACGTAGTCAAAGCCATCCGCGACCAAACCGAAAAGATTCTTTTTTATTCAAACCTCGTGTATTCCGATATTCGCGCGCGCGCGGCAGAGAAGTTGATTTCGATCGCGCCGCAGCCGTTAACCAAAGCTTTCTTTTGTAACTCTGGAACTGAGGCGAACGAGAATGCGATGCGCATGGCGCGCATGGCGACAGGGCGCGAGAACATCATCACGTTCAGCGGCGGATTTCATGGCCGCACGGCTGATGCGATTAGCGCGACGTTCCTGGGCAAGTATCGAGAGATTGGCAAGCCCAATGTGCCTGGCCACTTAGAAGCCGAATTCGGCGATATCGAATCTGTCCGCGCTCTCGCTGACGATTCGGTTGCGGCGATCATGCTCGAACCAATTCAGTCGATGGCCGGCGTGAAGATGGCCGAGCCGTCGTTCTATCGTGAGCTTCGCGAGCTTTGCGACGAGCGTGGCGTCGTCCTGATTTACGACGAGGTGCAAACCGGAGTCGGTCGCACGGGCGAATGGTTTTTCGCGGGCAGCGATGCGGGCGATGGAGTTGTGCCGGACATTATTAGCTTGGCGAAGGCGCTCGGCAGCGGGGTGCCCGTCGGCGCGTGCTTAGTAACTGAGAAGATCGCTTCGCACATCAAAGAAAACGATCTGGGCACGACTTTCGGTGGCGGCATGATGGCAATGGCCGCAGTAGTGGGTACGCTCGAAGCGATCGAAGACGATGGCATGCTCGCGAATGTTCGCGAGGTTGAATCGTATCTACGAGAACGACTGCGCGAAGTCGAACAGGTTGTGAGCGTCCAAGGCCGCGGCTTTCTCCTGGGTCTTGAATTCGCGGACAAAGCCAAGCCTGTTCACGAGGCGCTGCTCGAAAGGAAAGTCATTACCGGCACGTCAAGCGACGCGAACGTGCTTCGGCTGTTGCCGCCCCTCTGTTTGCAAAAGAGCGAAGTCGATCTGTTTGTTGATGCCTTAGCTCAGTCCGTCAGTCATGCCGGCTAAGATCGAAACAGAAATTAGACTGCGCCGAGAATGCACAGGCCAGCCCAAAGGAAATCAAGCTTGATTGGTTGGCGCATGTAGATCAGCGCAAATGGGACGAACACCGACAGTGTCACTACCTCTTGCAGAATCTTGAGTTGCTCAAGGCTCAGTTGCTGGTATCCGATGCGATTGGCCGGGACCTGGAACATGTACTCGAAAAACGCCACACCCCAACTCGTGACAGCCGCGACGTACCATTTGGCGTTGTGCAAATTCTTCAGGTGCGCGTACCACGCAAAAGTCATAAATAGATTGGAAATGATCAGCAGCACAGTCGTGCGCAGAACAATCGACATAAAGTCCTCTTGATTTTGATGGGTATGGTTGCTGGCTTTGGGGGCCAGCAATCATGATGCAGTTTGATGGCGAAAAGTTTTCTGAAAACTTCTGAACTTGTGCGCGACGAAATCGAGACTCTGATTACGTCGGCGTTAAAGTTCAAGTCAAGCGAAGATCAATCGCAGCCGCTGGCGGGCAAGTCCGTCGCGCTCGTCTTCTTCAATCCGAGTTTGCGCACGCGCGCGTCAATGCAGGTTGGCATATACGAACTTGGCGGTAACGCAGTTGTGCTGGAGCCGGGCGGCACTAGTTGGACGCTGGAGCATCGCGAAGGCGTTGTGATGGATTCGGACAAGACTGAGCACGTCGCGGAATTTGTGCGCGTGCTCGGTCGATACTGCGTGGCGATTGGCGTGCGTACGTTTGCGGCGCTGGAAAAATGGGAAGAGGAGCGGCTCGATCCGATTCTTAACGCATTCGCGAAATATTCCGATGTGCCGATTATCAATCTGGAGTCGGCGATGCATCATCCCTGTCAGGCGATGGCTGACATGATGACGATTCGAGAGAGGCTGGGCGAAGGACGCAAGAAAGTTCTGCTGACGTGGGCTTGGCATCCGAAGCCTTTGCCGATGGCCGTGCCGAACAGTTTCGCTTTGGCGGCCGCGCAGATGGGCCATGATCTTGTCATCGCGCATCCGGCGGGATACGAACTCGATGACGAATTAATTGAAGAGACTCGGAAGCAGGCAGCCGCAGCAGGTGGCAGCGTTACGATCTCGAATGACGTCGAATCAGCATTCGATGGGGTCGATGTTGTTTACGCGAAGAGTTGGGGCAGCAAGAATTTCTACGGTGCCCCGGACCAGGACATCAGCGCGCGCGCGCCGTATCGCGATAAATGGATCGTGGATGAAGCAAAGATGGCGCGGGCCAATTCAGCGATCTTCATGCATTGCCTGCCAGTGCGAAGGAACGTGATTGTGACGGATGGTGTGATTGACTCGTCTTCGTCGGTCGTGATTGAAGAGGCCGAGAATCGGTTGCATGTACAGAAAGCCATCATGGCGCATCTTCTGGAAGGGAATTAGCCACAGATGAACACAGATACACACAGATCAGCGAGAGACAAATCGATGAAAAACCCCAATTTGATCCGTGCTTATCCGTGTAAATCTGTGGCGATTTTTGAATACCGGCCAAGAAACCTATGACCGACACCAGCGAAGTTGGAAGCCAATTACGCCTCGACCTCTTGCGTGAAGCGCTGCCTTACATTCAGCGCTTCAAAGGGAAGACGTTCGTCGTGAAGTTCTCCGGTAAGGTTACCGAGGATCGCGATCGATTGATCTCGCTTTGCGAAGAGCTGGCGTTGGTTCATCAAGTGGGAATTCGCCTGTGCGTGGTCCACGGCGGCGGCAAGCAATTGAGTGAACTCGCAAAAAAGATGGGCGTCGAGCAGACAATCATCGAAGGCCGGCGCGTCACCGATGACGAAACTTTGGAAATGGCGAAAATGATTTTCGCTGGGAAAATCAACACGGACATCCTGGCCGCGCTGCGTCATCGCGGGATTCACGCGGTTGGTTTGTCGGGCGTTGATGGCAACATCGTTCACGCCGAACGCCGGCCTCCAAAGGAAGTTGTCGATCGCCAAACCGGCGAGAGTTCTCAAGTCGATTTTGGTCACGTTGGCGACGTTCTGGAAATCGATTCGAGCTTGCTTACCGTGCTGCTCGATCACGGATATTTGCCGGTAGTTTCTTCGCTCGGCGCTGATTCAGAAGGCCGAGTCTTCAACATCAACGCGGACACGATTGCAGCAGAAATTGCGGTGCAACTTCAGGCAGAAAAGCTCGTCCTGCTTTCAGATGTCGATGGGATCTATTTGCGGGCCGGCGACCCTCGCACGAAATTATCGCGGTTATCGGCCAGCGATGCCGAAGATTTGATTCAAAGCGGAAATGCGACTGGCGGCATGATTCCCAAACTGCAAAGCATCATCGAGCTGCTGCGTCGCGGTGTGAAAAGCGCCCACATCATAAATGGCAATGCGCGTAACAGCCTGTTGGCGGAAGTCTTTACCGACGAGGGCACGGGAACAATGATCTCGGCGTCCTAATCGACTTTTTCAAACACCACAATCTTATTCTTAAAATCAAAGGTCATCACGAAGTCCTGAAAGAAACCGTTGCCGATATTGACCTGAAACTTCTTCTTGTCGTGGCCGGTGTTCGGCAACCAAAACTCTGCGGGAACTGATTCAGCCGCGTACCGTCCGATGCGCACCGATTTCAGCACGCCACTCTTATTTTCATAGGTCCCGTTGTACCCGACTGACTGTTTGGTCTGGCCGTTCTGCGCTTGATCATCGAGATTGAGAATCGCAATTGCTTCCGGCGTCAGCGTGAACGTGCCGCTCGAACCTGTGTCCAGGGTCGCGCGCATCTTTTCGTTATTGATGAAGACCGAATCGACAATCACATTGCCGTCTTCGCGGCGGAACGGCAGCGCGATCAGGTTCACCGTGTTCGGAGTCAGCTCGATGCGCGGATAAGGCGAGACGGCAAAAAATCGCAGCTTCGAATTGGCGTAATCGATTTGGATGATCCGATCCTTCAGGAAGCTGAAACCGAGCACGCCGTGAATTGGCTTGCCGATGCGCTCAGCTAATTTCGTCAGGTCAATGGTCGCTGCCACCACGTCCTTCCCAGATATCGGACCGAGTTCGACGCTCGTCAATCTCGTCGGATATACGATGTTCGTTTCCGTCCCGCCGCCGCTTGCCGGCGCGCCGCTCGCTCCGATCTGAAGACCCAGCTCCTTCGCGGTGGCCGAGTCAATCGCCGACGGATCGGTGTCTGTGTCGATCAGTAAATTGAACGGCCCTTTGCCGTTGATTTTCGCCTGCACAACGATTTGGTTATGCAGAAACTCAAAAGGGATTTCGGTCGGGGCTTTAGGCGCCTGCGAGTTAGCGCTGCCCGCCAGCAGCAAAAATAAGAGCAGCATTGTTGAGATTTTCATCGGTAGATTGCTTGCCGTCGCCAGTTCACTCCATTTCCGGCTTTTGAGCGACCATATCGTACAACGGAAATCGGCTTCGGGCGTTATTGGCCCCCACAACCCAACTACTCGGAAGCTAACTCCCCAACAAAATCGGGTCGTCAATAACTTGCCTGAACATCCAACCATCCGTGGCACGGTCATTGCCATTTCCCATCGCGGAGTTAGTGATGAAACGAATCTTTGCAGTGATATTGACGGTGGCCATCGCAGCGGCGTTAGCAGCTCCGACGTTGGCCCAGGGAAACCGAAGCTGTCGCACCTATGAACCAACGCGACGAAACGCGCGAACTTATTACGATAACTCGCGAGTCTATGACAACGGGCAGGTTTATTACGACTACGGATATCGAGAACGCAGTTTTTGGGATCGTCATCGGAACAAACTGACGATGGCGATTGGAACGGGAGCAGGCGCCGCCATCGGCGGCTTGATCGGTGGCAAGCGCGGCGCCGTTATCGGAGCAGCGAGTGGATTGGGAGCGTCAGCGCTTTACACGTACAAGCTGCGGAACCGTCGCTATCGACATTAAGCGTTGAAAAAAATCAAGTTCGGTTGTCGCGAGACGACCGTGAGTAGGGGCCGGGTTGTGAAGAGGAGAGCGCGATCCGGCCTCGATCTCTATTTGGGTACGCACGCGCCCCGCGTGCTCCTGCACGCCAGAGGCGTGCGCACCGCTACGGATAGATCAAGTTATAGAGCTTCTCAGCCCAGTCCTGATCCAGATTCTGCAGAATTACGTACTGCTCGATCGCCGCGTCGCGATTTCCCTGTGCCAGAAGAGTCTTGCCTAAATTGAAATAGGCCTTGCCGAAATCGGGTTTCAAGCGAATCGCCTGGCGAAACGCTTCGACGGATTCGTCGTGCTTGTTCATGGCTTCGTACGCTTCGCCCAGATTGTTCTGCGCATTCGCGTCAGCCGGCCGCAACGCGGCGAGCTGCTTGAAGGCTTCGACCGCTTCGCCGTTGCGCTTCAGTTGCACGTACCGCTGGCCCAGACGATCGTACGCGGCGGCGTAGTCCGGTTTGATTCGCAGCGCGTGCTTGTACGCCTGAATTTCTTCATCGAACTGG
>JAJPKD010000033.1 GCA_021323895.1 Acidobacteriota bacterium | reverse complement strand
GTGGCGTGGCTTCGAATTCAGCTTTCAAGTAGGCGATGCGCAGACTGCTCAACGGCACGTCGGCGTTCCAATTGAAAGGCGCGTCACCAACCGTCAGGTCGCGTTGGTCAGGCCCGTAAATGGCATCGAGCGCCGCCGCGCAGTCTTCGACGCCACGACAGATTGGCCCAATCTTGTCCATCGTCCAGCTCAAACCCATCGCGCCATAGCGGCTGGCGCGGCCGTACGTCGGTCGCAAGCCAGTCACGCCGCAAGTTGACGACGGCGAGACGATTGAGCCGAGCGTCTCAGTACCAATCGAAAATCCAACCAGGCCCGCTGCGGTCGCCGACGCCGGGCCGGCCGAAGATCCGCTCGACCCGTTTCGATCTTCATTCGGGTTCCACGGATTGCGCGTCACGCCGCCGAACCATTTCGCACCTTGCGCGAGTGCGCCCATCGAAAGCTTCGCAACCAAAACCGCGCCAGCATCGCGCAAACGCACCACAACCGTCGCGTCATAATCGATCACTTGATCGCGATAAGGCTCGGCGCCCCAGGTCGTCTTGATACCTTTCGTAGCAAATAAATCTTTCGCGCCCCATGGGATGCCGTGCAGCGGCCCGCGATACTTGCCACGCTTCAAATCATCGTCAGCGGCCTGCGCCTGCTTCATCGCGAGGTCTTCCGTCAGGGTCACCACGCACAGAAGTTTTGGACCATATTTCTTCAGTCGAGACAGATACATCTTTGTCAGCTCGACTGATGAAATCTTTTTGGTTCTGATTAACTCCGCGAGTTGTGGGACTGTCGCGAACGCCAGGTCCTCGACTGACTTAAACTGCGCGGGTTCATTTCGACCGAAGCGGAATTTTATTTTCGAAGGCGCGCGTTTGATGTGAAAACCGGGCAGCGCCGGATGAAAGACAATTGCCGGTTCAGTATCGAGCGGGATGTTGAGCTTCCGCACAACCTCATAGCTGTCGAGATTGGTGTTCACGCCGCGCAGCGCCATCGTCTCTTGCGCGTCAGTCAATTCGATCCCGATGATCTTCTCCGCATGTCGCAGATCGTCCTTTGCGATACGCAGCGGCGTCGGCGACGGCGATGCCGCGGGCGAAGGCGTCGGTGAGGGCGTCTGGGCCAGCGCTCTCAGTGGCGCTTTGGAAACTGCGAGCGCGGCTGCGCCTGCTGCCGGAAGAACCTTAACGAAGTTGCGTCGATTGATTGGTGTGCGTTTCGGTTTTTTCATATTCGGAGCGCCGACATCCCTGTCGGCGGTCGCGAGCATCCTGCTCGCATTGCTCTGTTATCTGCCTCTGTCCTGCATCAGGTCGGGCGTATGTTTTGCGCTACTGCGTGGTTGGCTTGTTCCCTACACCTAGTTGACTGGCGCTCCCGTACTTCAGCTTCACGACTTTCGCCTTCCCGGTTCGATAGATCGTAACGATAAAAAGATTGTCGTACTCACTTTCGGGAATGATTGGATATTGCGGGCCGCCGAGTGCGGCAATAATTTCCGGCACACTGTTGTTATGGCCGGCGATAAAGATCGTCCCACCGGAATGCTGTGCGCGAATCTGCGCGACGAGATCAGCCGTGGCCTTTGAATTCATGACGGTTACCGGCACGCCGATCTTGTCAGAAAGCGGCTTCACAGTTTCCTGCGTGCGCTTGTACTGCGTCGCATAGATCGCGTTGATGCCCGCATCGCCAAACATGCGCGCGATCTCTTTCGCTCGCGCCTGACCGGCTTCGCTCAAATCCACGTCGTTGTTGTTAGGATCGATGATCTTCTCGGCGTGCCGGATGAGAATTACGGTTGTCACGGGGCGGCGAAACGTGACGTAATAACCGAACACGACCACTGCGCCGAGAACAGCAAACAACATCGAAAAAACGATTATTGTTCTGAGTCGTGACTTGGGTTCCGCGATCTCTTCAGCCATTCGTGAACTCGATAAATGAAGTCAGCAAGGCGTGGGCGGCGCATAATATCATAAAAGCCAGCATCAGAACCGCGAGTGAGAGCCAGCGCATCATCCGAACTCTTAAGCATCCTGTGGATCCCGTTCTACCCCTCCGGGCACCGACACGACGGATGCAAACATAATCGGATGGTGCTAACCTAATAAGTCAACGAACGAATCAAAAATCAGGCAATAATGCTGCCCTCGCATCCGGGCGCGAACGGTGAATTTCTTTGGCTCAAGGTCAGACTAAAACCGATTTCTCTGAAGTAATCGCAGAAAATTTTGGCGCGAATGCCACCTACGTCGAGACTCTGCTGGCGCGCTGGCGCAGCGATCCGTCGCTCGTAGATGAATCGTGGCGCGCCTATTTCGATGAACTCGTCGCCGGCAACGGCGATGCGACGGCCGCGCCGAAAGCCGCGGCTCCATCAGTTGAAGCAACTCCTGAAGGCGTCGCAGCCAAGCCCGCCAAAACCAAGATACCGAAGGCTCTGCCGGTTGAAGCCGCACCGCGACCCGGAATCGAAAAGCTTCCGATTCGCGGTCCGGCGCTCAAAATCGTTGAGAACATGGAGGCGAGTCTTGCGGTTCCGACGGCAACCTCGCAGCGTCGAATTCCGGTAAAGCTGCTCGACGAGAATCGCCGCATCATCAATCGACATCTCGAAGAGCGAGGCCGGCACAAAGCTTCGTACACTCACTTGATCGCGTACGCGCTTTTGCGCGCGCTGGAAAACTTTCCACAGATGAACGACGGGTTCGAGGTGGTTGACGAACATCCCATGCGCGTCAAGCGCGAGACAATTAATCTCGGCATCGCGATCGATCTGGAAAAGAAAGACGGCACACGTTCGCTGCTGGTGCCGAACATCAAGAATGCCAATCGGCTTAGCTTCTCAGATTTTCTTGCTGCGTACGATGACGTCGTTTCGCGTGCGCGTGAGGGCAAGCTGCAAATTCCCGATTTCCAGGGAACGACAATTTCTCTCACTAATCCGGGGACGATTGGCACGGTCGCTTCGACGCCGCGTTTGATGGCCGGACAATCAGTCATCATAGCCACCGGCGCCATCGAGTTTCCCGCGGAGTATCAATCGATTCATCCATCAATCCTCCCGCAGCTCGGCATCAGTAAAGCAATCACGATCAGCAGCACGTACGATCACCGCATCATCCAGGGCGCAGAGTCAGGCGCTTTCCTGGCACGCGTGCATGAGTTGCTGCTCGGCAAGAGCAAGTTCTATGACGAGATATTTCTCGATCTTGAAATTCCTCATCCGCCGTTTCGCTGGAATGTTGATCGCAATCCGCTTTTCCTCGGCGCCGATCAAACACACGAGCAGTCGATTCGTCAGGCGCGTGTGATGGAATTGATCAATGCCTATCGCGTCCGTGGTCATCTCACCGCCGACATCGATCCCCTCCACGCGCTACCGCTGCTTTACCATCCCGAACTCGACATCGAAACTTACAATCTGACGATTTGGGATCTCGATCGCTTGTTCATTACCGGAGG
>JAJPKD010000078.1 GCA_021323895.1 Acidobacteriota bacterium | reverse complement strand
GGGGAATCCGCGACTCCTGCGAAATGACGTCGATAACGTGTTCAGGCTTGACGATCATCGTGTGCGGCTCGTTGATTTCAACTTTCACTGCCGCCGTGTCGAGCCAGCCAATTGCCTTGTCCGGCAGGTGCAAATTGCGAATGTATTTTGGCGCCATCTCGAGCGCGGTATTGATCGCTTCGTCCGAGATTTGCACCGAGTAGTTGCGCTCCAATCTTGGTCGCAAGCCGAGCAGAATCTCTCGCGTCTCGCCGATGGTCGGCTCGTCAACTTTCACCAGCCGGAAACGACGCGCCAGGGCTTCGTCTTCGCCGATATATTCCTTGTATTCGTTCAGCGTCGTCGCACCAATGATGCGGAGTTCGCCTTTCGCCAGCGCCGACTTGAACATGTTCGCGGCATCGGAAGAAGTTCCGAGCGCTGCGCCCGCGCCGATGATCGTGTGGGCTTCGTCTATAAACAGAATTAAATTGTCGCGTTCTTTGACTTCGTCGATGATGCCCTTAATACGCTCTTCGAACATGCCGCGCAGCATAGTGCCGGCCACGATTCCGCCCATCTGAAGCTGCACCACGTGACAGTTGCGCAAGCGCGCCGGAACTTTCTGCGGCTCCAGCTCAATCATCCGCGCCAGACCTTCAATGACCGCAGTTTTGCCGACACCTGGCTCTCCTACGAGCATCGGGGAATTCGCGCGCTCCCGATGACAAAGAATCTCGATGATTTGCTGGATCTCTTTTTCGCGGCCGATGGTCGGCGGAATCTTGTCCGCGCGCGCCATGCGATTCAAAGACACCCCGAAATGCTTCAGATAAGGCGGCAGCTCAAATTTCTTTCGATACTGTTCTTCCTTCTGTTCGTGGTCGTTGACGTTCGTTCGCACGTGTTCGACGACGGTCTCGGGATTCGCGCCCATGCTTCGCAGCATGTCGATGAACAAGCTGTCGTACTTTGAAAGCACGTCAAAGATGTCGGTCGCTTCGATCGTCTTGCGTCCTTTTGAACGTGCCCGTTCCATCGCTCTCTTAAAAAGGTCGGTGGTGTCGGGCGCAATACGCACTCCTTTGCCGACGTGCTGCCGCGCCGCGTCGAGCCGATGTTCGATCGCGCGTGCCACCGTAAGCGGATCCAGAGCGAGGCTGCGCATCGTAGAATTAAAAAGATCCGGTTCCTCTTTAGACAGAGCACTGATGATGTGCTCGACTGAAATGTAATTCTGATCGCGGCGTCGCGATTCATTCAAAGCGTTTTGAAAAATCCGCTGACCGCTCTCGCCGAACTTGTCTTTGTATGCTTCTAAATCCGCCATTTCGTTTTTTTCCAAACCGCCTATGCGCGCCGCGCGGCTTGATTGAAAACTTGTCACGCGCGCTTCACTTTGATGTTCAGAGCATATTCATCGTTGCGTTTCGGTGCAACAAGAATCTGCCGCTACTTTGCACAGCAATTAGCTTGCCAGCGAATCGTTTCGACGATTGCTGCGTTTTTGCGCCGTTTCACGCAGCGACTGCCTGTGGCTGTGCAGAAAATTGCATCTCACCGTTACGCGCCGATACAAGCACTGTTTGACCGGACACAATCTCGCCACGCAACAGTTTCATCGCCAGAGGATTCTGGATCAGCGTTTGGATCGCGCGCTTCAAAGGACGCGCGCCAAAACTCGGATCGTATCCTTCATTCGCCAATAGTTCGCGAGCTGAATCCTCAAGCACCAGCGAGATGTTCCTTTCGTGCAGCATTGCGCGAAGACGCTCGAGCTGCACATCGATGATCTTCGTAATCTCCTCACGCGACAGGCGATGAAAAATGACAATGTCATCGATTCGATTCAGGAACTCCGGCTTGAAGTGTTCGCGCAGGACTTCCGTGACTGCTTCGCGCACCTGGGTCTCGTCGTCTTCGACTTCCTGCATCTCACGCGAGCCGAGATTCGACGTCATGATCAAAACCGTATTTTTGAAATCGACGGTGCGCCCCTTCGAATCTGTTAGCCGGCCATCATCCAGGATCTGCAGCAGCACGTTGAAAACATCGGGGTGCGCCTTTTCGATTTCGTCAAAAAGGATTACAGCGTAGGGCCGGCGGCGAACCGCCTCAGTCAACTGGCCACCTTCCTCGTAACCGACGTATCCCGGCGGCGCGCCAATCATGCGCGCGACCGCGTGCTTTTCCATGTACTCAGACATGTCGAGCCGCACCATGGCTCGCTCGTCATCAAACAAAAATTCCGCAAGCGCCCGTGCTGTTTCTGTTTTGCCCACACCGGTTGGTCCCAAAAAGATGAACGAGCCTATCGGACGATTCGGGTCCTGCAAGCCCGCCCGCGCGCGGCGTACGGCATTCGCGACTGCTTCCAGCGCTTCGTCTTGGCCGATGACGCGCTGGCCCAAACGTTCTTCCATGCTAAGAAACTTCTGCATCTCGCCTTCGAGCATCTTCGACACCGGCACGCCTGTCCATTTCGCCACGACTTCAGCAACGTCTTCTTCGTCAACTTCTTCTTTCAGCGTCACGCCATCCTGTTGAATTTTTCCGAGCTTCGTCTGCTCAACCTCCAACTTCTGTTGCAGCTCTGGGATCGTGCCGTATTGAATTTCTGAAGCGCGTCCAAGATCGCCGGCATTCCGTGCTTGATCCAACTGCAATTTCAGTTGCTCGAGTTCCGCCTTGGCGGTGCGGATGTGTTCGATGATTTCCTTTTCGGATTGCCACTTGGCCTTCATGCCCGACGACTTCTCTTTCAGATCGGCGATCCGCTGCTCGATTTCCTTCAAACGCTTCTTCGATCTCTCATCTTCCTCGCGTTGCAATGCCTGCCGCTCAATTTCCAGCTGCATGATCTCACGCTCGACCACATCGATCTCTTGCGGTAGCGAATCGATTTCAATGCGCAGGCGCGAAGCGGCTTCATCGATCAAATCGATGGCCTTGTCCGGTAGGAAGCGATCGGTGATGTAGCGATTCGAGAGCGTGGCCGCGGCGACGATCGCCGAGTCCTTGATGCGCACGCCGTGATGAACTTCGTAGCGCTCTTTCAAGCCGCGCAAGATAGCAATCGTGTCTTCGACGGTCGGCTCGCCAACATAAATCTGCTGGAAACGTCGTTCGAGCGCGGCGTCTTTTTCGATGTATTTCTTGTATTCGTTCAGCGTGGTAGCGCCGACGCACCGCAACTCACCGCGCGCCAGCGCCGGCTTCAACATGTTCGAGGCGTCGATGGCGCCTTCCGCGGCGCCCGCGCCAACCAGTGTGTGCAGTTCGTCGATAAAAAGAATGATCTGGCCTTGAGCGTTTTCAATTTCTTTCAGTACCGCCTTAAGTCGATCCTCGAACTCACCGCGATACTTGGCGCCGGCCAACATCGATCCGAGGTCGAGCCCGACCAGACGCTTGTTTCGCAGAGTCTCGGGGACATCGCCCGAAACGATACGCTGCGCCAAGCCTTCAACGATGGCGGTCTTGCCCACGCCCGGCTCACCAATCAAGACCGGATTGTTCTTTGTTCGACGCGAAAGCACCTGAATGGTTCGGCGAATTTCATCATCCCGCCCAATTACAGGATCAAGTTTGCCTTGCCGCGCCAGGTCCGTCAGATCGCGCGCGTACTTTGCCAGCGCCTGGTAATTCGCTTCGGCGTTTTGATCCGTGATGCGGGCTCCGCCACGCGTCTGCTCGATCGCCTTGAGCAAATCATCGCTGTTAACCCCATGCTGCCGAAGAATTTTCCCGGCTTGACCATCTTTTTCATCAGTCAGCGCCAAGAGCAGATGCTCAGTCGAGACGTACTCGTCCTGCATTTTCTCCGCGCGCTTTTGCGCGGCAGTGAAGATTTGCGACAAGCGTGAACTGAAGTATTGCTGACCGCCCTGCACCTTCGGGAATCTACCAACCGCAGCCTCGCAGTCGTTCTTGACGACTTGAATGTTTGCGCCAAGCTTGCCCAGCAGCGGTCGAACGATGCCCTCGGCCTGGTCCAACATCGCGCACAGCAGATGCTCGGGTTCCACCTGCTGATTTTGATTGCGCTCAGCCAGTTCGATGGCAGCCTGAATGGCCTCTTGGCCTCGGAGTGTAAATTTATCTAAACGCATCTTTCTAGAACCTACCAGAAAATTCTCTCTTCAAGACAACCCTAGCTTGATTACCCTGGATTGCCGATCGCTCAAGGTCTCAGAAAACCAACGGGGCGATCGGCGGCCACGCCATCGCCCCGCATTGAGAATCATGAACGCCTCAGCTCTAAGCCTTTGCTGTCTTTGCTTCTTCGGCTTTGGCCTCGATCGTTCTTGGCGCTGCGCCGTTAGTCTTAATTTCAATGCGGCGCGCCTTCGTCTCTTCACGCTTTGGCAACGTCACGCGAAGAACGCCATTGCTGTATTCAGCGTTCGCTCCTTCGGCCGTGACCGTATTCGGCAACGTGAACGAGCGAGTAAAACTTCCGTAAGCACGCTCAACGCGATGATAGTTGTCCGATTCGTCTTTCTTTTCGAAATGACGCTCACCTCGAAGCGTGATGACGTTGTTCTCGACCGAGAGATCGAAATCCTCGCGCTTCATGCCCGGCAGCTCAGCTTCCAACACGATGTGATCTTTATTTTCGTAAATGTCAACGCTGGGACTCCACGCACCACGCGCGAGGCCCTCGTCGTCGAAGCTGCGAGCGATGTTGCCCGTAAAGAGGCGATTGACTTCCTCCTGAAGCGTCCGAAGATCGCGGAACGGGTCATAGCGAACGATACTCATAAATCAAATCCTCCTGAATGCCATGTATTATCTCAGCGGCCTATATCCACCCTGAGCACGTGCCAATAATAAATGCTGAGTCCGATGTTGTCAAGTCACCAAAACCCCCAGGTTTTCCGGCCGGTTTCTGATAGAAACCAAGAGTAATGTCTCCGCAAAGGTCTTATCGGAGACCGAAAAATCGTTTGATAGAGGCCAACAGGCCGGCGGTTTCGTGGAGGCTGGTTTGGGCGGATGCAGCCGAGCCTTTCGCCAGGTCTTCTTGCCGTTCGGCGATGGTCCAGCTTATGGACTCAGCCAGACCGGGATTGGTATCAAAGATATGCTTCATTGCGTCGTGGCCGATTTCGAGGACTTCGGTTTCTTCTATCGCGACGACGTTGGCGGTGCGCGGTTCGCCGGTAAAAAGGGCCATCTCACCAAAGAAGTTCCCTTCGGTGAGTACCGCGACCGTGCGCGGACCCGATTTGTCGGGAACCTGAACGGCAACGCGGCCGCTGTGCACGACGAACATCGAAGAGCCCTCTTCGCCGGCGCGAATCAACGTTTCGCCGGGAGCGAAAACGTGGCCAGCAGTTACTTTGGCAAGTTGCCTCAATTCATCGGTGGACAGCGGCGAGAAGATATCTACCGCCGACAGTCGATCTGCAATCTGATCCTCGACGGTAACCGGACGAACTGGAACACTCTTTTCGAGGTAAAGAGTTCGCGTCGGAAATGCGAAGGTCAGTCCGTTGCGACGCAGCGCATACCAAACTCTCTGCCGGACGAGCGCATCTGTGTCGTTGTATTTCGCGTAGTCATCCAACCAATATTTGATTTCCCAATCGATGGAAGAGTCTCTCAGGCCTCTGATGCGAACGATGGGTTTGATCTTGTCTGTTACGTTATCGGCGTCGCGTACTGCTTCGCGAACAACGTGAATAGTCTTGGCTGGAGAGTCGGTGTAGATGGTGCTGAAGGAAACCAGCCGAGCATTCAAGTTATCGCGCGGCGCAACTTCAATCGCCTCCTTCGCGGCTGTGCTGTTGGCAACGAGTACGATGTGATTTTGGAACGTGCGAATTTTGATCGCGCGCCAGGTAATTCCTTCGACCACGCCAGTATGTTTCTGTTGGCCGACCACGATGACGTCGCCGACTTGAAAAGGCCGATCGGCGTGCAGAGAAATTCCCGCAAAGAAATTTCCCAGCGTGTCCTGCAACGCCAGACCGATAATCACGCCGAAAATTGCGGAAGTGGTGAAGAGCGCCCCGAGCTCAACATCTGGATATTCCAGCTTGAAGATAACTACGAACAGAATCGTAAAGGTCACCAGGGTAACGATGTTCCGCAACAGCGTCGGCGCTTCGTAGCCGCGCCGGATGCGAACCACAAACTCAAATAGAATCGTGTTAAGGGCGCGACCCCCGAGATAGGCCAACAGCGACCACAGGATCAGCTTGGGAACTTTCAGGAGATTGTCCTCGGTGATCGGGCCACCGGGCATCCGCGTTGGCATGCGGGCGGCGAGGTACGCGCGCAGGACCGGATCTAACCAATGATAGAAAACGTAGAGGGCCAGCGCGACAAACGCGGTCGCGAGAATGAAGGCGATGAACTTTCGGCGATTGTTTTCGGCGTTTGCTGCCATCGAGTGCTCAGTCACGTAGGCCCGGCGCAGACGGTACTTTTATCACCAAACGCGCCCGTTGGCGAGATTAAATAATTTGCGTTTTAACCGCGAAACAAGTTTGGGAAGAGCGTTGAGATGATGACCATGATTGAAAGAGCGGAAACGATAATGGTTGTTAGCCAGGCGGCGACATTAAATATTGGCCCATTGACATGCGCTCCCATTAATTCGCGATTGTTCACCAGCTTCAGGACCGCCACCAGAATAACCGGCAACAGGATGCCGTTGATAACCTGAGTAACGATGAGAACGTGTATTAATGACAAACCGGGCAGCATAGCCACGGTCGCTCCCAACACGACCAGAAAGGTAAAAACGCCCAGAAAGATCGGCGCTTCGCGGAAGCTGCTCGACACGCCTTTTTCAAAACCGAACGCCTCGCTGATCGAATAGGCCGTTGCTAGTGGCAACACGCCGGCGGCCAGCATCGAGGCGCCGAACAAGCCGACCGCAAAAAGCAGAGCGGCATAAGGGCCCGCTAACGGCCGCAGCGCAGTGGCAGCATCGGCGGCAGTATCCACTCGAATTCCGTATTTGAATAATGCGGCGGCGGTCGAGACGATAATGAAGAAGGCGACCGCATCACTAAAAATAGTTCCGGCCCAAACATCAATCTTCGTTCGGCGATAGTCGTCGGCGGTAATGCCTTTATCAACTACTGACGACTGCACAAAGACCTGCATGTAGGGCGAGATCGTTGTGCCGATCAGCGCCACGAGTGTAAACAGATAAGCAGACTCCAGTCTGATGGTCGGTCTCACCGTGCCGATTAGGACCTGATGCCAATCAGGTCGAGCCAGAAACGCGGCCACGATGTAGCCGATGAAGACCAGCGACATAAGAAGGAAAATGCGTTCGACTCGCTTGTAACTGCCCTTAACAACTAACCACCAAACAGCGGCTGCCGCGAAGGGTACAGACACAAAGCGGGGGACGCCCAGAAGTTCAGTCGCCGCGGCGATGCCCACAAATTCCGAAACCGTCACTCCCCCGTTGGCGATCAGCAGCGCCAGCATCACGAGGGCCGTCCAACGCACGCCAAACCGTTCGCGAATCAAATCGGCAAGGCCTTTGCCGGTAACCGCTCCCATTCGCGCGCACATTTCCTGCACGATTCCCAGACCGATCGTTATGGGTATGAGTGTCCAGAGGATGGAATAGCCGTGATCAGCCCCGGCCGAAGCGTAAGTGGCAATACCACCGGCATCATTTCCCGCGTTAGCGGTGATAACGCCTGGGCCAATGATCGCAAGATAAATGAACAGGCGCGACCGCCGGGCCACGGTTCCTCGCACACCTTGAGCGCCTCGGCGCAGAAGCCGACGACCGGCGCCCGGCGCGTCTGTTTGCGGTGTGGTCACTCGGAGGGTCCTCTGACATTAGCGTTAACCCACCCGCTAACGCAGGTGGTACTGACTTCATCCCAAAAACTTCGGCAGTCGCTGCCGCCAATCTTTCGGCAGAAGAATTTCGATTGCATCATCGACGGTCACGATTCCGAGAATGTCCTCTGCTTCATCAACCACCGGCAAGGCGAGCAAGTTGTACTCAGAAATCTTTTGGGCGACTTCGGTGGCATCGTCGTTCACATGAGCCACCTGGATCTCAGTTCGCATCACGCGCTCGAGTGGCTCTGATGGATCAGCGACGATCAAATTCCGCAGTGCGATCACGCCCTCTAGTTTCCAGGAATCTTCTCCCGCGACGACGTACAAGTAATAAATCATGTTCGGCGTCTCAGCCATTTCGCGCAGCCGCGCCAGCGCCTGGCCCACGGTCAGATCGCGAGGCACAGTCACGAACTCGGTCGTCATCAATCCACCGGCGGTGTCGTCTTCGTAAGTCAACAACTCGGCGACTTCGATCTGCTCTTCGTCTTGCATGCGATTGAGCAGGTCTTCCGCCTTCTCTTCTGGAAGATCGCCGAGCACGTCCGCGGCCTCATCCGGCGACATTCGTTCGAGAATGTCGGCGGCGCGCTCCTCATCCATGTCGCCGAGAATTTGTGCCTGCCGTGCGGCAGCCATCTCCTCCAAAGTTTCCGCCGCGGTTTCATCGTCGAGCGACTCAACGATCGCAGCCCCGTGCTGATAAGAAAACGCTTCGGCGAGCCGTGCGATTTCGACCGGATGAAGACGCGCGAGCTTCCCGCGCCGCGATTTCAACTGCACGGTGGCAGCGTCCGTCGCCAGATAGCCAACATCAGCCCAGTCAATCACTTCCACGGGACGACCGCTACGCATGAACGAGGGCGCGAGACGGCGCCACAGTCCAATCAGACTCACATCCGCGCCGGTCACGCGCCACTCGTTCGCGGCTTCGATGATTTGCACATCGTTGACGCGCACAACGCGTTTGCCATCGACGTCGATTAGTTGCTTGTCCAGCACATCGCGTGCGAGGAGAACTTCACCATCGCGTCGCATGAACGGACGAAGATCCAGGATGTCTGAATTCAGACGCACACCGTCTTCCGCAAAGTGTCCGATGCGCCAGCGCGGCAGCAAAAAGTCGCGCCGGCGATAGCGAGCCACGAACCCAGAAACCGGTGGATGATCTTCTTCACCCAATCGCACGATGACGTCGCGCAGCGTTGCGACACGCTCGCCATCAAGGTCGAGGATCGGTCGACCCAAAACTTGGGACAGATAAAGCATTTTTCGAATTAGCGCTCGGGCCTGCGCACTCGGGATGATAACACGCGTCTGGAGCGCGGGCATCTTGCCGACAGGCTGATCGCTTTGTGCTTATTGTTGATACGGATGCCCGCTCATCACAAAATTATTGGACAGACACAAACAGTTGTAAGAGAATGTCGCGACCTTATTTCATTGCAATTCGAGGATGAATATGAATTCAACAATTCGTATCTTCGCTAGCGTGTGTCTGTTGCTCGCTTTCGCGACGCAGATGCTTCCGCAAACTCCGCAGAAGGACTCGGCTAAGTCTGACAGCACGCCTTCACCTCCGCCTGGACCAGGCGGGACGTCATCACCCAACGCGAATCCTTTTCCGAGTACGTACAAACCTTTTCCGAGTCGCACGACGTTGATTCGCAACGTAACGATCATGACTGCGGCTGGTCCATCGATCGCAAACGGATCGGTGTTATTGCGCGACGGCAAGATCGCTGCGGTCGGAACATCGATCGCGGCTCCGGCTGACGCTGTTGTGATCGACGGAACCGGCAAATACGTCACGCCGGGGATCATCGACGTGCACTCGCACATCGGCGACTATCCGGCGCCGGGAGTTGACGCCAACAGCGACGGCAACGAAGCGACAAACCCTGTAACTGCAAACGTTTGGGCTGAGCATTCTGTATGGCCCCAGGACCCGCAATTCCCGCGCGCGCTCGCCGGCGGCGTGACGACGATGCAGATTCTGCCGGGCTCGGCGAATCTGATCGGCGGGCGCAGTGTCGTAGTCAAAGTCGTCCCTTCGCGAACGGTGCAAGGCATGAAATTTCCCGGTGCGAAGTACGGCTTGAAGATGGCTTGCGGCGAGAATCCGAAACGCGTCTATGCACAGCGCGGACCATCGACACGCATGGGCAACGTCGCCGGTTATCGCGCGGCATGGATTCAGGCCGAGGCTTATCGGCGCAAGTGGGACGCGTGGAATTTAAGTCACAAGGGCGATCCGCCGACGCGCGATCTTGGCTTGGAAACCTTGGCAGAAGTTCTGCGCGGCAACATCCTGGTTCATAACCACTGTTATCGCGCCGATGAGATGGCCCAGATGATCGATATCGCGAACGAGTTCGGCTACAAGATTAGAGCGTTTCATCACACCGTCGAGGGCTACAAGATCGCCGACCTCCTGAAAGCCAACGGCATCGGAGCTGCCGAGTGGGCTGACTGGGGTGGGTTCAAGATGGAAGCGAATGATTCGATCAAAGCGAATCTGGCGATCACTGATGCAGTTGGCGCGCGCACGATGATCCATTCGGACAGCGCGCTCGGCGCGCAGCGTTTGAATCAGGAAGTCGCGAAAGCTATGTACGCCGGACGCGCGGCCGGAATCAACGTCACCGAAGATCAAGCGATCAAGTGGTTGACGTTCAATCCCGCGTGGGCTCTTGGTCTCGACGACAAAATTGGATCCATCGAAGTCGGGAAGAATGCCGACGTAGTTCTTTGGTCAGGCAATCCGTTCAGCATCTATAGCAAGCCAGAAAGAGTTTGGATCGATGGCGCCTTGATGTTCGATCGCAGCGATCCAAAAGAGAAATGGCGAACCGACTTTGAACTGGGAACCGTCAAGGAGGACAACTGAGATGCGCAAACTTTTTCTGTCAATCGCTTTGCTAATAATTCTAGCCACGACAGCGCTCTCGCAAACGATCGCGATCACGGGCGGCAAGGTTTATCCGGTCACCAGACCTCCAATCGCAAATGGCACGGTGCTGATTCGCGATGGCGTGATCGTCGCGGTGGGCGCGAATGTCAACGTGCCTGCGAGCGCGCAACGCATCGATGCAACCGGAAAGATCGTCACACCGGGATTGATCAACTCGATCACTACCGTTGGCTTGGTTGAAATCGGACAAGTACGCGAAACAAATGACGCGGCAGCCAAAGGTAATAACAACATCGCCGCAGCTTTCAAAGTCTGGGATGGCTTGAATCCCGCCTCTTCGGTCTTCGCGCCAACGCGCGCGGAAGGCGTCACCACGGTCATCATCACGCCGCGCGGAGGATTGGTTTCGGGCCAGGCTGCGGCAATTGATCTCGCGAACGGCCAGCGGTCCGACGGCATCCGTCGTTCACCAGTCGCGATGATTGCGCAAATCGATGATTCACAATCCGCGGGCACGAACTCGCGCGGAGAATTGATGGGTAAGCTGCGCGCACTGTTCGACGATGTGAAGTTCTACATGGCGCATCGTCTTGATTACGATCGCGCGGCCACAAAGGCTTTGAGCGCGCCCGCTGCCGACCTTGAAGCGTTGATTCCCGTCGTGCAAGGACGAATGCCGATCATGATCGATGCCGATCGCGTCGATGAGATCGACGCTGCGCTCGCGCTCGCGCGTGATTACAATCTGAAGCTAATGATCTCGGGCGGGGCGGAAGCGTGGCTCGCGGCGGATCGTCTCGCGGCGGCGCACGTGCCTGTTTTGACCGGCGCAATGAACAATATCCCCGACAGCTTTGCGCGACTCAATCAACGGCAAGAAACGGCCGCGATGCTGCGCCGCGCCGGCGTGCAAGTCGTACTGGTTGGCAACGGCGATGGCGACGAAGCGCGGTTCAATGCGCGCAACATCAAATACGAAGCGGGGAACGCGGTAGCTTACGGCATGAACTACGATGACGCGCTGCGCGCCGTGACGCTGACGCCTGCCGAAGTTTTCGGATTGAGCGATCGTGTCGGCTAATTGCAGCCCGGCCACGATGCGAACGTGGTTATTTGGAGCGGCGATCCTTTTGAGTTCTCGACGCAAGTAGAGCATGTCTTCATTCGAGGCCGGGAGTTCAAGGAACCCAGCCGGCAGGACATGTTGATTGAGCGGTACAAAGCAAAAGGCCGTTAGGCTTGCGGGAGGAAGTTAACTGCGAATCACTTGGGCGGCTTGCGGAAGTTGTAGCGCAGCAGCACGCGCATCGGAACCGGCTGTCTGTCACGCATCGCGGGAAAGAAGTGCATCTGCCTGACCGTATCAATCACTGATTGATCCAACCCGTAGCCTGCCCAACGAGTAATCTCGATACGCTTAACTTCGCCTCGCGCATCGATATCAGCTTCAACATCGACGATCGCTTCGACTTCGGCAATCGCGGCAGATTCCGGATAAGGCGGCTTGAATCTTCGGTAAGGTCGCGGCGCGCGCACATCCGTTTCCTTTGCATCGTCGCTGTCCGCCATCATTTCGATAACCGGCGGCGGATCTTCCACGGCTGACGCACGTTCGGCGCGCTCGTCTTCGCGCGCGCGGCGGATGGCGGCAACGTAACGATTGGTGGTTTGTTCGGACGAGAGCTTCTGCAGCAAGGCCTTCTCAGCTTCATCGGCAGAGTCGCGCTTAACGAGCGGCCGCTCCCACAGAATCAACCGGCCCGTGCGCGCGCTGACCAAAAAAATCGAGGCATACGAATCGAAGTAAGGCGCGCCAGTCGAGGGCAATCGTCGCAAAGTTTGCGCCTCCCCAAGAAAATAGAAGTCGCAACCTATAGCCGCGCCGATGTCGCGCGCTTCCTGAAGCGTCAAGTTCGTTGAGCCCTGAAAGCCGGCGCCGCGCGCGGCGGCCTTTGCGAGGTCGGAATCTACGAGTACGTATTCATCTTGCGCGTTGGCGAACATCGCAGCTATTTTCGAGATCACCTTCGGGCCAGTTGCCTCTGATCCAAAATCGAGGACTGCAACACGCGTACGCGCAGATTGCGCAAAGGTGGACGACACTGTCACGAACAAACCGAAGACTAGCCACGACAGTTTCTTTGACACGCGTAGAGATGATGTGATCGCTGGATTTATCAAGGCGTGGATCTACTTGTTGGCGGCGGCACTTCGAGGCGCCGAATGATAGATCCGGTAAACCTCATCCTTAACCTCGGCGGGAAAACAGACGCGATGCAACTCATAGCCTCTGCGCAGACCGCGCACGGCTTCGCTGACTTCGCTGATTTCGCGAATCACGGGATGCGCATAGCCGTCTTCAACGTATATGCGTGCGCGCTCATCGGTTCCTTCGCCCGTGTAGTAGCCGTAATAGGGCACATCGCTGGCGCGATCTTCGATGAAGTAATAGTCAGGTAAGAAGCCGCGGCTTTCGACAACTTCGCGCGCCGCGTTGAGAAAATCGGTGCGCTCTTCCTCCGGCATATCGAGATCGATGGCCTTGAATAGACGTCGATTGACGAAGCGACGACTGAGGTCGCTCAATATCGCATCTTCTGATTGCTGCCACTGCTTCATGTGAAAGATCACGTCAGAATCATCCATGCTGAGGTGTTCGGTGATCGTCAGTGGCTCGCGTCGCAGAATCTTTTCAAAGGCAGTGCCGGGAGCTGACCAAACGTGTAGTCCTTCATTGATTAACCACAGCGCTCGCTTGAGTGCCGATCGCAACACGGCTTCCGCCGATCGCAACGTCCGATGAAAATAGACCTGCCGAAACATGTAGTAACGCGCTTGCAAATATTCTTCGACGGCGTACACGCCGCGAGCTGCGACGTAAATTCGATCCGAGGTCTCGTCAATCTGCAACGCGTTGATGATCCATTCAAGGTCGTAAAGGCCGTACTTCGCTCCCGTCATCAAAGAATCACGCAACAGGTAATCCATTCGATCGACATCGAGTTGCGACGAAACGAGTTGGGCCAGGGCCGCCGGCTTGAACGTCCCTTCGATGATCGATGCAACCCGCTCCGGCAGCTTCGGTGAATACACCGTCAACGCCTGGCACAGAGACGTCTCTGCAGACGTCACCGCCAACATCGTCATCTGCTCATGATGGACCCCGAGCACCGTCTCCATCGCATGCGAGAACGGCCCATGTCCGACGTCATGAAGTAAGGCCGCTGCTTGCGCAGCTACGCGATCGTTCGCATCGATCCGAGTTCGATCGTTCAATTGCTCGAGCACGCGCGTCATCAAATGCAGCGCGCCGAGGCTGTGGGTGAATCGCGAATGCTCCGCACCCTGATATGTGTAAAGGCCCAAACCCAGTTGCTTGATGCGCCGCAGCCGTTGAAATTCCGACGTGTCGATCAACCTAATCATCAACTGTCCTTCGGCGCTGTCATCGCGCAAAGGAATGATGTTGTGGACAGGATCGCGATAGATTCGTTGGGACAATTCGTGGAACCTGTTTAATAGGGATTGAACTCAAAGTCTATCACAGGGTTTTGCGGTATCTCGGGTTCCAGCCGGTCTCCTCAAGACCGGCGGTTCTGGGCAGCCCAACCGGGCCTTTACGGAATTTCGGACTAAAACCGAATTTTCGGATTTACGAGGGACTAGAAAGGTCTTCAAAATAAGGTATTTGGGGCTCCGCCGAAGGGATCGCCTTTTGGCACCGTCATTGCTTAAAAGACGGCAGAATTGAATGAATTCGCGGCAAGACACCAAGACCAAAACCACGGCTTCCTCGGGAATCCGCGGAACCTAGTCCGCGAAATTGGAATAATGACGACCTGCTACGCCATGTTTTTTCTTCCTGGAGTGGTAGGTCATAAGATTCAAAGCAGAAAATTTGCAGCCTCGTAACTGAGGCGATTTCTTTAAGAAAGGACAGAGATGATGAAAAAAATCTTTATGTTCGTCATGGCCATGACACTGGCGTTTTTTGCAACCAGTGCGATGGCTCAAACGAGCACTACGGGTTCGATCGAAGGCACGGTCACTGACCCGAATGGCGCTGCTGTCAAAGGCGCTACGGTGACTGCGACCAGCCCGAATCTGATCTCGGCCAAGACGTCCACTACAGGTGACGACGGCCGCTATCAAATCCTGGCGCTGCCTCCGGGCAACTACGAATTAACGGTAGAGGCCGGCGGCTTCGCGAAGTTTGAATCGACCGAGTTTGCTGTGAACCTCGGAAGGACGTCCAGCGTCGATGCCAGTATGCAATTGGCAACCTCGACCAACGTGGTTAACGTTACGTCAGGCGCAGCGGTTGATACCGCGGCGAACACTTCGGGTTCAAACGTTTCGACCGATCAGTTTTCGAATTTCCCGACCCAGCGAACCGTGCAAAGTCTTTACACGATCGCTCCGACGGTGACCCGTTCCGGACTTCGTGACGCGACAGGTCGTGACCGCGATCCGTCAGTTGCCGGTTCGTCCGGACCGGAAAACAATTACATTCTCGACGGCGTGAATACGACCGACCCCGCTTTCGGCGGATCGGGCGCTAACCTGCCGTTCGAGTTTGTGCAGGAAGTTGAAATCAAGACCGGCGCGTACGGCGCTGAATACGGCAAGTCAACCGGCGGTATTTTCAACGTTATCACCAAGAGCGGTGGCAATGAGTTTCATGGCGACGTATTTGGCTATGGAACGACCAAAGGTCTGGTGCGCGAAGTGAAGAACTTCCCGTTCACCGGTTCGGCTGCTAACGGCTTCTCGGAAGTCGATTTGGGCGGTGACATCGGCGGTCCGATTGCGAAAGACAAACTCTGGTTCTTTGGCGCATTCAATCCACAGCGCCGCAAGAACTTCTATCTGACGCAAACGTTCCACGCTCCGGTTGAGAACAAGGTCACTATCCCGTTCTATGCAGGCAAGATAACCTGGGCGGTCAATGGCAAGAACACGCTAACGGCTTCAACCTTTGGCGATTTCACGAAGGTCGAAGGCTTCCTGGCAACGGCTGCTCTGAACAATGTCAACGGCTTTGGCGACGACATCAGGGCTTTCACCGGCCGCCAGGAGACTGGTGGTCATAACTACGCCGTTCGCTTGAATTCAACGATTCGCAACAACTTCATCGCTGAGTTCTCAGGTGGTTTGCACTTCCAGCGAGCGAATACGATTCCTCAGGCGGTCGATCAGCCGCTCATCACTGACAACTTTGCAGTGTTGAGAGGCAGTTCCGTTCTGGCCCCGGTCCAGACGGGCGTGAACGGTTTGACCACCTGCCCGCTTAATGCAAATGGAATTAGCCAATGCGCAGGAACTGGGTTCATTGATTTTGTCGATGGACGTGGCGGGTCGTTGCAGCGCAACTACACCCGCGGACCAGGCTTTGGTTTGTTCACAAATCAGAAGCGCGATCGCTATGAGGTCAACGCTCACATGCAGAACATCGCAGGTAAGCACACGTTCAAGTGGGGTTTCGAGTGGTTCCGCAACAAGTACGACATCAACACGCGTTCGAGCGGTCCGGCTGTTACGTACGCGTTCGCACCTGGGAACCTGAGAGCCAGCCCCTCCAACTGTGACAATGTCACCATTCCTTGCGACACTTTGTCGGCGACAAACGGCGCTTCCAACGTGACCAATGGCTCGCGCATCACCAACAACTGGTTGGTCTGCACGGTTCGCACGAACCAAATCACTTGCCCGAGTTCGGCGGGTGTGTTTCGCGCACAAGCCATTCCGGCCGCGACACTGGCAGCTTTGGGCCTGACGGTAAATCCGACGGCAACTTCGATTACCACGGCGGAAGCGTTCAGTAATCCCTTCCTGCTTCGCAACACCACTCGTGTTCGCGATTTCGAGTTGGTCGGCAAGACCTACACCAACGCGGAAGCGTTCTATATTCAGGATGACTACAAGTTCGCGCGCAACTTCCAATTCAACATTGGTGCGCGTTGGGACTATGAGCAAGCCTACAACAACGGCGGTCAGTCCTACATTAAGTTCAACAACTTCTGGGACAACCTGGCTCCACGCCTCGGCCTGATTTGGGATTTCACGGGCAAGGGCAAGGGCAAGTTGTATGCGAACTATGCGACGTTCATCGAGACTCCGGTCCCGCTGGATGTCAACGTGCGCGCCGCTGGTGGCGACGTCCAGACCGATAAGAACATGAACGTCAACCGGCTGAATGGTCCGGCGGGCTCGCTGATTCTTCCGGGCGTCAGCACTGGCTCAACCAACCTCGGATCAGAAGCAACTCCGCTCGATCCCGGCCTCAAGCCGCAGAGCATTGGCGAGTACAGCATGGGTGTTGAGTACGAAGTTGCCAAGGACCTCGCGCTCGGCGCTCGCGGCATTTATCGCCACATGCGCAACGTGATTGAAGACGGTTCGTTCGACGATGGCGACACGTACTTCATCTTCAATCCAGGCCGTAACGAGCCCGGTACGACTGAACGGGCAGCCTGCGAAGGTGGCCCCGGCCGGATCCCGCGTTGCTTTGGCCGCGCCCAGCGCTTCTATCGCGCACTCGAACTCACGGCAACCAAGCGGTTTACTAATAACTATCAGTTCATCGCTTCGTACGTGTTCTCGAGCCTGACGGGTAACTATGAAGGCTTGTTCCGTAACGACAACGGGCAGTCTGACCCGAACATCACTTCGTTGTTCGATCTTCAGAGCCTGCTCGACAACACTTACGGACGTCTGCCGAACGATCGGCCGCACCAGTTCAAGTTCAATGGCCGCTATCGGACTCCGTTCAAGCTTCTGATTAGCGGAAACTTCTACATCCAGTCCGGTACGCCGTTCAACCAACTGATTCCGCACCCGATCTATGGAAACAACGAAGGCTTTGCGGTGCAGCGCGGTACGGCGATCGTTCCGACCGTGAGTGCCACTCAAGCTGGATTCCCGAACATCGTCAACAGCATCGGTTCGAGCCGTACGCCGACGACGATGAATCTTGATATGGGTGTTTACTACCCCATCAAGGTGGGTGAAGGAAAAGAACTGCGACTGACGGGAGACTGGTTCAACGTCTTCAACAGCCAGCGCGCTCTGACTCTGGATCAAACCTATTCGATTAACAGCGGCGTGAGCGGTGTGGCGCCAGTTCTGAATCCATTCTATGGTTCAGCTTTGCTGGTCCAGGCCCCATCCGCGTTTAGGTTTGGCGCCAAGTTCAGCTTCTAACCATCATCAGCCTCCGCTCAAAATGAGCGGCGACATTTGACCCTGACGGGGAGAGGCGCGAAACTAAAGCGTCTCTCCCCAATTTTTTTGATATTCCACTTACCCGCGGTTTCCGTTCATCTACTGCACCGATCTGCGAAAGGGGGTCCGAATGCGTTCTCTTCCCGCGCAGCGTTTCCAGCGCCGCAATTCACACTCGCAGTTCTTCCTGCTAATTCTTATCTTCCTGGTCTTACCAATCTCAGGGAAAGCTCAGGGCAGCGGCCGCGATGCGACCGGGACCGGCGGCAATCATGTTATTACCGGCAAGATATTCTTCCCTTCAGGCCGGCGCGCTGAAGGCAACATTCAAGTTAAGTTAGAGAGTTTCGGCGCCGGCGAAATTTCCACGATTGCTGATTCGAGCGGCTCGTTCACCTTCACGTCGCTTTCTCCTGGAAACTATACCGTCGTCATTAACGCCGGAGCAGATTACGAAGTCGCCCGCTAATCGGTCACGATCGACAGCGACCTGAATCTCTCGCGATCCGGAATTGCCATCAACAACGGCAGCCGACGCTACACGGTGATGGTGACTTTGCAGCCGAAGCCGGGGAATGCAACCAAGGCTTCTGTGGTAAACGCGGCGCTGGCGGAAGTGCCAGAACAGGCGCGCACGCTTTATGAGAAGGCGCGTGAACTTTCTAAAATCGGCGACGTCACCAAGGCGATCGAAAACCTGAAGATGGCGATTTCGCTCTATCCAAAGTTTCCGCTGGCTTTGAATGAACTCGGCGTCCAGTACCTCAAGATCGGTCAGGCAATGCGCGCTGTCGATCCGCTGCGATCCGCAAGCAAACTCAGTCCTGACGCCTTTTCACCAAAACTCAATCTGGGGATTGCCCTGTTGGAGACCCAACAGTACCTCGACTCTGAGAACCAGTTGCGCGACGCGCTAAAGATCAATTCGACCCCGACCGCTCACATGTATCTGGGACTCACGCTGGCGCACCTGAACAACGGCGTGGAGGCCGAAAAGGAATTGAAGACCGCGATCGATTCGAGCAATAATCAACTCTCGATCGCGCATTATTATCTCGGCGGTTTATACTGGCAGCAGCGAGCATATCAACGCGCCGCCGATGAATTAGAAACCTATCTGCGGTTGACGCACGATGCACCCGACGCGGAACGCGTACGCGGAACAATCAAGGAACTGCGCGCAAAGTCATAGCGCCCGGCTCCACTTCATTTAGCGCTCTCCTTCGGTTAGATTTATCGCACGAAAGGATCGGAAAATTATGTGTGCCTCTCTAAATTCCCCTATATCCAATAAATTTATCTGGACTCTGGTCATGATGCTCGCGTTCGCGTTGTCAGTTAGTGCGCAGGGTGTCGGCAGTTCGCGCGGCCTCCCGGGCGCGGAGGGCAGCAATACAATTCAGGGTCGCGTCTATTTTCCCGCCGGCGAAGCGAATAAGTCCGTCAAGCTTCATCTCGAGAGCGTCGAGGCGACCAATATGACAACGGTAACCGATCAAGATGGCGTCTTCAGATTTAATGGCCTTCCGCCGGGAAACTATACCGTCGTGGTTGAAGGTGGAAAGGATTATGAGAACGCCCGCGAACCCGTGCAGATCGATACTGTCGGCAGAGGTCACATCGTCCAGGTAACGATTCAGCTGCGCCCAAAGATCGATGCATCCAATCCGGCATTCGCCGGGGTGCCTCAAACGGCTCTTAACGCTTATCAAAAAGCAGCGGCGGCCGCCCAAAAAGGTAAGTCGGAAGAAGCTATTCAGTTCCTCACTCAAGCCGTTGCCGCCTACCCAAACTTTGCTCTGGCTCTGACCGAACTCGGATCGCAATATCTCAAGCTCTTCAAATGGAACAAGGCTGAGGAGACTTTCGAGGCGCTGCTCAAACTTAAGCCTACCGACGGCGGCGCTCACCTGGACCTCGGCATCGCGCTTTATAATGAGGGCGTCGACCTCATGGGCCAACAGAAGTTCGAAGACGCCGAGAAGAAATTCAACGGATCTGAAACTCACCTTCGGGAGGCCATTCGGTTGAAGGTCCCCGGGCCGTCGCCGCACTACTACCTGGGTTTGATGCTGATCAAATTCAAAGCTTATGACGAAGCGCAGAAAGAGCTGGAACTGGCGATTAGCAACGGCGGTGAGAACCTGGCCCTGGCGCATCGCGCGCTCGGCGGCGTTTATGCGAGCACGCATAAGAACAAAGAGGCCGCCGATGAGTTGGAAAAATATCTTAAGCTCCAACCCAAGGCGCCCGATGCTGAGCGGATCAAAGCCAGCATTAAAGATCTAAGAAGCAAACCCTAAGTCAGATGAAGTTCAAGTCCGCATTCACACGAAGTCTCTCCGCTTTCGGCGTCCTGGTGTTTGCGGCCGCGGTCTCAGCACAGACACCGCCGCAGCAACCTGCCGAAGCGCAGGACGATGTGATCCGCGTTAATACTGAACTGGTCCAAACCGATGTGATGGTCTTTGATAAGAAAGGCCACTTCGTTGACGGTTTGAAAGCTGATCAGTTCGCGCTGAAGATCGACGGCAAATCACAGTCAATTTCTTTCTTCGACCGCGTTACCTCAAATAGCCCCGCAGAAACGCGCGGCACCTCAACAATCAGCACTCCGTCCCCCGCCGGCTCCACCACAACGACAGTTCGCGGTCGCACCGTGATTTTTTTCGTTGACGATCTGCACCTTGCTCCGGCCAGTTTGGTCCGAGCGCGGAAAGCGTTGTTGGAATTCATCGATCGCGGGATGGTTGCAGACGATCAAGTGGCCATCACTTCAACCAGCGGCCAGATCGGTTTTCTTCAGCAATTTACCGACGACAAAGTTGCTTTGCGCAGCGCCGTCGCGCGGCTGAATTATCGGGCCAATACGAAGCTCGATATGGATAACCCGCCGATGTCGGAATACATCGCGATGCGAATTCGCGATGGCGACGAGGCAGCGCTCGGGTATTACGTCACTGAATTACAAAAGCAAAACTGCATGAGATCCGGCGATTCGGTTATCTGCACCATGTCGCCTCAGGCGATGCGCATCGCGGTGCGCGAACGCGCGCAGGAAATGGTGACGATGGCCCAACCGGACACGGACAACACGCTGATCATGCTCGAGGGCCTCATGCGCACCGCGGCGCAACTGCCGGGACGCAAGCTGGTCTTCATGATCTCTGACGGCTTCTATCTCAACGATCGAAAGACGGGTTCGATGAGCCGCATCAAGAGGATTACGGATGCGGCTGGGCGCGCGGGCGTGGTGATCTACACGCTGGATGCGCGCGGCATTATCGGCGAGTCGCTCGACGTTACCAACGACAAACCGATGGCCGAAGGCGGCGACATGGCCGGGACAAATATCGGCGAAGTCACGGCCTCGCAAGACGGCTTGAATGCTCTGGCGCGCGATACCGGTGGCCGCGCGTTTCGAAATACCAATGCGCCCATGGCGGAATTTGTCGATAAAGTTCTCGATGAAACTGCGAACTACTACTTACTCGCGTGGCGGCCCGACTCCGAAGAACAGAAGCGCGGCAAGTTCCGCTCGATCGAAGCCAGCATCACAGGCCGCCCGGATCTCACGGTGCGATTGCGCAACAGTTATTTTAAGACTGCGCCTCTACCAATTCTTTCGCTGAAGAAGAAAAAGGAGAACGATCCGGAAAAGGCCCGCGAAGACGATCTGCGACTGGTTATCGACGCGCCGGTTTCGCAGCGACAAATTCCCACGAACCTCGAATTACACCTCGCTCAAATGCCGGGAGTCGGCACTCAAGTTTACGAAGCAATTCAGATTAGTCGTGACGGGTTAACTTTTGATCTAAATGATGGGAAGCGTTCCGCGGATCTGGATATCGGCGGGATCTTTTATGACGACAAGGGCAAACCTGTCAGCAGTTTTGTCGGCCGCCTGAAAGTTTTCCCAGTACCTGAAACTGCTTCGGCCGAAAGACGCGCGCAAGCAGTTTACGCGTTTCATGCATGGTTGCCTGCGGGCTTATATCAGGTGCGAGTTGGTGTGCGGGACATCAAGAGCGGTCGCATTGGCAGCGCAATGCAGTGGATCGAAGTTCCTAAACTTAAGTGATCAAGGTGGCCTCGGGTATCACGCCTCTGAATCACGCGCAAGATGCGCCTTCCACATCTTCAGCGCGGACTCAGCTTTAGCAGATGTCCCATCTTCTCTTTCTTGGTCCGCATGTATCTAGCGGCGCTCTCTGAAGCTTCCACTTCGATCGAAACTCTTTCCACGATCTCCAATCCGGCTTCTTCCAGCGCGCGCAACTTGCCCGGGTTATTCGAGATCACTTTCACCTTGCACAGACCAAGATCGAAAAGAACTTCCGCGCATTGCCGATAGTCGCGCGCATCCACCGGGAGGTCCAGACGCTCATTCGCTTCGACGGTATCGGCGCCCGCGTCCTGCAAAGCGTAGGCGCGAATCTTGTTGAGAATACCGATGCCGCGGCCTTCCTGCTGTTGATAGACAACCGCGCCGCGTCCTTCTTCCTGAATCATCTGCAAAGTTCGATGAAGCTGTGGACCACAGTCGCACTTGCTCGATCCGAAAACATCGCCTGTCAAACATTGCGAATGAATGCGCACCAGGGTCGGCACGTTCGGTCGCAGCTCGCCTTTGAACAGCACGACGTACTCTTCGCTGCTGGTCAACGAGCGATAACCCGCAATCTGAAACTCGCCCCATTCGGTCGGCAGCTTCGCTTCGGCCACGCGTTCGACGGTCAGACTGCTCGGAGAGTTCGGGCAAACCAGCGGTTCGACTTGTGCTTCATTGGCAGTGCAACCCATTGGAGGTCTTCCTCGAATGAAATACTTTCCGTTTGAAATGAAAAACTTTCAGGAATTATAGGAGTTGACTCTACTGAGAACAAGTGAGCATTGTTGCGACGCCTTGCATCTTTGTTTCTTGCGCGAACTGGAAGTTGGCCAGAACCCGCCAAAAGCGGATGACAAAGGTCTCGTCCGCCAGCATTGCCAGGCAATCCGCAATCGAAAAATATTGCCGCAAACTGTGGCTGCGCGATAAGATACGGCGCAGGTCAATGCTCCGCAAAACGAGCCTCCAGAGCATGCGCCGGGTCCCGATGCCAAAAAATTCAGACGATACATCTCTGAGCAGACCGCCGGAAGAGATCGGAACTTTTTCCGGTCAGTTTCAGCGGCGCGGTGAGCTTCGTCCGGCTCTGGTTTTTCTTCGCGGCGAGCTTTTGGCGGTGCCCATCCCACTCGAGCGCGCTG
>JAJPKD010000285.1 GCA_021323895.1 Acidobacteriota bacterium | reverse complement strand
TACAAAGGTCCGCAATCGCTGGGCGGCTCGCCCGTGAGCATAATGATCTACGTTGAAGACGTTGACGCGATTTTCAATCGCGCAGTCGATTCAGGCGCCACGGTGAAGGAAGCATTGCAGGACAAATTCTATGGCGACCGCATGGGAACGGTGGTCGATCCTTTCGGTCACATTTGGCACATCGCCACGCACAAGGAAGACGTTTCGCCGGAGGAGATGGAGCGACGCGCGAAGGCGGCACATGGCGGTGGTCAATAGGCTTTGCGTTTCCTTGCGACTTAGCGTGCGTGTGTTTCGCGCAATGGTGCGAAGTCGCAGAGTTTTCGCGGAGCGCGGCCCGCGTTCTACCGAGGTTCGAGACGATTGAAGGATGCTCTTGATCCGCTCGTTAACGCTCGCGGTTCTGACACTTTTTGTGTAGAGTTCTCTGCCGAGGATTCTATGCACATGAAAAGAACATTAGG
Source organism: Acidobacteriota bacterium (assembly GCA_021323895.1). Classification (GTDB taxonomy): domain Bacteria; phylum Acidobacteriota; class Blastocatellia; order Pyrinomonadales; family Pyrinomonadaceae; genus UBA11740. Next base: position 5,169 of record JAJPKD010000285.1, on the reverse strand, counting down.
GGTGGCGGCGCTTTCGTTCGGCGTGCTTCTTGGCGGCTGGGCGTGCAACCGACAAAACGTCACGGCCACCAATCCACAAGCGAATTCAAATCAATCAAGCTCCTCTTCATCGGGTGAACTGAAGTTCAAAGCGCCCGACGGTTGGACGGTTGAAAAACCAACCTCCGCGATGCGAGCTGCGCAGTACAAACTGCCGAAGGCCGAAGGCGACAAGGAAGACGCATCGCTTGTTCTTTATTACTTTGGCGCGACGCAAGGCGGCAGCCCGCAAGCGAACATCGATCGCTGGATTGGTCAGATGCAACAGGCCGACGGCAGCGATTCAAAGAGCAAAGCAAAAACGGAATCACTGACGGTAAACGGATTGAAAGTCAGCACCGTTGACGTGACCGGAATCTACACTGCCGAGATGGCGCCGGGCAGCCAGACTTTTCGTAATGACGCGAACTATCGCCTGCGCGCGGCCGTGATTGAAACGCCGAAGGGAAATTACTTTGTGAAGCTCGCCGGCCCGGAGAAGACAGTGGCGCGTTGGGACAAGGAATATAACGATTATCTGAAGTCTTTTGAGTTCAAGTAGCGTCGTCAAAACCGTGCGCAGTAGCGAGGATCGTGTCACCGCGAGCGATAGCGAGCGGATCATGGGGCCCGATCAAGAATAAACATACTCGCGTCAGCAGTTCATAATCTTGATAATGATTAGACGGCAATTAACGTAAGATCTTGATCCGCTATCGCTCGCGGTACCGACACAAGGCTTACGTGCCAAACTTATCCTATGACACCATCCCCCAAACCAACTTCAATTCGCGATCAGGTCTCTGCAGAAGAGTGGCAGGCACGCGTAGATCTCGCCGCTGCTTATAGATTGGTAGCGCTTTACGGCTGGGACGATTTGATCTTCACGCACATCTCAGCTCGTGTCCCCGGCGAGGAGCATCACTTTCTGCTCAATCCATACGGCATGATGTTCGACGAAGTCACAGCTTCGAGCCTCGTGAAGATCGATCTCAACGGAAACAAGGTGATGGAGTCGCCGTATTTCATCAATCCGGCCGGCTTTACGATTCACAGCGCCGTGCACGCCGCGCGTGAAGATGCGCTGTGCGTGATGCATCTTCATACCGACTACGGCATTGCGGTATCGGCGCAGAAGGATGGATTGCTACCGCTGTCGCAGCAGGCCATGTTTGCGTTGTCGTCGCTCGCGTATCACGAATATGAAGGGCTGGCGCTGGATGAAAACGAGAAGCCGCGGCTGGTGGCGGACTTGGGCGATAAGAAATTCATGATTCTGCGAAATCACGGATTGTTGACCGTTGGGCGTACTGCGGCGGAAGCGTTTCTTTCAATGTTCCTGCTCGAACGCGCGTGCAAGATTCAAATCCTCGCGCAATCGGGCGCCGGGGGATTATCGGCGATTCCTGAACAGATCCTGAGCAAAGTCGCCTCACAGATGAATGCAGTAATGCTCGATCAAGGCGCGGCGTTGACCTGGCCGGGCTTGCTGCGCAAATTGGACAAACTCGATCGCTCTTATGCAGATTGAAAACGTGAACCAACCAATCTCGTTTACAGTCAAAGCGCACTTCGACGGCAAAGACGCGACGGTCAGGCAAATCTACGATCGGTTGTTGAAGGACGTGAAGAAGTTCGGACGGGTTGTCGAAGATCCAAAGAAGACCTCGATTCACGTGGTCAACAAAACCGCTTTTGCCGGTGTGGCCACGCGAAACAGCGCGATCATTCTCACGATCAAAAGCGATCGCCACCTGGTCAGTTCGCGCATCCACAAATCAGAGCAGACCTCGGCTCACCGGTTTCATCACGAAGTGAAACTGACTTCCGTCGCTGATGTTGATGCGGAATTGTCGGATTGGCTGAAGAATGCCTACGCTTTGAGTTCATAAGCAACGCAAAAAGAACTTACGCCACTTCGCGGCTCTGATTGCTCAACGTATAAATTGCTTCCATCACCGCGGCGTGCACGTCCTCGGGCAGCGCGTCGCGCGACGCGAGGCCGCGCAGGCCCGGTAGCACTTGCTGCTGATTGCTCAGCGCCAAAAGTTTGACTGCCGTTAGCCGCACTTCGGTATTGGGATGTTTTGCGATGGCTTGCATCAATGGTTGAACTTCACCCGCTTTGGCCATCAGGAACAGGATCGAAAACGCATCGTAAGTTCGATCGCGGCCTTCACCGCCAAGACTGTTTAAGGCGTTCGCGGCCAGACCTGATCCCGCGATGGCCGATCCAATCTTTCGCCGCCGCTCCGGTGACGCCTCGCGCAGCGCTCGCGTGAACGATGCGGCCAAATCCGGCGCCAGCGTGTACAGCGCGCGCGCCGCGGCGTTGCGAACTTCGGCGCTGGGGTCGTCAAAACATTTCGTGATGAGGGCGAATGATTCGTCGCCACCCATGTCTCCCAGATCAACCAGGGCTGCGGCGCGATCGGACGACTCGGCGCTTTGCAGACGCTCAGCGATGTCTGAAGGCAGCACGGGGCTGGCGACCTTCACCTGGTGCGAATGCGTTGGCGCGCTCGCCGATTTCCCGATTTCCATGCCAACGAGATCGGCCGTGGTCTCAGCCGCGACGAATTCAGGTTCGATTCTGGGCGGAGCGGGTTTCTTTGTGTGATCGAGATCAATGGTGAGCCAGGGCTCTTCGGTTTCTGCGTCCACCAGTTCGATAGACTTGGAATCATCTGCAATTTCGAACACGTCTTCAACGGGCGGCTGACTCTGCAGCGATTCAAGCTGCTGTTTCAGTTGGCCCTGACGCGCGGCCCACTCTTCGGATTCAGCCTGCGCTTTTTCGAGCGCGTCCTGCAGTTGCTGCAAGAGTTGCGCTTCTTCATCGGCCTTGCGTTGCGCTTGCGCTTCGACCTGGCGCACCGCTTCCGTGTGACTTGGCAGGCGTGCTTCGATTTCCTGGATGCGAGCGAGCGTCTCGGTTTCCAACCGCTGAAGCTCTGCGGTTTCCACCGCCAGTTCCTCTGCCCTGGTTGTCAATTCCATCACCCGAGCGCGTGCCGTTTGGCGTGCGTCTTCATGCTCGCGCAGCCGGACTTCCGCAGCTTCGAGCCGTTTGACCTGTTCGGCTTCGGCTTCACGTAACGCTTCGATCTCAGCCCGGAGCTGATTCTCTCGCTCCGTGCGTCGCTGTGTGTTGACGTGCGAACCGTGACGCGGTTCTTCAAGTGCACGCAAGCGCGCTTCGGCTTCTTCGACTCGCTTAACCGACTCTTCTTTGTTCTTGAGGGTGTTTTCGAACTCGAGTTCGATCTGCGCCGCGCGTTCGGCATGTTGCTGTGCTTCAGTTTCAGCCAGGTAGCACTGCTTCACTTGTTCGGCGAGACGGGTCTGAATCTCGTCGATGCGCTTGACTTGTTCCTCTTCCTGTTCGTGCAGCACCTTCATGGTGAGCATGAGTTGCTGCTCTTGCTCCGCGCGCTCTTGCGCATCGGCCTCAGCCTGGCGGCGAGCTTCTTCAATTTGCGGTATGCGCTCCTTGATTTCCTCGATGCGCGCCAGCGTCGCCTGTTCGGCGCGGCTAAAGGCATCGAGTTCTTCGCGCAGCCGTTGCTCTTTTTCCTCTTGCAGTTTTGCCTGAGAGACCGCGAGCGAATGGGTCTTTCGTTGCTCGGCAAAAATTGCTTCGATGGCCACGATTCGCTTCAACAGATCGCGTTCCTGCTGACGCAACGATTCGGTCTCGGCCTTAATCGATTGTTCCTTTTGCTGGAGACGAGCCACCTCGGCGCCGCGCTCCTGCTGCGCCTGTTCGGCGGTCGCTAATTCTGCCCGCGCACTTTCAAGCCGGGCCAGTTCTTCCGGCTCGAGGTTCTTTGCGGCTTCGATTTGGGCGCTGAGTTGCTGTTCGTCTTCCGCGCGTTTCTGCGCTGCGGCTTGAAGCTGCTCGCTGATCGCCTTGAGTTCGGCGAGGCGTTGTTGTTGTTGCTCGGCCAGCGCGCTGGCTTCGGCCTGCGAACGCTGATGCGCTTCTTCTTGCGCCGCTAACGCCGCGCGGGTTTCTTCGATCTGCCGAAGCTGATCTTGTTCCGCGAGCTTGAGTGAATCGACCTGCCGGCGCAGAGATTCAACTTGCTGCTGATGCTGCTGGAGCACAGCTTCCTGCTGCGCTTTCAGGGTCTGAAATTCGTTGGCGCGTTGCGCTTCGGTCTGAATATGCGCTTGCAGTTCGGCTTCAGCTGCTCGATGTGCAGCCTCCTGGTCGCGCAAACGGGCTTCGGCGTCGGCGATCTCTTTTGCGCGATCTTCCTGCTGCTTGTAGAGCGAATCGATTTCGGCATTGATCGAGAGTTCGCGCTGGGCCAACTGCTGAAGTTGCACGCTAACCCGTTCGATGTTCTCTTGCTTGAGTTGAATCGCAGCTTCGGTCGCGCCGATCCGTTTCGCGAGATCCGTGTCGGCGCCGGCGAGATGCTCAAGCTCGGTCGTCAAGCGGGCATGTTCTTCCGAAAGCGCTTGCAGCCGTGCATCCGCCGTCTGTTTCGCTTCACGTTCGGCGTTAACGACTCGCTCGATTTCGGCAATCTCTTTCGCGCGATCGTCCTGCTGGGCGCGGAGGGAATCGAGTTCAGAGTTGAGTTTCGCCTGTTGTTCGCTGAGATGCTGGAGCTGCGTCTGAGCCTGCTCGCGCTCCGTGGTTCCAAACTGGATCGCTGCCGTCGTTTCGGCGATTTGTTGGGCCAACGCTGCTTCGGCTGCCGACAGTTCGTCAAGTTCGCTGGCGAGCTTCTGCTGTTGCTCGGTCAGCGCCGCGATTTGCGCTTGCCGGTTTTGCTGAGCTTCCTGCTAAACATCGATTGTGGCTTCGGATTCGGCGATCCGCTTTGTCTGCTCTCGCTCATTGGCGTGAAGACTCTCGATTGCCGATTCGAGTGATTGAATTCTCTCGGCTCGCTGTGCGGCGGCTGCTTCCAGCGCGGCGCGCTGGGGCGTCAGTTCAGCGATTCGGTTTCCTTCGTTTTGGGCGCGGAGGTCCGCTTCGATGCTGGCCTTCAGATGGACTTGCTCGGCTTCACGCAGGCGGCTTTCCGTTTCCGCAATCCGCGCGCGCAACTCCTGCTCGCTTTGTTGCACTGCTTCGATTGAAGCATTCAACTGCTCTTCGTTCTTGGCGAGTTCAGCGACTTTGGCCGATGC
>JAJPKD010000058.1 GCA_021323895.1 Acidobacteriota bacterium | reverse complement strand
TACATCAACGAGATTCGCAAGATCGTGAAGTCGGTCGATCCGCCGCCGGCTTACGGCTTCATTCACAAGAACAATCCTGAGTCGCGCTTTCTGCGTTTCGTCGCCGCCGTTTTGGAAGACGGCGCCGACATGATCGATCCAGCGTTCAAAGATTCATTCAAGCGACCGCTGCTGACTGAGTTCGAAGCCGAGGCGCTTTACTATCTGGCGCTCGGCTTGTCGAACTGGGCAATTGCGCGCAAGTGTTCTTTGAGGCTGCGCGGCGTCGAGAGCCGGCTCGCCACACTCTACGAAAAGCTCTTTATCTCAATTGCCGAAGGCACCGAGCACGAAGCGTACGAGAAGCTCGCTTACAACGTGCGCACGCGCGCTTTCTTTGAAGCGCTGCGCCGCGGCTTGTTGAATAACGACGAACTGGAAAAGGCGGCGGCGGATCTCGAAGGCTGGATCGACCGCGACCGTAAGAAGTTTTCTGAAGAGCAGAAGCGAGAAGCGGGAAAAACAAGGCGATAAGTGACGTGAGCGATGACCCGCATCGAGGCCCAAAGGGCCGAAATGAAATAGCCACGTCCGTAAGGGCGTGGTTTTCGCGTCCAGGATCCTTTCTCAAGCACCGAAGGTGCGACATTTACCGCGGCTATGCCGCCGCACAGTGCAGTGAGGCTTTGCCTCACCGGCGACCGCTCTTGAATTCGGATTGCGTCGAGGCTCAGCCTCGACGCAGAGAATTAGATAGCTCAACGGTAAGCCAGAGGCTAACCGCACTGGCAGGCGGCAGGGCCGTACTTGCCATCCTTTTACTGCTCACTACTCACTGCTTACTGCTCACTCGGCTGCCAACTGCCTTTTCTCAGAATCAGCCACTGCCCACGCCTTCACCATCGCCCACGCCCGCTCCTTCGCCGTCTCCATTACCTACACCGCCGCCGAACTTGCATCAATGGGGCGCTGTAACTTCGTTTCATGGACTGCCTTCCGATCGCACGCACGCGATCGCGCAGACGGAATTCGGCGTGACGTGGTTTGCGACCGATGGCGGACTTGCTCGTTACGACGGCCGCCGCACGAATGCAATCAATGCTGACGGGCTGCCAACTGGTCGTGTGCTCGTGTTGAAGACCGATGACTCAGGCGCCTTGTGGATCGGCACAGACAACGGCGCGGCACGGATGTGGAATGGCAAGTTCGATCTGATCAAGGAAACTTCGGGCACGATCATCAATGCAATCATTTCTCCCGAGCGCGATCGCGTAATCATGGCCAGCGACAGTGGTCAGGTCTTCGATTGTCGCGTAGCGCGAAATCAACCGCGCGAGATACGCGAGGGCGAAGGCACGCCGGACATCGCCTTCAACGTTCGCGCGCTTCTGAATCAACCTTTGCAGAGCGCCGACAAAGATCATCCTGGCCCGTTGCGCATTACCAGTCTGGCGCTCGTCGGCGACAAGCTCTACGCCGGCACGCAGAGTCGCGGCATCATCTCAATCGAAAACGGTGAAGCAAAAGAGATCGTCAGCAAACCACGCAGCTACTTCGTCAACGTGTTGACCGCGGATGGGCAAGGTCATCTGTGGACCGGCGCGCAAGCACGAGGCGAAGACAGCGGTCTGTTTGACAATAGCGACCTGCTCAAGCCGAACAAAGTCGCCGCACAGACGGGCGCCGTGACTTCAATTGTGCGCGGTGCCGGAGACGACCTTTGGATTGCCACCGACGGCCACGGCGCCTTTCATCTACAAGCTGGAAAAGTGATCGAGAAGTTCACCTTCGAAGGCACCGGCGGCGCGCTGCGGTCGGATCACATCTTCGGCATTTTCATCGATTCGGAAGAGGTCGTCTGGTTCGCGACTGACAAAGGCGTCTGCCGCTACGATCCGAACGCGATGCGCGCCGAAGCAGTCAGCGAGGATGCCAACGCGAATTACGTGCGGGCGCTGTTGCGAACATCTCGCGGACACTTGTTTGCGGGAACAAACGCCGGGCTCTACATCAATGACGGTTCGAAGAAGTGGGCTGCCATCCCAGAAGTCGGCCACCGAACTATCTATGCGGTCGGTGAAGACAATAATGGCCGCGTGCTAATCGCAACCGCGAATGGATTGTTCGGGTCAAGCTCAGATTCAAGCTTTGCGCGAATCCCTCCTGCATCCGGTGAAGACAATATTCGCGCCATCGCCACAGTCGCCGGATCAACTTACATCGCAACCTATGGCTACGGCGTTGAAAGGCTGCAAGGTTCACAGCGCACGCTCGTGTGGCCCGATGCGAATGCTGACAGCCATTGGCGCGAAGTCACGAGTCTTGGCAAAGACTCTAGCGACCGTTTGCTCATCGGGACTGCGACTGCCGGAGTTTTTATGTTCGATGGCAAGCAAACTACGACGGAACCGGCCTTGGAAAAACTGAAAGGTGACGCGGTTTGGTCGATGCTCGCTGACGGATCAGACCTGTGGATTGCATCTGCGAAAGGGTTGTTTCTCTTTCGCTCAGGCGAATTGAAAGACATCGCGCCGGGTGTCAACGCGCGCAGCTTAAGCATCAGTGCGGACAACGCGCACGCAAAGCAGATCTGGTGCGCGACCGTGGGAAATGGATTGCTGAAAGTCGCACTCGACGATCAATTCGCCGCGATCTTTTCGCGTTTCGACATCGAACAGGGGCTGCCTTCGCAACGCGCGTTCGCTGTTTTGTCTGAAACGTCGAATGGCATTGAGAATGTCGTCGTTGGCACGAACCGTGGTGTCGTTCGTTATCAGCCGGATCACGTACCTCCAACGGTCTTGCCCGCGCGCGTGATCAGTCAGCGCATTCATCAACAAGGCGAGCTGAAGCAACGCCTGCAGCTCGACTATCCGCAAAACAGTCTGCTGCTCGATGTCACGGCGATTAGCAGCCGCACTTTTCCGGAGCAGTTTCAGTATGCGTTTGCGCTTTATGACAGCACGGGAAAAATCATTCGGCAAAAACTTTCACACGACTCGCAGTTTGCGATGGAGCAACTGAAGCCAGGCACCTACAAAGTAGTCGCGCGAGCCTTTACCAAAGATCTCACGCCGGCGGCACCGCTGTCGTTTGAATTCACGGTCGCGCGCGCGCCGTTTCCCTGGACCTCGACCGCGCTGGGCGTGCTGCTGCTGTTGGCGCTGATCGCTTTTGCTTGGGGCTACTTCCAAAATCGGCGCATTCATCGGACCAGCGCCGAATTAGCGTCAGCAAACCGCGACTTAGCCGAAGCGCGTTTGCAACTTGCTAACGAAACTGAAGCCGAGCGACGACGTATCGCGCGCGATCTGCACGATCAAACTTTGGCGGATTTGCGTAATCTCGCTTTGCTCGTCGATCAACTTCCGATGAATCGCGATCCGAATATTCGTCCGAATCGCGCGCCGTCTGCGCCGAGCACGCTGCGCAATGAAATTGAATCCATTTCGCAGGAAGTGCGGCGGATCTGCGAGGACTTGAGCCCTTCGGCTTTGGAAAATGTCGGGCTCTCGGCGGCGTTGCAGTTTGCTTTATCGCACGCCGTCGAACACGCGCCGCCAGATTGTAAATTCAAATACGAATTCATGTGCGATGATGCACTCGACGAAAAACTGAATTTGCCTTCGAGTACGCAAATTCAGATTTATCGGATTGCACAGGAAGCTTTGAGTAATGTCTGTCGTCACTCGGGCGCGAAGCAGGTGAAGATGAGCGCAAGGGTTGTCGAACACAATTTTCAACTGGAAATCGCGGACGACGGGCGCGGCTTCGAACGCGAGGACGTGAAGGCCAGCGGTCGCGGTCTGGCGAATATTCGCGCGCGGGCAAACATGATCGGCGCGACCGTCGATTGGCGCACCGGCGATAATGGTGGGACTGTTTTTGTCTTGACGAAATCATGAAAGAACATTTGAGCTTGAACAGCGAAGTCGAATCGGCGCTGTTAGATGGCAAACCGGTCGTAGCGCTTGAATCGACGGTCATCGCGCACGGTTTGCCCCGTCCGCAAAATATCGAAACCGCACGTCGTCTGGAACAGATTGTTCGCGACGAGGGCGCGATTCCCGCAACGATCGGAGTCATCGATGGAAAACTGTCAGCCGGACTAGGTAGCGATCAGATTGAGATGTTGGCCAATTCTGACGACATCAAGAAATTAAGCGTTCGTGATCTCGCGATCGCAGTTGCTCGCAAGTGGAATGGCGCAACGACCGTAGCCTCGACGATGTGGATTGCGCATCGAGCCGGCATCAAAGTCTTCGCTACGGGCGGCATCGGCGGCGTGCATCGAGGGACTCTCCCGGACGTGTCGGCCGATCTTCCTCAGCTTGCCGCGACGCCGATGATTGTCGTCTGTTCCGGCGCTAAGATTGTTTTGGATCTGCCGGCGACGCGTGGGTGGCTGGAGACTCATGGCGTCACTGTCGCAGGATATCAATGTGATGAACTGCCGGCGTTCTATTCACGATCAAGCGGGCTGCCAATCGATGTGCGCTGCGATTCGCCGGAAGATGTGGTTGCACTTTTCCAGAATCAGCGCGCGCTTGATCTGCAATCAGCTTTGCTGGTAACAGTGCCGGTGCCAAGCGAAGACGAAGTGAACAGCTCTGTTTTGGAGCGTGCTTTGAACGATGCTCTGAATGAAACCAAACGTCGAGCGATCGGCGGCCGCGAACTAACGCCATTTCTGTTGGCAGAAATGTCTGAAAAGAGCGGCGGCGCAACCTTGACCGCGAACATTGCGCTGCTTGAGAACAATGCGCGCGTTGCGGCGCAGATTGCGTCGGCGATGAGTAAGGCGAAACTTGAAACTCGAAACTCGAAACGGTAGTATCGTTTTCCCCGTGGGGCAGTAGCTCAGTTTGGCAGAGCGCCGCGTTCGCAATGCGGAGGTCAGGGGTTCGATCCCCCTCTGCTCCACCATTAGAATCAAGCACTTACGGCGAGGTGCTCCTCGCCGTTTTTGTTTCCGTTGCCAATACGTTGCCAAAAGTTTGGAAATCGCTCGCAACGCCGGAGTTTTCCACCGCTCTGAGTTGAGTTTTTGGTTGCTCACTCGCATCGGAATTTGGTGCGGGTTTTACGAGCCGATCAACTGCTCGACGCTTCGCTTCATCGGTCGCATGCGTGTAGCGCGCAGTCATCCGAATGTCGCTGTGGCCTAAGATAGCAGCGAGCGTAAACGGGTCCGCTCCTGCATCGGCCATCCGTGTCGCAGCGGTGTGCCGCAGATCGTGAAAATGGAAATCCACGATCTTCGCTTTCTTCACTGCTCGTTCGAATTGCCTGCCAACATCGTTCACACGTCTTTCGTTCTTTTTCGGACTTGGAAAGACGTACTCGCTTGTCTTTGGCGATCCTGCGAGTAGCGTTTGTGCCGTGGCATTCAAAGGAATCGTGCGTGGTCGGCCTGACTTGCTTTGCCGAACATGCACGATGCGGCGGTTGAGATCTACATCGAACCATTTCAGGTCGAAGAGTTCTCCGCGCCGCATTCCTGTGTTAATTGCCATGACGATTATGTCCTTGACCCAATCCTGACCCTTCAGTGCTTTGAAGAGTTCCCTTTCTTCTGCGTCAGTCAGATACCGAACCCGCTGATTCGCCGTTCTCAGCTTCTTAACTCGGCGGCACTGATTGTCGTCGAGCAATTCTGCATCGACAGCCAACGAGAAGATCTTAGATAACACGCACATCTCTCGATTGACAGTCGCCGGCTTGCGTGGTCTCGGTGGTTCATCTGATACGTCAAGGCGCTTCTGACGTGCTTTCTTGAGCCGTGTTGATGGAGTCCAATTCTTTGCGACTCGATCTTTTTGGCGGCTAACTGGAGTTGCAAGTCTCTTCTGTTTGAATTCTTCGACCAGAGCTGAGGTGATGCTCCTCATCATCTTGTCTTTGAAGTACCCAATCAGCACTTTGCAAACCAGCACGTCATCGTAAAAGGTTCTCTTATTCGCCTCCGAATAAGGTAAGAATTTGTCGAGCACGAATCGGTCGAACGGACAATCTTCTTTGCCGTTCAAACCGTAAACTTGGCGGAAGACATCTGCCATAATCACCGCTTCAGCTTCCTTGGCGTCTTTCTTTGTACAAGCAAGCGTGAGCGTCTGCACATGCCGCCGCCCGTTGTAGCGAAAATCACAGACCCATTTGCCTGTGTCTCGCCGTTTCCAAACAGCCATTCTCTGCTCCTTTCTTCGCAGTGCAGCCGCGAACAAGAAGCGGCGCTACTTTACCATTCCCAGCATGGCCATGTAACGCTCTCTTCGTTCTGTTATCTGCGAAGATTCCGATCCGAATACCCGACGCGGATCGACAGGTCTGTTGTTCGACACTGTGAAGCGTTTTACCGACTGAGGACCGCGCGAAGTTTTCACCGTCAAGGTGCCCGATTCCGGAGCTTTGAGGTCACTGTCAGTGTCGGCTTTGAATCGAGCCAGCACTTCCTCTTCGTCAAACTTCACGAGCCGCCCAACTCGATAGAACGGAATTCGCTTCTGCCGCACCCACAGATATACCGTCTGGCATTGGATTCCGAGTACGGTCGCGATCGCGTTCGCGCTAATGAGATTCCTCTTCGTCATTGGTCTTGAGACTGTGGGTTAGGACTTCTCAAGACTTATGCCAATAGCTGACTTGAACGTCAGTTGATTTTCTTAGAGTTTTTGCAGGAAGTCAGAACGAAATAAATTTCGGTGCTCCGTTTTGGCAACACGCTGTGTACATTTTGAATCATCTAAGATCGGTCGGGCCTCACGCCTTCGCGTAACTTTGAAATCCAATTATCGATTCGTTTGGATTGATGGAATCAATGGCCCAATCGGTCGCGGTTTTTGAAGAAGCTTGTGGGCACCCTGAGACGCGGAGACGACGATTCGAATCGTAGCCGATTGATATCCGGGAGATTAATGGAATCAACTAGCGGGATCCGAAAGTCTCACTGTCGCGCACGAAATGTCTTTCACGGAGCGAACCAACTGGCCGTTCAATATGACGTTTGAAGGGGGCGCTTGGTGCGCAGTCAAGGCCGACTTTTGAGCCGCAGAGATGTCGGTACGTTTCTCTCGAAACGACTCAAACCTTAAGGTGCAAATTGGTGAAAGAAAATGGGTTGCGGGCAACCTTAAGATTCTTAAGGAAAAATCTTTAGATTCTTAAGTCTTAAGGTGTTGAGGATTCAGAAGTTGAGCGACTCGCACACTCAAAAAACGCTCCTCTATCCTGTCTGCTCAAAAATAGTGAACCTTAAGGTTCGACGTACCGACCACTGAACGATAATCTGACGCTCCTTCGGCGCGCCGGTTTGTCCATTTTCAGAACACGATTTTGGACGTTTACAGAGGTGCATTAACGACTCCCGCTATTTCGAACGAAGAGCGTTGAACGTAAAATTTAGTAACCTTTAACTGTTGATTTCGAATGGGTTGCGGCCAAGGTTACTAAGTGTAACCAAAAAGGTTACTATTCTTAAATGTGTAACGTGTTAAGAATCTAGAACTTGCGCAAATCGGACCCCTGTTAAACGCGTGTCTATCCTGTCTGCTCAGTAATCTCATTTAGTAACTTTCAATGTACCGCGTACACTCCCACTTTGGACGAGTTTGCGTTCGTTCATTTTGAACACCTCACCCTACGCGCGCACGTGTCGAAGTGGGTTGCGTTCAGGGCGTTCGATAACGTTCATTATGTGCCGGTGCGGACGGCGTGACACCGCGTTTCAGGTGGCGCGTCGCTTGTAAGACCAGGACATAATGCGCCGTTATCGGATGACCGTCCGATACTCTGTCCAAACGGATCCCGCTACCAAAACTACGGAATCCTGGCAACACGCCGAGGGCGCGTTGAGACGCGCCAAACCACGACCTCGGGCTAGAAGGGTTCTTGGTTCTCATTTCGCCCAGAACCAATTCATCATGAATAACTGAGCTGCCGGCCTGCTGAGATATTCTTCCACGACAAAAACCTTGACGGAGGAATGGACTTCCGATGAATGAAGAACGTGAGATTACGAGAGAAGAACTCTACAAGCTGGTTTGGTCTAAGTCGTTGGTGCTCGCCGCGCAGGAACTAGGAATCTCAGACGTCAGGCTCGCGAAAATTTGTAAGAGACTCGATGTGCCAAGGCCATATCGTGGCTATTGGGCGCGGTTGGAAAGCGGTCACAAGCCACGGATTCCACCGCTGCCAGCGGCGAAGAAGGACACACCCGAAAGCGCATTCGTTTCACCTAATTTTAAGAGACAACCGCTCCCAGATGACGAAGCGCGGACATTAACCGAAACCGAGAGCATACCGGCAAATCAAATCGTGGTCGCTGATGATCTTCGTAGTGCTCATCCGCTTGTTCGCGAGACCAGGAAGAGACTAGAACGGAAGTGGGTTGATCCCTACGGACGCATTTACCCAGGCTGGTCACCGAACGAAAGCCAGCGTCAGATTATAGACATCAACGTCTCTCAGGGTACCGTGCATCGCGCCTTTAGAATCATGGACGCTCTCATCAAAGCCATCGAAACTCGCGGAGGGCAAATCGAAATTAAAGATCGCAAAACGTACTGCCGCCTAAACGAAGCCAAGGTGCAATTTAGTCTTTGGGAGAAGATTACTCGCACCGAACGTGAAGTAAGTGAGAAAGAACGCCGCGAATCTTACAGTTCAGATCGATGGATCTTCACGCCCACCGAGAAACTGACTCTCAGGATAGATGAACATTATGTCGGCAGATCCAGTTGGAGGGACAAGCCGACCAAACCACTTGAGAAACAGTTGAATGATGTAATGGTTGGCCTGATAACAGCCTCAAAAATAATTCACGAAAGGGATCTTGAGTGGGAGCGTAAACGACAACGCGAATTGGAAGAGCAGCAGCGTCGTGCAGAATTAGCTCGACTCCAACAGATTGAACGTGCGCGTCGCGAACAGCTAAACAGACTTGTCGATTCCTGGAAAAGAAGCCTTAACCTCAGACAGTTTCTGGCGGAATGTAAGAAGGCCCTTACAGACGGCGAGGGACTGCAACCTCAAAGCTCGCAAGCGCGATGGCTCGAATGGGCAACAGCGTACGCTGATAATTTGAACCCTCTTACGAACGGTCGTCTGAATACGGTTATTAACGATTGGAGTCAGCCTTCGCTTGAAAGCGAGAGACTAAAATGAGTGTGACTCCTAGTTCCTGCTCGGGCGTACGATAATCTTCATTTGTGAGACTTGGTATTAGAACATGACGTCGGGCGATCGGTGCGCGATGCTCAATTACAAAGTGCGAACATCGGGTGACCTTCCTACACTTGCGACAGACATACCGTAAAGCGATGCTCGCCCCTTGAATTCGCCTTCCAAACAGAGACGGGGCTGCTCTATACTCATCGCCTTAAGACCTCGGCATTTCGTAGTTCGCAGTTCCCGATTGGCAGATACGGCCTCTCTCGATGATTGAACCCACGCGCAGATATGCCGAAATCCTTTATCACAGGACCGTTGAGCGCTTCATCCAGCGGCTTGTTCTTCGCGAGCCCGTCCTTCGCAATCTGTGCATCGTTTCACCGTTTATCAGTCCGATGACGGGGTCAAGATACTCGCTGGCGTTGTTGAGAGCTAAGATCGAGCGAGAGAAAATTCCAACTTATGTTATTACGCGGGAGCCCATCGAACCATACCAATTTGAAGCAGCGGCGGTCTTAGAACAGTGCCCCTGGATTGAGGTTCGATACAATCCATCAGTGCATGCTAAGTTGTACGTGGTTCAGTCCACACGGGAGTCTGAGTCATTTGCCTTGTTCGGTTCCGGCAATCTTACAAGCAAGTCGATCGAACGGAATCTTGAACTGGGAATGATGATATATAGTGTTGGCCCAGGACGCGATCTTGTTAAAGAGTTGCACTATTGGGCAGCGGTGCGCCTTCGTCAACTGACTGAGAGTAAGCTTGTGCAGCCAATTCGCCCGCAGAGGAGAAATTGATTATGGACTTCAAAGAGTGGTTTTGTCTGAAGAATCGAGAAAGTTTCACGATCGATGCGAAGATCAATCCAAGTGACGCGCAATTCTATTTTGGGCGACAGCCTCTTGAGGAGCGAATGCTAAAGCAAATGGCTCGGGCGTTCATAGACCCACGCGTGCCGAAGATGATGATCTGGGGTCCCTTTGGTTCTGGAAAGACACAAACTCTCTACTACCTAGACTACTGCCTCACGAACAAGACACCAGCGCAATGTAAGGGAAAACCTCACTTGGTGCACGTTGAAGTTGAAGTTCAGAGCAAATCGACCGCGGCAAGTTGGCATCTTCAACTAACCGAAGCACTAGGAATGAATACTGTCCAAGAGTGGTTGCGCCAACTCTACAACAATTCAAAAGATTTCGCCGAGGCATTGGCGAAGTTGACTCCTGACCCTAACATAATTAGTGCGTTTGGCTATCTGCGCGGCGGCGGCGACTATGGCTTTAGTAGTTGGCGGTGGCTTTCGGGACAAAAGCTCACCGCGAAGGAACTAGAGAGCATTGGTGTCACGCGTAATCTAGGTGAGGTTGGAGCTGGTGACTTGGTTAACGGTCTTCAGGCGATTGGTAATCTTGCTGGG
Source organism: Acidobacteriota bacterium (assembly GCA_021323895.1). Classification (GTDB taxonomy): domain Bacteria; phylum Acidobacteriota; class Blastocatellia; order Pyrinomonadales; family Pyrinomonadaceae; genus UBA11740. The sequence continues at coordinate 9,747 of JAJPKD010000058.1, read as the reverse complement.
GCAGTAAACTGTCGATTGATCTTTTTCATCGACGAAATGGAAGAGCTTCAAAATGTACGAGAAGGCGATGCAGCCGAATCGTGGCATCAGTACCTTCGAAAGCTTTCAGATAACGCCAACTCGTCAGTAGGATTTATCATCGGTTCTGCCGGGGATACTCGCGACGACATGCCTCGCATTCTCAATCGGCAGGACGTCAGAAGCCGTATCGGAGAACAAAACTACATCGAACTGGAAACACTAGCAGCACCCGCAAATGTTAAGGCGTTCGTAGAAGAGCTTCTTGGCAAGCTAATCGATCAAGATGCCGCTGATAAGCGCATCAAGAGTGAAGGACTAAAGACCACAGTAAAGACCTATCCTTTTACAGCTTCAGCCTTCGATCTGCTCTGCGACTATGCATGTCAGGATGCCGTGAAGTCGACTCCCCGCAACATAATTAAGGCGATCAATGAATGCGCTATTGCGGCACACGATGCACAGGAAAAAGTGGTTGATGACGCGATGGTAAATGACATCGCTCCCATCATTTTCGGTTAATACTTGGGATGAAGAAGTTCACAACAAAGCCGCGCGTTTTTCGCAGTTCACCTGGCATGGTGGGCTCATCACGAGCTGAAACCAAAGACTGGGTTTACATGGGTCGTCTCGCTGAAGCCGGACCGCTCACGGATGTCAGATTTGACACTGAGGGTGCGCATGTTGTTGCGCTGTTCGGCAAGAGAGGATCAGGCAAGTCGTACACCCTTGGCACGTTGCTCGAAGGCCTTTGTACTGAGAACGAAAACACTTCGATTTCCGTGAACCAGCATGACGGAGCGGTTTTGTTGTTCGACACGCTGGGAATATTTCAGTGGACGAACGTGCCGCTCACCGAAGACAGTCGGCAGAAGTTAGTGCGCGAGCAGTTCGCGCTGCGACGTGGCTGGTCGGTCAAACCCGAGCCATTAAATGTGAAGATCTGGATTCCTAACGGAACACGAACCGGGGCAACGCCAGAAGATCAAACTGAATTCTCAATAAATTGCTCTGACTTCAACGCCGCTGACTGGGGTTACCTTTTTGGCTTGGATATTTATCAAGACCGTATGGGCCAACTCCTTAACGATGCCTATATCAAGGTCACGAGCGAAGGTTGGACGGATGGTGATCGTTACCATCAACCGCATCAAACCTACTCCATTGATGACCTAATTGCCTGCGTGAAAGAGGACAGTGAGCTCACAACGGTATATCAATCAGAGACTCGTCGCGGCGTCCTCCAGCAGCTGCTGACGTATAGACGCAATCCTTTATTTCAGGATAAAGGGACTCCGCTTCACGAATTTCTCAAACCGGGAAGAATGAGCGTAATCGTGATGAACAAAATGTCGGATGAGCTACGTTTGGTAGTCGTATCGGCATTCTTACGTCGCCTAATTTCATCGAGGATACGAGCGTCGGAGATCGAAAAACATCTCAAGATTCTCGATAGCTTAACGGACGAGAATCGCCAAGAGATGGAGCAGAGCCTGCACGAGGCCATCCCTCCTACTTGGGTGGCTATTGACGAAGCCCAAAACATCTTGCCGTCCGAACGTCGGACAGCTGCAACGGACATAATCATTAAGTACGTGCGAGAAGGCCGGAATTACGGTTTGTCTTTCGTAGTTGCGACGCAACAACCGACCTCAATCGATCCGCGTATCCTTGCTCAAGTGGACACGATCATTGCCCATAAACTAACGGTGCAAGGTGACATCGACTATGTGCGTCGTAACATAAAATCCAACTTGCCTGAAGAAGTTAAGTACGGGAATGCTCTCCTGGGCTTCGATGAATTATTGCGGAGCCTAGATATTGGGCAAGCCCTCGTTTCAAATACGGAAACTGAACGCGCCTTCCTCATGGATATTCGGCCACGAATCAGTGTTCATGGAGGTTTCTGATGGCGGCCAAGATTCGCGTTCTGGATTCAGCCAATCGCACGATGCAGAGGCTTGGCTACCTGAAGCTGCTTTGTGCGAGATCTGCGACATTCGAAACGAGCAACTTAGCGACGCTTGGGAACTATCTTCTTGAGACGATAAGTAAACGAGTTCGCATCGGCCCCCCTTTACCTGAAGACGTGCGGGATTACGTCCGCGCGAGACTTACGGACAGCGCATATCGTGACTTGCGTAAGCAAGTCTTGAAAGATAACGGCTCATCTGGACCATTCGCAATCGAAATACAGGATGTCTATTTGGCTAATCCCTCGCTTCCTTCGCGAACGGGAAAGCTCGTCAAACAAAACTGGCGACGATATCCGTACCTTGCAACATCCCTCGACCTAATCAAGAAAGGAACGTACTCGGCTTTAACACGCAGTTTGGTTCTCCTTAATTTGACACCAAAGGAAGAGTTAGAAGCCTTCGAGCGCTTGGATTCTTCCGCGAACCCACTCCGTATTTCCCGCGAGCAGTCTCTGCTCTTCCTTTATTGTTTCATTGACAACGATGCCGAAGTCTTATTTCCCTTCATGTCGCAGCTTTTAAATTGGAATGGATCGTCGATTCCTGAAAAAGATGCCGGCCAGCTGCTTCCAGAGATCATTCGGAATGCCGAAAAGAAACATTCAACTCGACTGTTGCCGCGAGAAGATCGTGATAGGTTAGCTACGCTTAGAAAGGTTGCGGATTCAATTGAAGCCTGGAAGGAAAGACACGACACAGGAGGCGGTGCGCTTCGCGAAAATGTTTCGGTGCGGTTAGAGCCATTTTGTGATCTTGGATTACTTACCAAACCTGACCGAGATCGTTACGAGTATCGCGTCACACCTCAACTCAAGACGCTTATTAATCAATGGCGTTCAGTCGAGGATACAGAACCCTTCCTCGAGACTCGGTTTTTCTCAACCGTCGCGTGTTGCTGGAACTCTCAAGCAGTGGGCGCAAACGAGCAAGAGGCGACTGATGCGTTAATTCTCGCGCATGATGCTCTCAAGAGCCCTTTGGGGTACTCCCCGATTACAGACTTAGGACTTTTGGCAGGGATTCGGTTGCTTGCGCAGAAGTCGCGGATACTGGAACTCAATCAAACTACGGATCTTTTGAAAATGCTTCAAAAGGAAGACCCCAATATGGTTCGATTCACAGTAGATCGAATGGGGCGCACAGCCTACGTTAAATTCTTAAAGCCCACTGCAAAGCAAGCATGACAGCAATCGTGTTTGAACTCTTCGACCGGTTCCTGGCCCACCTGTCAGCCGGTAAATCAGCAACCCTTTTTGCTGACGAAGCTGTTCGCGCAGAAACCTCCAAAGTTGTTGACGCTCCACTCTGTTCAGTGCTTATGAAGGCCAGAGATAACAAAAGTGAATTGCCCTTCGCTGTAATTGTCTTAACTTCACCAGAATTATCAACAGATGATACGAGACTTCTTGAATACGCGGCGCGGAAAGCTCGCGCACACAAAGCTCCTTACTTCGTAACTTGGACATTGCGCGACTTGTGCATTTGGAGCACTTCAAGACCCGGAACGCCAGCGACCCGAGATACGCTTGAGAAGTTGCGTGACTATGCAGACCTGTACGAGATCAGCCCTTCGAGCGATTCACTGCCCGAACCGACTAAGCTCGCAGTCCTTGCGCGTGGACGAGAGCTAATGCGCGATCTGGATCGACTCTTTAGAGACGAGTCTCTGGAGTTAGTTGAAATTGATGCAACCTACTTTGTTGGTCGGCTGATTGACGCTGTTCATCGATTGGTTCCACTCGTCTCTGACTCCCTACATCTGCGGCTCGATAGTGATTTGCAATTTCGTGAAGAGATTGCTACGTGGGCTGTTAGGCAGGGAATAGCGGGTGACCCACGCGATTCTGAGTTTGCGGAGTCCATAGCACGACAAATCGTTTACCGACTGCTCGGCAAGATACTGTTCTATCAAAGCTTGCGACGTTCCGCGCGCCACCTCCCGGATCTGGTCTTTCACAATGTCGATACGTCTCAAGTCTTGTCCACACTGCGAGCGGCATTCGCGCGCGCGTCGGAAATCGACTATCACGCTGTTTTCGCTGAAGACGTACCTGATCGAATACAGTGGCCATCTGGCGCCTCGCACGAATTGGTCGACCTTATTCGGGACTTTCACACGCGCGATTTCGCTCATGTGCCGCAGGATGTTATTGGGATTGTTTTTGAGAGGCTTATCCCGCCAGAAGAACGGCATGGTTTAGGCCAATACTTTACGCCCGAGAATCTCTGCGATCTGATCATAGCGTTTTGCGTCCAGTCGGCGGAAGAGCACGTCCTTGATCCAACGTGCGGAACTGGAACATTTCTGATTCGTGCATACGAGCGCATGCAATCACTTGGACTAAAGGATCACGTGAAACTTCTCTCACGTTTATGGGGCATAGACATCGCTCCGTTCCCCGCCGAACTAGCAACTATAAACCTTTTCCGACAGCGAGTTGCTGAACATGAGAACTTTCCAAGGATCATTTGTCGCGATGTCTTTTCGGTGTCACCACATGAAACGTTCAAGTTTCCACCTCCTAAGATGGACTATGACAACCCGGCAATGGTCGAACATGCACTACCCCAGTTCAGCGCGATCGTTGGTAACTTTCCCTTTATTAGACAGGAAAAAATAGAGAAGCTAGTACCCGGATATAAGAGACATCTTGAAAGAGTAATTGCAGAGGGCTGGTTTGAGTCTTATCCAGAGGCGTTTCAGCTCAAATCGAAAGCTGCTCAGCGACAATTCGAACGCGCGCGTAATCAGAAACGATCTCTTCATCATTTCATTAAGGAGGCGGAACTCCGACTCTCTGGGAAAGCAGATATTCTCGCGTATCTGTTTTTTCAGGTCGCACGTTTCGTCGCTCCTCGCGGGCGAATGGGAATCATAACGTCAAACGCATGGCTTGACGTTGACTATGGATATGAACTTCAAAAATTCTTGCTTAATAACTTTAAGATTGTGGCCATTCTGGAAAGTAGGTGTGAGCCTTGGTTTACCGAGGCCGATGTAAATACTATTGTGACAATTCTTGAACGATGTGAATCTTCAGAGGACCGAGCCGACCATCTAGCAAAATTTGTCAAGATCAAGAAACCGCTCGCCACACTAATACCGGGCGTCCCAAACGCCGCGGATGGTTCGCGTTGGAAAAAGACTGGCAATCTAGTAGGGCGCCTAGAAAACAGCGGAAGGAAGTACCATCAAATGCGGCCGCTGGGGTTGATTACTGAGGAAGAAGACGACTTTCGAGTTCGAATTTGCCGCCAAGAGGAATTACTTGCCGAGATTGAAAGACAAAAGCGAACAGCAAAATGGGGTGTTCTCCTTAGAGCACCCGAAGTTTTCTTTGCGTTGCGCAAACAAAGCAAGATACCGTTTGAGCCAATAGGAAGATTCGCTTCAGTTGTAAATGGTTTCGTCACCAGGATTAATGATTTCTTTTACCTTACGCCCAAAGCTATCGAAGAATTTGGCATTGAGGAGGAATTTATTAAGCCAGTCTTGCGGTCTCCCCGAGAATTCCGAAGCTTGCAGATATCCAATAATGAATTGAAATCGCGAGTGTTCCTCTGTCCTTTCTCAAAAGAACAGTTGCGAAAAAAGGGGAAGCGCGGCGCATTGAGCTATATCAAATGGGGTGAGGCGCAAAAGACCTCTGATGGCGTTCCTTGGCCTGAAGGCCCGTCGGTTAAGGACCGCAAGCCTGGGTGGTGGTCTCTCGGACTGGTGGAACCCGCACAATTGTTTTGGGCCGAACACCTCGGTGAGGTTCTGGCGCATCGGTTCTCTCTGGAACCAATTTATGCCGACCACAATCTTCATCTTGTACGTGCAAATCCGAATTCTGATCCAGAATTATTAGCAGCACTCGTCAATTCAACGCTCGGCTTCATGCTTCAAGAAACCGTAGCTCGGCAGAGCTTGGGCGGGGGTGCATCCAAGATGATAGCGGCCGATATTGAGAATGAAGTCTTAATCCCCAAGCCTGACTTGATTTCGGCTAAAAGCGCTCGTGCCATAAAGACGGCGTTTCGTGAGTTATCAGGTCGTGAGGTTGGTTCTATCTTTGAAGAGGTTAAGCGAGCTGATCGACGAACATTTGACTCTGCTGTATTGGAAGCTATCGGTCTCGAACCCCGAAAATACCTTCGAAGCCTGTATGACCAGCTATGCGAGATCGTCGGCGAGCGAATTGAACTCGGGAAAACGCGAGGGAAGGAACGCAAAACACGCTCGCGGACTGGACGCGCTGAGAAACAGGTATCTGAGTCGGTTCTCGATGAGATTCTTCCAGAAGGACCAAAGAGATTCCCACAAGACTTCTTCTCGATCGTCGCGGTGCGCGATAAGCGAATATCAATACCGTTGCCCGAGTCACCGCTAATTTTTGATAGCGGTCCGTTCACGATGGGACTCTATACAAAGGACCGAAGTTTCAGCCGTGACGCTAAGAATCCTTCAGAAGCGAAATTCCTAATATATGCTCAACAAGCGGGGCATAAGGTTGCTGACTTACCGGAAAAGCCCGTTGAGGTTTCCCGTACGGTAGCGAATTACGAGAAGTATTTGCGCGAGCTACGAACTCAATTGTATGAAACATACTATCGACGAACTTTAGATCATTCAGCCGCCGCGCGATTAACTCAGTCTGCTTTTGATCGTTTCCGACTTCCCACGGTGTCGAATTAACATGGCAGCCAATCTCGTACAGATTCCATCACTCACGCCAATAATCGAGAAGGTCATAGCTCAGGTTGAGGCGCGTCATGACGTAGCCCTCATCGCAGCTCCGGGATCAGGTTCTACCACTCTAGGGGTTCAGCTAGGTGATGAGCTCTCTGGTCGTGGACTTGACACGTCGTATTTCGATTTTCGCTCACCGAAGGAATTCGCCGAGAATATGCGCCGGTTAGAAGGAGACTTTGCTGATGGAGATCCGGAAACACAAAAAGTAGCAATAATCGATCATGCGAATGATTTACTTTCAGACGACTTTCAATCGCTACTCAAGAAAACGGCGCAGATTGCTGATGGCCGCGTGAGAAATTATTTATGGGTTGGTCCTCTCGACGCACGCGTAATCTTTGAAGAGCATGGCGTCAGGATTAATAGCGTGCCGAAGTCTCATATTTGTTTTCCGAATCTTCAGCGAGACGAACTCTTATCGATCTACCGCTTTATATCAACAACACGCGACTGTAATTGGGGAGACGCGATCCTTTTTCTCATACTCGATTGGTGTGGGAATGATCTTGCCTTAGTTGAGGGTTTAACCGAGTTCTTGCATGGAAAGTGGACCGATAACCTCTACGATGAATCCGTTTGGGATCGAGTTGACGATTGGCTGCGCGCTGATCCCCACGCCGAGAGATATCGACAGCGCTTAAGAGAATTATCAGAACACAATGGATCACTTATCCAGCAACTTAGCCTGGGCGCGAAGCCGCCTTGCCACCGTGAAGATATTTACCAGGAGACCGATGGCGGATTAAGATCCTCTTACCTTAAAGGCGTCCTTGTCCAGAACTTGCTTCCCACTTTTTACCAGTTAAGAAATCTACTGGTTCGCTACCTGCTTCTGGAACAGTCTTACAAGTCGAAGGGTTTTTGCCCGAAAATACTATTCAGGAGGTTCACCAATGAGCGAGTAGGGCAACTTCTCCAAGATGCCGAGACGATGGTTCGATCAGTCTTGTCGTTTCAGTTTCAACAACTCGGTGAGGTGAAGGTTCGCGAGATATTGAGTAGCAAACAAGCGGATGGCGAATTCATGTCGGCGGACCTAAACAAGGCCTTGCTCACTTGGGCGGAATCGACGGGCGGAAGAGATCTTCGAGAGAGCCTAAACTCGATGCTAGTCGAAAAAAGAAAAGAGTTTCGAGATGCGAATACGCTTTGGGAAAAGGCTGCGAGTAGGATGGCTAAAGACGATGTCGGGAAAGATAAAGATAAGGAGTTACTTCCCGATCACGTTAGATGCATTGAGTATTTGACTTTGTACGAATTGAGTGTGGTGTTCCTGGATATGTTGGAATCGATTTTCACTAAGCGCCCAAAAAGCGATTATGAGTTTGGAAAGCTCATCGAACGCTGGCGCGAGAGTCTCGCAAAAATTCAACGAATGCGAAATCAGGTTGCGCACCTTCGCAACATTCACTTTCAAGATGTCGAGGACATTGTTCGCACGATCGAATCAATGAGGAAGGACTTACTGCTCTACGTCGGTTGACACAGATGGATAGCGACGCCATTGGATCAGTTTCCCTAGGTCCCAGCACTCAACTGCTTTTTAGTTTGGGTTGGTGGAAAGGGCAACGGTATGCTCACGTCCGTAAGTATGTTGAAAGCGGCCGTTACAAAGGTCCAACACGATCCGGGTTGGCATTGGGAAGTGGCGCACTCCACCAATTATTAGAGTCACTGCGACAGCTTTCTGCTTCACCTCCAGATCGGAACACGCACGAGGTAGTTCGCTTTCACAAGAAGGGCGATACCGAGATTGTGATCACCATAGTTCCTCCGGATGATTTGAAGTCGTTGCCGGCCATCGATGTTCGCGAATATGTCGACAGTCCTGGTTACACAGGGCCAACCAAAAAAGGCATACGTTTCGCTTGGGATAAGCTAGCTGAAGTAACAGGCCTTCTTGAAATTCTGTTACAAGCTCTCGGGCAAGAAAGCGAAAACGCGCCTCGACTGTTCCCCGAGAGCGCGCCCACTCATTTAAAAAAAGAGACTCAGGCCGCCCATCGCGGCGACAATGTGTTGGATGAAGTGCTGCCCAATGGCCCCAAGGACTTTCCAGAGGATTTCATAGCTGAAGAGCGTAAACACGTCGAGATTGAGCTCCCATCCGAACCGTTGTCAGTTCAACAGCGACCCGATGGAAGTTATGCCTTATGTTCTGCGCTGGGTTTTGATTTGCGTGTCCGCAATTTCGTGGAAGGTAACTTCTTACTGTTCGCGCATCTCCGGGGTAAACGAAAGGTTGGGATTCCCGAGAAAATGCCGGATATTTTCCGTGCTGTTAAGGCCTATGAGAATTACGTTCGCGAGATTCGTCATTCGTTGGCGTTAGCCTACGAACGAAAGACCGGCCACAAAGCGCTTGCTGAACACCAAGCGCGAAGCATCTTTACAAAATACGGGTTGCCGTGGTTGTGAGAAGCCGAATAACATTGATGGAACCTAACCAATCTAACACTTAGGATTCACTCGAAGTCGTTTGATGAACTTGATGCAGCAATACAAGAGCGCCAAAGAAGCGGCCAAGCAATTGAACCCTCGATTTTCGTGAAGACAAGAAATGATGAACGGCAACGAGCCAAAGACGTTCACCTTCCTCAATAATCAAAAGCTCCGCGAGATCATTGACTCAGCCGAGCGACATATTATCTACGCCGCACCGAGCATAGCAAAGTCAGTTGCTGAAGCTCTTTGTGGATTTCGCTCGCGGGTTGAGGACGGATCGTTACGCGTAATCATCGATGCCGATCCCGAACCGTTTCGATTGGGGTTCGGCGATCCAGGAGTATTAGAACTTCTCGCAGATAATCACGTTGATATTCGACGAGCCGAAGGATTACGTATTGCAGTTCTCTTGGCCGACAAAAATGCCTGGGTCTATTCGCCTACGCCTGAAATTATTTTCGAGCAACCTACTTCGCGAATCAACAATGCTATTCAAGTCAGCATCGACTTTGCCGAGCAAATTCTCCTGTCAATCGCGCCGGACATTTACCTGAACTCGGAGGATGAGAT
>JAJPKD010000214.1 GCA_021323895.1 Acidobacteriota bacterium | reverse complement strand
CGGACTGCGGAAAGGTGTAATCGTCAATCCCGATGCTGCGGTTGAAGCGATCAGGAAAGCTGTCGAAGAAGCCGAGCGGATGAGCGGCGTCCAGGCTGAAGAAGTCACGATTAATCTCGCCGGCTCGCACATCATGGGCTTCAACGGACAGGCGATTGTGGCCGTGGCCAGTCGCGATCGCGAGATTACTTCTGAAGACGTGCGGCGCGCGATCGATTCAGCGTGCGCGATTCAACTTCCGGCGGGGCGCGAGATCGTCGATCGCCTGCCGCAGGAATTCATCGTCGATGATCAGGATGGCATCAACGATCCGGTTGGGATGACTGGCGCGCGACTCGCCGTCAAAGTGCACATCGTTACCAGCCCCGTCACAGCTCGCCAAAACGCCATCAATGCTGTAAATCGCGCCGGTCTGATCGTCGCGGACATGGTTCTGGAGCAACTTGCAGCAGCTGAAGCCACGCTGACTGAAGATGATAAAGAATACGGTTCAGCCCTGGTCGATATTGGCGCCGAGACAACAGGACTTTGCGTATATCAACGCGGGGCGGTGCAGCACACCGCAGTCTTTCCGCTTGGTGGATCGCATTTCACGAATGACATTGCTTTCGGTCTGCGCACGCCGATTCCAGAAGCGGAACGCATCAAGCGAACGGTTGGTTGCGCGTCGAGTGCTTCGTTGAGCGATGCCGAGCGCGGCGAGATGGTCGAAGTCCCGTCAGTCGGTGGCCGCGCGCCACGGCAACTCTCGCGCCAGATTCTTTGCGACATTCTGCAACCCCGTGCTGAAGAAGTTTTGATGCACGTGTCAGACGAGATTCGGGACGCGGGTTGGAATCGCCAGCTATCGAGCGGCGTAGTATTGACCGGTGGTGGTGCGTTGCTCGATGGCATGGTTGAGATCGCGGAACAAGTTTTCGATGCGCCGGTGCGCATCGGATATCCAGAGCGCGATCGCTTCGGTGGATTGATCGAAGATGTGCAAAGTCCATCGTGGGCTGCGGCCGCAGGACTTGCGTTGGTGTCGCAACGCGCGCATGCGCTCGAGCAACGCGCGGGAACATCGAAGCGAGGCGGTAGTGGACGTCTGACGCACTTCATGTCGAAGTTTCGCAGCAGATTTAGTAGTAGTATTTTTTGACCAAGTGTTGTATGCTGGCCGCCCGTCGGTACAATATATTGTCCTCAACATATAGATGCCCGTGGACAAGCCAGCACAAAATAAACGAAAGAGGCAGTGGAAGCCTTCCAAATTTGGAAGAGAGGAAAGAACGATGACACCTGAAGTACGCGAACCCGGCAAGAGCATTAATATTTTTATCGACGATGAACCTCCCATTACCGGAGCACGCATCAAGGTGATCGGCGTGGGCGGCGGCGGCGGCAATGCAGTCAATCGCATGATCGATGCTGGCATTGAAGGAATCGAGTTCGTCGTAGCGAACACAGACCTGCAGGCGCTGAAGCGTTCGCGCGCGTCCGTGAAGATTCAACTCGGCGGTCGCTTGACGAAAGGCCTTGGCGCCGGCGCGGATCCGGAAGTTGGCCGTCAGGCAGCCCTCGAAGACACCGACAAGATCATCGAGGTGTTGGAAGGAGCGGACATGGTTTTCGTTACGACAGGTCTGGGTGGAGGCACCGGCACGGGGGGCGCGCCGATTGTGGCTTCACTGGCGACCGAACTGGGTGCCTTGACAGTGGCCGTAGTGACGAAGCCATTCAATTTCGAAGGACGCCGACGCCTGCAACAAGCTGAGCACGGACTCAACGAACTTCATGAATCGGTCGATACGGTGATCACCATCCCGAATGAGCGTTTGTTTGGCGCGGTGGCGCAAACTGCTTCGGTCACCGAAGCTTTCAAAACGGCCGATGATGTTCTGCGCCAGGCAGTGCAGGGAATCAGCGACTTGATTACCGTGCCCGGCTTCATCAATCTCGATTTTGCCGACGTGCGGACGATCATGCAGGGCATGGGAATGGCTTTGATGGGAACTGGGTTCGCGCGTGGCGAAAATCGCGCGATCGAAGCGACCCAGGAAGCGATTTCGTCGCCACTGCTGGAGGAGGCTTCGATTAAGGGAGCGCGCGGCGTGCTTATCAATGTCACCGGTGGGCCGGATTTGACGTTGTACGAAATCAACGAAGCTGCTTCGATCGTTCGCGAGGAAGCCGACGAAGATGCGAACATCATCTTTGGCCACGTCATTGACGAATCGATGGCGGACGCGATGAAGATTACCGTGATCGCGACAGGTTTCCGTCACGAAACCGCGACAGCCACCGTCGCTGCCGGCACGCAGATGCCGATCACGACACCGCCGCGTTACGCTCCGCGATCGCCTGAAGAGTTTCCTTCGTCGCCGAACAACAAGCGCGTTGACGACCTCGACGTGCCGACTTTTATCAGGAAGAAAGCAGATTGAAGTAGCGGGTAGTGAGTGGTAACAGCAGTAGTGAAGAAGAGATTCGCCGAACTCACCCGTGGCGAATCTCAACTACATTGCAATACAACCCTCGTTCTCACTCTTAGCAAGAAGTAAATACCTTCTGTGCTTTGCGTTTTCCCCTTCGGTCGTGTAGCATGACGCGCAATCCCTGAAGTTACTTTAATCGTACGGGTCAGCGCATCTCTCCTCAGAAGGTCGTAGCCTGCGGCTTACTGTTTCTGACTACACACGACTGAGGCCAAACCTCAGGGTCCTGGCAATCATTCTTTTTTTATTCATTTGGAGGAAGTATCGTGAACCGCAAACTCATCAGGACGACGCTGGCGGATGTGAAAGCCAGGCGCGAGCAGCATCAGCAGCGCGATCGCAACAACGGTGGTCAGCCAATGGGTGGTCCCCCGCGTCCGGGTCAGCCGCAACAGCCATCCTCACTTCAAATGCGCAAGCGTCAACCGCCGCCATCTGAAACGCATGCGGAGATTTACTACTACAAAAAGCAGATTGATGCGCATACGCCGATGGTCCTCGTGCTCGAAGATGGCGAAGAGATCGAAGGAACAATCGAGTGGTACGATCGAGGCGCCCTGAAAATCAACCGTCGTTCCGCGCCGAACCTGCTCGTGCTCAAGCGGCACATCAAATACATCTACAAGGCGGAAGATCGCATGCCGCACATGACAAGGATCGAAGACGAAATGCCTCACGTAGCTGAGTCGTAATTTGTACGCCAGCAACCTCCTCACTGGATGCTGCCGTGGCTTCACCCGATGAATAATCTCGCGCCGGAGTCTGCTAAAAGCGTCGCTCGTCTTCCTCGTGTCGGCATCACGATGGGTGATCCTGCCGGCATCGGGCCCGAAGTCGTGCTCAAAGCCGTTGCCGAAGAGGAAGTACGTGCCATCTGTCGCCCGGTGATTATTGGCGACGCGCAATTGCTTGCCCATAATGCGCGCACCCTCGACTTGCAATGTGGTTATGAAATCGTGCGGCGGGATGAAGCGATTCCTGACGACTTCTTGGATCCGATCATCTTTCATCTCGACAATATTCAGGGACACGTTGAACCGGGCATTGAATCGGGCGTAGCCGGCAAAGCCGCGGGGCAATACATTGAAGCAGCGGTCGAGCTTTGTGGCGCGGGCAGCATCGATGCGATTGCGACGGCGCCCATCAACAAGCGCGCGCTCTTGCTCGGCGGTTACAGTTTTCCAGGCCACACGGAATTTCTCGCGCACCTGACCGCGACCGAAGACTATGCGATGGGGTTTGTCGCAGCTAACTTGCGCGTTGTGCTGATCTCAACGCATGTGCCGCTGTCGGAAGCGATCCGTCTGGCGACGCGTGATCGATTTGAGAAAACGATCCGGCTGGCCGATAGCGAATTACAGCGATGGGGAATTGAGCGGCCGCGACTTGCAGTCGCAGCTTTGAATCCGCATGGCGCCGAAGGCGGACTGTTTGGGATCGAAGAAGCCTCGGAAATCCTGCCCGCTGTGGAAGCTTGCAAGACCGCCGACGGTATCAATGTCAGCGGACCATTTTCCGCCGACACGGTTTTCCTGCGCGCGTCGCGAGGCGAGTTCGATGCGGTGATCGCGTGCTATCATGACCAGGCAATGATTCCGGTCAAATGCTTATCATTTGGCGAAGCTGTTAACGTTACGTTGGGCTTGCCGTTTATTCGTACTTCAGTCGATCATGGCACCGCGTTCGACATCGCCGGCAAAGGTCTCGCTGAACATTCGAGCATGGTCGAGGCAATCAAACTTGCTGCCGAACTTTCACAAAGAGCAGGCGAATGCGGTCGGGCGCTGGAAGCTGCATAGAAAGGTAACTTGAGCGAGAACACTGCAAAAGGACGGGTGCTGGTCGCCGATGACGATCCGGCAATTCTCCGTCTAGTCACGGCGATTCTTCAGAAAGAAGGATACACGGTCATTGGCGCGCGCGACGGCAAGGAAGCCTACAAAGCGCTCCAGGATAATTCGGGCTTTACCGCGGCGGTATTTGATGTGGTTATGCCGCACATTCAGGGTCCGGAACTGGTGCGCTACATGAAGACGGAAAAGCGCTTCATGAACATTCCGGTGATGATGATGACTGCCGAGCAGGATCCCAAACTCTCGCGTGACAGCTTCGCCGCTGGCGCCGTTGTATTTCTGCCGAAGCCCTTTACCACGGTGCAGCTCCAGACCATGCTGCGCATGTTGATCGGCAAAGCGAAGGGTTGAGTAGCATAGACTTCAGTCTGTGATTGCTCACTGAAAAACCTCACAGACTGAAGTCTATGCCACAAGCATTCAGGAGCATTCCATCATGAAAAGAAATCTTCTGGTTGTCTCAATAGTGACTCTGGCTGTTGCTTCGGTTGTTGTGATTGCCACAACGCGCGCGGCGAGTGACCTGACACCCAAGGAAGCACGCCGGCTGATTGCGCGCATGGCGGGTATTCAATTGCCTTCGGACGCGGTGCGTGTCAAAGAAGTTTCCGCGATGGGAAACTCAGCGACCGTCGTCGCGCAAATCGAAACCGCATTTCGTTTCGACAAAGGTGGCGATGGCAAATGGCGCGTGGCTGAGATTCGCACTGGCGATCGGCGTTGGGAAGACGTGGACATGCTCGTCAAAGCTCTGAACGCAGAAAAGAGCGCCCGCGCTCGGGCCGAGCTTGAGTCAATCGCTACGGCTTTGGAAGCGTTCCGGCGCGAACGCGGATTTTATGTTGAAGCCAAGACTGAAGCCGCGTTGATCGATAATCTGAATCCTCGATATCTCACTCGGGTCGTCCGCATCGATCCCTGGCATCAACCTTACGAGTACGAAGGCACTCGTACATCATTTGTATTACGCTCTGCCGGCCCTGATGAAAAACCAAACACCGCCGACGATTTGACGATCTCTCATTGATTCGCAAAGTTCATCGGTCGATTGGACCAGTCCGGTCTTTTTGCCAAAATCCGTCACCGCGCCGCTGACACTATTTGTCAAAACAAGAAAATGGGAATTGACCTCACGTCCTTCCAGATAGTCACTTCGCAAAAACGCTAAGCATTTTCTCACTTTCATAACCCTTCCAGCCCGCTGCGCTCTCTGGCACAGGCCTTGAAATGACTCTCGCCGACAAATCGCGCGCTGCGGTTGTTCGTGAGACAAAGCCGGTGGCGCCGAAGGGAAACCCAAACCAGCTTATCTCTTAAGGAGCAAATGAAAGACATGACGAACAAAAATCAGAAGGGCTTCTCGTTGATCGAGTTGCTCATCGTTGTTGCGATTATCGGCATCATCGCCGCCATCGCCATCCCCAATCTTCTCGCTTCCCGGCGCGCCGCGAACGAAGGTTCGGCTCAGCAGTCACTGCGCACGATGGCCAGTGCTGAGGCGACCTATCAGGCTACAGCCGGCAACGGCAGCTACGGAACAGTTGCGAATCTGGTTACCCAGAACCTCGTTGACAGCGTTCTCGGTGGCCGTGTGAAGAGTGGAAAAAACTTCACAACCGGCGCTGCGCCTGCCGCGTCCACAACCGTATTCGTTATCGCAGCCGCTCCGGTTACCTCGAGTGGCGTGACCGCGACCGGAACCCGCGAATTTTGTATTGACCAGAGCGGCGTGCTGGGTGCAAAGACTGCTGCCAGCCAGACGGTTGCGACTTCATGCGCAGGCTTCACGGCCGTTGGCAACTAAGCCACGTTTGAAGAGTTACTTTCTCGGAGGGCAGGGAAATATCCCTGCCCTCATTTTGCAAGCAACCAATTCGCACGCCTCACGAAAGATTCGCTGCCCAGAAAAGTTGCTGGATCAGAAATTCTCGGGACCAAGGAACAATACGGAGGGGACATGACAAAGAGAACGAACGACAGAGGCTTTTCGCTAATTGAGTTACTGATTGTGGTGGCAATCATCGGCATCATCGCCGCGATTGCAATTCCGAATTTGCTGGCATCGCGCCACGCGGCCAACGAAGGTTCGGCGCAGCAATCGCTCCGCACGATGTCGAGTGCGGAGGCAACCTACAAATCGACCGCCGGCAACGGCAACTATGGAACGGTTGACGATCTCGTCACCCAGAATCTGATCGATTCAACGTTGGGTAGCGGCGTCAAGAGCGGTTACAACTTCACGACGGGCGCTGCGCCAGCGGCGTCTGCGACTGTGTTTGTACTCGCGGCTGCGCCAGTTACTTCCAGCGGCGTAACGGCAACCGGTACGCGCGAGTTCTGTATCGATCAGAGTGGCGTGCTGGGAGCCAAGGCCGCCGCCAGCCAAACGGTCGCCACCGATTGCGCCGGCTTCACCGCCGTCGGCAACTAATTACTTCTGCGAGAGGGGCCGCCCGGTCCCTCTCGTCTGTCCTCAAGCTCGACCCGACCCAACCGAGTCCAGCCCAACTAGTCAGCAGAAAGGACGGGCAATCGAAAATGAAAACAAGAACACAAGCCGGCTTTTCGCTGATCGAATTGCTGATCGTCGTGGCAATCATCGGCATCATCGCGGCGATCGCCATTCCTAATCTACTGGCTTCACGTCGCGCCGCCAACGAGGGCTCAGCCCAATCCTCAATTCGAACGATCGCTTCTTGCGAGAATACCTACAAGAGCACCTATGGCAACGGTAGCTTCACCGACTTGGCGACACTGGGTGCCCGAGTAATGACCGATGCGGTGTTGACCACGGGTACGAAGAGCGGGTACTTGTTTGTGGCCGAGCCTGACGCGACCGACCCGGGACAGTATTACTCGAGTGCATATCCGGCCGCGACTTCAGGCATCAGTCAAACAGGCACGCGCAGATTTGCGATGGCCGACGACGGCGTGATGCGCGGAGATACCGATTTGTCCGCGGCACCCGCCGATAAAGCAGCGGTAGTCGCTATGACGCCCCTTCCTTAGCCCTCACCATTCGATAAAGAGATTCTTTCGCGGAGGTCGGAGTCACTGCTCCGCCTCCGCTAAATTTTTTGATACGTCCATGAATTCGCGTTCACTCAGCATGTCGGGGAAAAAGAGTCTGGTCGGCTCTAGCTCACCAGAGACGATCCATCTGATGGTGCTCAGCGCGGTCGGCTTCGCGGTTGTCTTGCCGATGATTTTTTGGGGCGTGCCATCGGCGCTCGATCTATCGAACCATTTTCGCTTCGCGTTGCCGTTTTACGATGCGATTCGCACTGGCCATTTCTATCCGGGATGGCTGGCCGAATCGAACGGAGGATTTGGCGATGCGAGTTTCCGCTTCTATCCGCCGGCGCTGTACTACTTGCTGGCGGGCGCGAGAGCTTTAAGCGGTAGCTGGTATGCAGCCATGGTCGCGACTTTCGGCGTACTGTCGATGCTTGGCGCGCTGGGGATGTACTTTTGGGCGCGCGAATTTACTTCAAGCCAGAACGCGATGTGGGCCGGGGTGTTTTATGCCGTGGCTCCTTATCATTTGAATCAACTCTATCAGGCGCTGCTGCTGGCTGAGTTCGCGGGCGCCGCGGTTCTTCCATTCGCGTTCCTGTTTGTCGAACGAGTTTGTCGCCAACGAAGGGCGCGGGATGTCGCCGGTCTGGCAGCGACGTACGCGTTGCTCATGCTGACGCATCTGCCGCTCGCGGTGATTGGATCGATCGCGCTGTTGGTTTACGCGCTGCTGCGAATCGAGCGAACAAGAATCTTGCGCACAGTCTTCGCGCTGGGAATGTCGGTAGCAATCGGTTTAGCTGCGAGTGCCTGCTATTGGGTCACGATGATCTTCGAGCTAAGGTGGATTCGCGCTGATAACGTTAATCCCGAACCCGGTCTCGACTATCGATACAACTTCGTGCTCTCGACGTTCTCGCCCGATTCGGTCAACGTGTGGTGGATGAACATTCTGCTCCTGGCCAGCTTGTTCATGTTTTGGCCCGCGGCACTGCTGGTTGCGCGTGCGACGCGGGGAAAATTCGGCGACATGAATAACGCAAAGCCAATCGCCGGAACAATACTCGCCTTCGCGAGCGTCCTCGCGTTGAGTTTGTTCATGGCCACGCCGTTGTCTAGGCCCGTTTGGAACATGGTTCGACCGCTTCAGGAGACGCAGCTACCGTGGCGGTGGCTGGCGATCTCTTCGATGATGTGTTCACTCTTGCTGGCATTTGCGATTCCGATGTGGACGCGACTCATCAAGACGAGAAAGCGGCCAATTGTGATTCTAGCCCTGGGCACGATCGCGATCGCGTTCGCGTTTTCCGTCGGGCACACCGTTCGCGAAGCGCGTTGGCTCACACCGTCCCAATTCGAACAGACGCTCCGTGACATTCCCGGTTCCGCGAGTGTCTATCAGTGGTTGCCAGTGTGGGTCCGCGACCCACGTCCTGAAATGAGAACACCGATCGTCGCCGGAGATCGCGGAATAAGGATCGAGAGTTGGACACCCGAAAAGCGCATCTTCCACGTGTCAGCAGGACAGGTGAACGAAGCGCGCGTCCGGACTTTCTATTATCCGCACTGGGCAGCTACCTTCGGCGATCAGAAGCTCGCGATTCGTCCTGATGAAACAGGCGCGATGCTCGTGACGCTGCCGAGTAATGAAGCGGACATCACTCTGGAGTTTCGCGAACCCGTGCGCGTCAAGTACGCCGCGGGCTCGACTCTGTTCGGTTGGGCATTAATCGGCGGGCTGTTCTGGCGTCGCCGCTCCGCTCGATACTCACATCCCTCCTAGACTTTTTTCCTGCCTTTACTGTGAGAGGCTCGCTAAAAAAATTCGGACCTGCACTGCTCGCGCTGTTTGCGGGTGCGGTTGTCATATCGCCGGCGATCATCTTCGGCATGCCGAACAACAACGACCTGGCGAACCACTATCACTTTGCGATTCCGTTTTATGAAGCTCTGCGGCAGGGCGTCTTGTATCCGGGTTGGCTGGCGACGCCAAACTTCGGTTACGGCGACGTAGTAGTACGTTTCTATCCGCCCGCTTTGTACTACCTGTTGGCCGCCGGCAGGACGGTAACTGGCAATTGGTACGCTGGCAGCTTGCTCGTCATGACGTTTCTGTCGGCGCTGGGAAGTTTAGGCGCGTACTTTTGGGCGCGATCATACGTACGGAAGAACGTGGCAATCTGGGCGGCGTTGTTCTATGCGCTGATGCCATACCACCTCGCCGAGTTTTATCAGGCTGCGCAACTCGCGGAATTTGCGGCGGGCGCAGCGCTGCTGTTTGCGCTGGCGTTCACGAAACGCGTTTGCGATCAAAGGCGCTGGGCTGATGTCGCGGGATTAGCCGTCGCTTATGCCGCGCTGATTCTCAGCCATCTTCCGCTGGCAGTTTTTGGTTCACTCACGCTGTTGCTTTACGCGGTTCTCAATCTCTGGATTGAAAAAGGGAAGCGACTGCCTACGCTCGTTAGACTTGGCTTGGCGGTTCTTCTTGGCTTGGGTGCCAGCGCGTCCTATTGGGTGACAATGATTTCAGAAATGAAGTGGATCGTAGCTGATGGTCCGACGCCCGATCCGATGCTTGATTATTCTCACAACTTTGTCTTCTCGACACTGTCCGCTTCAAAGCAAGAGACGTTGTGGTGGATGGCACTGCTGGCGATCGCCACTGCGTTGATGTGCATTCCCGCGTGCGCAGCTTTTGTGAAAGTTCGAATGAGAGACAATCGCCGCCTGATCGCAGTTGCGTTGCTACTCGTCTTTTCGTTTGCCATGAGCACCGCCATCAGCAACCCCCTCTGGGCCGTCGTTCCATATCTGCGCATGACACAGCATCCGTTTCGCTGGCTGGCAGTCACCTCCGCGATTGCCCCGTTGCTGATGGCGGCAGCGGTTCCGTTTTGGAAAGAGCAACTCGGCGGCAGACTTCGCCCACTCGCGCTGGTAATGAGCGGCTTCGTCTTGATTGCGGTGACATTTTCAATTTCGCAGACCGTTCGCGGCGCGACGTATCTGTCGCGGCCAACATTTGAAGCGATTCTTTCGCCGTTACGAGAAGCGCCTGGGATTGTTCAGTGGTTGCCGGTATGGGCGGCTGCGTCAGCGCACGATCAGCCTTCTTATCAGAAATGCATTCCGCCAAAGACGAATGCTTTGATTGAGGCAGGCAATCGCGAGGTTCAGATCAAGCGATGGTCAAATCTCAAGCGCAGTTTCGAAATTGCCGAAGGTGATCCGGTCGAAGCGCGTGTCGCCACGTTCTATTATCCGCACTGGATGGCGATGGTGAACAACCGAATCTTACCGACCCGCGCAGCTCCTGATGGCGCGCTATTGATTTCATTGCCCAGAGAACGCACGACTGTGTATCTCGAGTTTCGCGAGCCGATTCGCTCGAAAGTTTCCGTCGCCGTTAGCATTATCAGTTGGACATTGCTTTCGTCTCTTTCTATAGTTGGGGTGTTCGTGCGCAAGCGCCGCGACCATGAGCCAACAGTCATCTGACGCTACGCCACAAACTCGAACTACCCCCGATTCTTCATCGGCTCGTTCAGCCATCCGCGATTCGAATTCATTTGGGACAAATTTTCAGCGCACGCTCGCGATCGCTCGCAATGCGTTTCGCGAAGCTGTGCGCGATCGTGTTCTCTACAATCTCGTCCTGTTCGTTCTGCTCCTGATTGGCGGCGCGATATTTCTGGGCGAGCTTTCCGCGGGTCAGGAAGTAAAAATCATCATCGATCTCGGCTTGAGTGCGATGCTGCTGTTTGGAGCATTCATCGCGATCTTCGTGGGCGTTGGTCTGGTTTACAAAGAGATCGAGCGGCGCACGCTGTACGCGATCCTGTCGAAGCCGATCGGTCGTGGTCAATTTCTGCTCGGAAAATATCTGGGATTGTGCCTGACGCTGCTGATCAATGTGGGAATCATGGGCGTTGGCATTTCGCTGGCGCTGATCTACATACGTCGTGGGTGGGACCCGTTGGTGCTAAAGATTTGGCCCGCGATTCTCCTGATTTATTTCGAGTTGATGATCCTTACCGGCGTGGCGCTGCTGTTTTCGTCATTCTCTTCGCCCGCGCTCTCGGCGTTGATGACGTTCTTTGTATTCATCATTGGCCATTTCAGCGGCGATCTAAAAGGCCTCGCGAATTCCAGCACTAGCAGTGCCGCGCGCCTGCTGTTTCGCGCGCTTTATTATCTGCTGCCGAACCTGACGCACTTCAGTGTGATTACACCGACGGCTCACGGCATTACACCTGACACGAGTTCGATGGGACTCGCTGCGGCCTATGCGTTTGTTTACAGCTCAGTTCTGTTGGCGGCGGCGACGTTGGTTTTTGGACGACGGAATTTCAAATGAACAAGCGCGCCCTGCTCATTATCCAGATCGTCATCGGCTTGGCTGTGGCCATCGGGCTCGTGCGTTTGATGGATTCGCGGAAGATCGATCTGCAATCGCAGTTCGCCGAAGATCCTCTCTACGTGAAACCTGCTACCGCGCGGCGCATGAGCCTGGCCTTTAACGGTTTGGCTGCGGATTGGTACTGGATGCGATCGCTGCAATACGTTGGCGGCAAGATCGTCGCGTTTGAAGACACGCACGAAGGTAGCGTCAATTTTGGAAGTTTGGCGGATCTCGATCTGCGCCTGCTGCCGTCGATCTTGCGAGTGAGCACAACGCTCGATCCGCAATTTCTCGCGCCTTATGAATATGGCGCGATGATCCTGCCTGAGTTGAATTCTGATTATGCAATTGCGCTTTTGGAATCCGGCGTTGCTGAGAATCCTTCGGAGTGGCGGCTTTATCAACACCTCGGTTACGTCTATTGGCAGCGTCACGAATATCAGAAAGCGAGCGACGTTTACGCAACCGGCGGGAAAATTCCTGGCGCTCCGCCGTGGATGGCCGCGCTCAGCGCGCGCATGAAAGCTGAAGGCGGCTCGCGCGACGCGGCGCGCGAGACGTACCGGCATCTGTATGATTCATCAACAGACCAGACGGTGAAAGACATGGTCACCAAACAGTTGATGCGCATTGATTCACTCGATCAGATCGAAGCGATTCGTAAACTGCTGGTGTCTTTCAGGGAAAAAAATGGCCGCTGCGTTTCGAGCTGGACTGAAATCAATATAGAGTTGCGCTCCACCGGTTTCAAGATCGATTCGATGACAAACGCGCCGCTTGATCCTTCGGATACGCCTTATCGTTTGACCGAGAAAGGTTGCAACGTTGACCTGAGCCAGTACACGGGCGTGCCGCGACGATGAAAATGCCGATTATCGAAATTCAAAATCTGACGAAAGACTACGAAGTCGGTTTCTGGCGCAAGCGCAAAGTACGCGCCCTTGACGGTCTTTCGCTGGAAGTCGAGCAGGGTCAAATTTTTGGTTTCCTGGGCGCGAATGGAGCAGGGAAGACGACTACGCTGAAGCTTCTAATGCGTCTGATTTTTCCGACCAGCGGCGCCGCGCGGATTCTCGGCCATGACATCAGCGACGTTTCGATGCATGCGCGCATCGGCTACTTGCCTGAGAATCCATACTTCTACGACTACCTGACCGCGCGCGAGTTCCTCGATTACTGCGGCAAGTTATTCGGCGGAAACCGGAACCATCGAGCTCGCACGGAAGAGCTGCTGACGCGAGTTAATCTCGACAAGAAGAGTTGGAATCGGCAACTGCGAAAGTTCTCGAAAGGAATGCTGCAGCGTGTTGGGCTCGCGCAATCTCTCGTCAACGATCCGGAAATTGTCTTTCTTGATGAGCCAATGAGCGGACTCGATCCGGTGGGCCGTCGGGAAGTTCGCGATTTGATCGGTTCGCTGCGCGAGGAAGGGAAGACCGTTTTCATGTGTTCCCACATTCTTTCCGACATCGAAGTGTTGTGCGACAGCGTGGCGATTTTGAAGGGCGGGCGCGCGGCCCATGCAGGATCGCTCGGCGATTTGCGTGCGCGCGAGACGAGCGCGATTGAAGTGATCGCATCCGACACTGACGCGGAATCACTAAAAGCGAATCTGTCGATCAGCGCCGAAGTATCGACCACGCCCAGCGGATTGCGGATTCAGGTTGCCGATGAAAAGGAAGTCGATGCCGTAATCGCTGCACTGCGCAAAGCAAACGGCAAGCTGGTTTCGGTCCAGCCAGTCAGACAGTCGCTGGAAGAGTTGTTCATGTAAAGTCGCAGCGTTCGCGAAGAACAACCGCAAGATAGCGCGCGCCTTTATTTTCTCTGTGTTTGACAGTCTTTGAAGCCCTTACCTATACTGCAAATTCCTCAATCGCCAATGGCCAGGTAGCTCAGTTGGTAGAGCGCGGCCCTGAAAAGGCCGGCGTCGGCGGTTCGATTCCGTCCCTGGCCACCATTATTTTCAAAACCCAAAACAAAAACCGAGTCCGATCGATTTTCTGGTTGCCCATGCCAGAAAACGAGGCTAATGTGTGCAGCCATGATGCCCAACTTCCTTCGACGTCGCCTTCAATCATCGTTCGTGCTGGCTCTTGTGATCTGCTTTACGTTTAGCGCGAGCGCTCAGCAATCGCGGCAAATCAGTCCAGACTTATTTGCCGGACTGAAGTGGCGCAACATCGGCCCTTTTCACGGCGGTCGCGTCTCTGCCGTTACCCGCGCGATTGGTCAGCCGGGTGTTTTCTATTTGGGCGCCCCGATCGGTGGCATTTGGAAGACGACAAACGCGGGTGTCTCGTGGTTTCCGATCTTTGATCAGTTCACGAACGTGGACAGCATCGGCGCCATTCAGGTAGCGCCATCCGATCCAAACATCGTTTATGCGGGCACGGGCGACTCAGTGCAAGGCCCCTCGGGCGATGGCATGTACAAATCGATCGACGCCGGCAAGACATGGATGCACATCGGTCTCGATGAGACGACGAAGATCAACAAGATGGTTATCGATCCGAAAGATCCGAATCACGTGGTTGTATCGACGCAGGGTGACGCGCAGCACAATGGACGAGGTATCTATCGAACAACTGACGGAGGTAAGACCTGGGAGAATACTCTGCGACCTGAGAACGCAAACGGCACACGCGACGTGGAGTACGCGTTCGACAAGCCGAATGTGATCTTCGCGACATCCCAAGGAGCGGGTGGCGGCTTCGGTGGCGGAGGTTTTGGCGGAGGCGCGCCGCAAGGACCAAACGGCACTGCGCTCTACAAATCGACCGACTCAGGCAAGACCTGGAAGAAAGTTGACACGCTGCCGCAGTACAACGGCCGTATCAGCGTGGCTATCGCGATGCACACGGACGGCAAACGGATCTATGTGATCGGTGGTCCGACGCAGGGTGGCTCTGGTTTGTATCGCTCCGACGATCAAGGAGCGACTTGG
>JAJPKD010000245.1 GCA_021323895.1 Acidobacteriota bacterium | reverse complement strand
GCGCGTGTTTGGTTTGAGGCATACGGGCTGATCAGAGAAACAGCAAATACCAAGCTAAGGATTGTGACGCGATACTGCGCCAAGCGATTTTTCATTGATATGCTCCTGAGACTTTGAGTTGAAAGCGAAACGCGAGAATAAGAACTTGTAAACGCGGTGTCAATTGGAATGTGTGACGGTGAACCTGAGCAACTTTTCGTTCAGATGAATTGCGGGTGGCTAGATCGAATCATCGGTCGAGCCACACCGCCCAAAGAATTGTTAATCCACTGCGCAGAAACTGAGGGACTAGCTGGTCTTGTAAAGATTTCCTCCTTCAACGGTCCACAATCTTCCGTTTAGCGTCGTGAGGATCGATACCTGGCCATAACTGCCGCGCTCGCCCAGAACAGTACTCGCCCCGCTTGGATCGACTTTGTAAAGGGTGCCGCCGTTATCAATCATCCAGAGAAATCCGGAGCCGCCAATCATCACGTTGACGTTCTTGAAGTCGCCGTCTTTACCAACCTGTTCCCATTTTAGCGTGCCCGGATCCGTCCAATAGAGGTTACCCTCTTCAATCGTCCAAAGCTTGCCGTTCATGGCCGCGAGCTCGGTGCAACCCTTGAAGCCGCCCTTATCGACCAGCGTGTCGTTGCCGCTCATGTCGGTCTTCCAGAGCGAGCCATCCGGCTCGATCGAGTAGAGAGTTCCGTTGAGGCCAACCATCGCGACCGTCTTACCCCAACCGCCGCCGCCGCCCATTGATTCCCACTTGCCGCTGGCCGGGTCGGTTTTGTAGAGCGTATCGCCCTCGACCGTGAACAGCATGTGGTTCATACCTTCGAGGTGCTTCAAGCGCGAGAAGGAACCCTTTTCCCCAACTTGAGTGTAGTTGCCGGTAGCGGGATCGGTTTTGAAGAGCGACCCATCCGGCTCGACGCTCCAGAGGAATCCGTCCATCCCAACCATATCGACGGTACCTTTCCACTCGCCTTCCTTGCCCACCATCTCCCACTTACCAGTAACTGTTACGGGCGCGTTGGCCTCGCTGGTGCTTGCGGCCGGACTGGTTGCCGCGGCCGGCGTCGCGCTAGACGCAGGTCGCGCTGTATTTGCGTTTGTCGGAGCTTGTTTCGAACACGACATAAAAAGCGGCGCTGCGATCGCTAAAGTGATAGCGATCGATAGTCTGTTTATCATCTTCATTCTCCTTATAGAGTTCTATGGCACAAACGGATCCAGTGGTGACGTGGCACGCGACCAGCGAACGCGCTTCACGGGGTACGCGAACGCCGGGCTATGGTCGAGAATTGTCAGCGACGCGACTGGCCTTTATTTCCAGGTCCACCACCAACTGCCGTCGCTCTTCTTGGTGACAGTAATCTCGGAAACCTCGAGCAGGTTGAAGTTATACCGAATGTGATCCTTGCCGTTTTCATCAACCAGCTTGATGTCCCATTTCGCAGCTCTTTCTTTAGGAGAGAAATGGATCGTCGTATTCTCGCCGCTGGGCAAAACATCCACGCCGAGAATGTCTTCTTCCCAATCATCCTTAGACGCTGGTGAGACATACAACTCACTAATCGCAAGACCAGTCTTGTTGTAAAGCGTAAAGTCTTGCTTTCCCTGCTGGGCAGAACTGGCCGCGGGGACGAGCATTGCGGTGAGCGCTAAAAGAATGCTGATTGCCAAACTTAAGCGGAAGGCTTTATTTGATCTCATCTCGAAACTTCTCCTTAGTGTTCTAGATTGACCTTAGACTGTCGCCGCCACTCTTTAACGAAGACTAATTGGATTTCGGAGTAGCAATCTGAATGACAGAGGCCATCTGTCAATCGGGTTAGGCGAAGGCATGAACAGCGTCTGAATCACTGAAAAACGGCGCGAATATGCAGGATTCCAGCGCGACTGTCAAGAAATTTCCCTGGTTCTAATGATTAGCAGCCTCAGAACCGAGCGGGACCGATCGCGATCAATCGATGGATCGGATCGAACTGAAGACGGAATGGGCTGAGTGCCGCCAGCCCAAGTAACACGGGCGCGTCGGCTCCGGCGCCACTGACAAAATCAGTGGGAATTCTTCGCAAGGTGAGCGCGCCGATGGCGATATTTGTCTGCCCGCGCCGGGCAGAAATTCGGCCCCCACCAATGTCGCGCTCACGATAGCTGGCATCCCTCGCGGTTGTGTTTGAATCTCGAACTGCCAGCCCGAGACTCGATCCCGTATCTAATAACGCCCGGTCACCGTTATTCAACATTACGAATGGTCTGTGACTGTTTGTATCTTGCAGCCAGGGCACGACTGTGCCCCCATCCGGCACGTCGTTAAGCTTCAAAGGCTCAACTTTGGGATCGAATGCAGCGAGTTCATGGCGCGGCAAATCGATCGACACGCCCAGAGGCGAATAGGCTTCAATCGGATCGAGCAGACCATCCAAATCGGCGGGCAAGCCAGATGAAATCAGAACTGCGCCCTTCGCGGACAGAGCATTTTCACTATCGCCAATCGCCAGCGTCTCAATCGAGGCGTGCTGTGCGACCGTGTTCACTCCGCTGAGGCCGGCGATGGTGGCTTTCCCGTTCGTGCGAGCCACATTCGCTTCATCCGCCACACGCGGCGAGATGATCGTTGCGCCGGCGCCCGTGTCGATGGCGAAATTGAATGGTCCAATTCCGTTCAGCCAGACCTGCGCAAGCAACCCGCGACCGCGAACTTCGCGAAATGAGACTGCGTGCGGAAGTGAATACGAGGTGCTTGTGTTATTGCGTTGGGCGATGCGGCGTGGACGTTGCGAAAGGGCAGCCGCGTTTGCGGCTGCCGCTTCCACCAACATCGACACTAGAACAATCGCCGAGAGGATTTTCGACTTTCTGCCCACGCTAACTTCCTCGGTTAATAACGACGAGTTCTATGACGCAGCTTGTAGGTGTAGAGCGCTGAACCGCCGAGACCCGCCAGTGCGCCGATACCTGCGCCCTTCTTGCCGCCAGCCAAACCACCGATCGCTGCGCCAAGCCCAGTGCCCATAGCCAGCGTCAGTTTATCGCGGTGCTTCTGCCAGAAAGTGCGACCACGCGGGGCCGAACCATAGTCGTAATAGACGCGCCGCGAACTGCTTCCGTAACGACGAGTCGAACGGTAAGTGGGCTGCACATTCGATCGATAAGCAACCGTGTTCGAGGTATTTATCGTCGAGTTGCTGCAGGCAGAATATCCAGCATCAAAGCCGGTCCGATAAGCCGTCTGCTCTTCGGTTGTGCGGTACTGCGTAGCATTATTTGCCGCACTCTGTTCCGGACTTCTGTCGTTGTTGTAGCTAACCGGCAGCGTGTTTTCCGCACTTGTATTCGCCGCGCTCGTGCTCTGTGTAGAGCGCGTCGCCAGTGAACCAATGCCCGCGCCAACCAGCGCGCCAATCAAAGTCAAAGCGAGTAGCATTTTTTTCGTGACAAGCATTTCGAAATCTCCTTCGCTGTTATTCTTTGCGTATCGGGATTTGGAATTCGCCGATAGGAAACCGCAATGACCGTGCCTTGAAATCCATTCAGCGAAACAATTTCTTGTTCTCTGCGGTGAAGCGCCGGAAAATTGGGGACTATTTTGATTGACGCAATTGAATTACAAGATAGGAGTTGAGGCGTTGGATGCGAAATTTCAGCTTCGAATCCTCAGTGCTAAACGATATGGGTTCACCGGCCAACCCATATCATCACCAAATTAATTCTCTTTCGTTAGGGCGGGCTTGGCCTGTAGCGCCGGACGCGCCGGCCTTTGCTTGAGGAGACATTTTTCGAAAGGTTTGTCGGGTGCCGGCGCCGTTACTTCCCACGCGCTGGTCTGCCAATTGTCCGAGGCGCGGCCTTTCGGCAGCCAATCAGGAAGCGGCATCATCAGGTAATGCGACAGGACCTTTGTGTAAGGTTCGTACATGGCGCGCAACTCTTCGAGCGTGCGCTCGTCACCCGAATCCGTGTTGAGCACGACGCCATCGGCCTGTAACTGCGAACGCAGGAACTCGAAGTCCTGATTCGTGAGGCGCTCGCCATCGTGCTTCAACGGCGACGTGTTGAAGATTTGCGAGATATCGACGAGGGCGTGCCGCGCCATCTTGAAAGTGAGTTGGGCTTGCCACTTTGGCAATCCATCGATGCCCACCATCACCAGGCTGCAAGCATCGAGTACGGCGCTGAGCGCGGCCAGCCACGATTGGTTATCGTGTTGCGATCGAAAGAAGCAGAGCACCGGATACGAAAGATGGCTCTCCATCAAATCGGCCGCCCACATTTCCCAGTCCCGCAACCACTCATCCAAACTGGCCATGCTGTTCGCTTGCTGATGCCGACGAAGCAATTCCATCGCGGTGGGCGGCGTGCCGGCCCGCGCGTCCATCATCGAGATGTTCACTTCGCGGCGCGAAAACGCCTGATACAGAATCGGCAAATATCCAATCACCAACGCGAGCATGCCAAACCCGATGCTCGCTTCAATAACCGTGATGGCGCGCGCCGCGCTGCCAACCGGCGCGATATCGCCCAGCCCCAACGTGAAAAAAGTCGTTCCGCTGTAGTAAAGGTCGGTGAAGAAGCCGCTGTGTTCAGTGATGTGCCCGATGTTCGATCCTAACGAAAGATGCACAAGGGCAAATCCCAGGACAACTGTCAGCGCCCAAACCGTGAGCAGCATCAATAACGACAGCGGACCGTAAATCCCCAGGAAAGATTCGCGCCTCTTCTTTTTCGTAATGAGATTCGCGAGAGTTCGCCATGGCTTCCACGTGGAGCGATAAAACAGCCGCGTCAGTCGCACGCGGCGGGTAACGCGGCGCGGCAATACGATCGTTTCGAAGACGTCCCACAACCCGATTAGGATTAGCAGTACGCCCACAGTGCCAATGAAAAGCGACATCGGAATTCTTACCCGTAAATCGAAAGACCGGCCCGACGATTCTCACGCCGATCCGGTCTTTCACTCAAGCTATCAATGAATCTAAGCAGCGCGCTGAGCCGCGGTTCGCAATAGTTCAAGCGCCTTCTTCAACTGAATGTCTTCGGGCTGTGGCTTAGGCACGACTGGTTCAGACGGTGCATTGGGTTTGGTTTGATTCGGCTTCTCTTCTTCGTTGCCGCCCAAATCTTCGACATCTGCCGCTTCGAGGTTATCTGGCTTCTTCACTTCGACCGTGGGCGCAATTCCTGAGTGATTACGATCTTCGCCGAGGAATGGTTTGCCAGTGCCCGATGCCCACTTCACGGTTGTCAGCAGCAGGCCATCTCCGTCACGCAGAGTGAAAAGCTCCTGCTCGGCGCCGGCGCCGAAGCTCTTCTCACCGAGCACCTCCCCACGCCTATTTTCGATAAAGGCCGACGCGACGACTTCCGCAGCTCCTGCCGTCCCGGCATCAATCAAGACGACTGTTGGGCCATTGAACAAAGTCAGTTTCGGATCGGCATCAAACGATTTAAGCACTTTCTGTTCGCGCCCGATCGTTTTGGCGATTGCCCCTTCCTTAACGAAATAGTTCGCGACAGTCACGCCCTCCTGAATTTCACCACCGGCGACACTGCGAAGATCAACCACGATCTTCTGCGCGCCTTGTTTCAGCAAGTCCTGCAATTTTGCTTTGGCGTCGGCCGCTTCGTCCTTGTCCAGACTATTGATTCGCAACACCCCGATGCGGCCTGCTTCCATGTGTGCTTCGGCTGCCGGCGCCCTGAACGTTCCACGCTTCACTGACAACGTCAGCGGTCGCGCGCCTGCGCGCAGGATTCGCAGCTTCACTTCAGTGCCTGCCGCGCCATTCAGTAATTGCCGCGCGTCGTACAAGGAAACATCTCGTGTCGCTTTTCCATCGATGTACTCGATCACATCGCCCGCGCGGACACCGGCTTGATCGGCAGGCGATCCCTTAATTGGAGCAACGACGTAGAGAAACGAAGAGGCTTGCGAAAGCTCAGCGCCGATCCCAACCTGATTGCTCTTCCCACCGGCGCGATAATCCTTGACCTGCTCAGGAGTCAGATAAGTCGAGTAGGGATCGAGACCATAGGCCAGTCCGCGCAGCGCACCGGCGCGTACCTTTTCCATGTTTGGCTGATCCACGTAATCGTCCTGAATGTGCTGCAGCACGCTCTCGAAAATTCGCTGCTGAGCGCCCGGGTCGTTGGCAGGCTGCTGCGCTCGCGTTGCGAGCCACGCACCGGCAATCGCGTACAGAGCCAGCGATGCCGACAGGACAATCATGGCAAACTTGGTTTTGAAAGACATTATTTGCACCTCGAAAAAACTAATCGTGGCCTTCAACAATCAGCGCGAGACTTAGAGCTTCAGCCAAACGCTTGTATCATAGCGTCTGCTCAACAAACGGCGCAAGCACTCCATTGAATCTGCATTGAATCTGAAATCTTGAATGCTCATTCAAGCAATGACCCAACCAGCAAATCAAAGCCTAACCGCTCCGGGCCGCCTAATCGCACTCGACCTCGGCAGTAAGCGCGTGGGCGTCGCGATGTCGGACGAATGGCGTCTAACCGTCCAGCCTCTCAACTTCATCGAACGCCGCAGTTGGAAAGAGCTGCTCCGTCGAGTAGCGGCGATTATCGAAGCCTATGATGCACGGGGACTGGTAATCGGTTTGCCCTTGAATATGAACGGGTCGGAGGGACCGGCAGCCGCAGATGCTCGCCGGCTCGCGGAGAACTTTCGGCGCTCGCTCAACGTTTCAGTTTTTCTACAGGATGAGCGGTTGACGACGGCGGCAGCACGCGGAGAAATGCTGGCAACTGGAATGAGAGGGACGGAGATCGAAAATCGTATCGATAGCGAGTCCGCGGCGGTAATCCTGCGCGATTTCATCTCGACGCAAGCTGAGGGTGACGCGGTGGGGGAGGGCTCAACACAACAGTGAGTCTCAAGCGAAGAACGAAGCGAATCATACTCGGCGTTATTTTCATCTTCATTGCCGCGCCCGCGGCCTTCGGGATTTGGCTCTATCGAGAGCTGCATCAGCCTGTCTCGCACAACAAAGCAACCGAGTACATCGAAATCCCGAAGCGCTCAACGCCGGAAGCAATTGCCAACAAGCTGCTCAGCGAAGGCGTGATTCGCCGCACCTGGCCGCTGCTCTTTTACATAAAACTGACGGGCAGCGCGAAACTCATCAAAGCAGGCGAGTATCGCTTCCCTTCACCGATTACCGCGCTGGGCGTGCTGAAGAAACTCGAGGAAGGCGAACAGCGCCTCTCACGCTTCACGGTGATCGAGGGTTGGACGCGCTGGGACATCGCTGATTCGATGGCTCATGTGCCGGAGCTGCAATTGAAAGATGGTGACGCAGCGCTCGCATTGATGAATGACACGAGCGGCATTCGCGATCTCGACGCAGACGCGAAGGACGTGGAGGGTTACCTGTTCCCGGCGACTTACAGCTATCCGCCCGACACAAAAGCGGCCGCGGTCATCAGCACAATGGTGAAACGTTTTCGCCAGGAGTGGACGCCGGAACGCGCAGACCGAGCCCGTGCCCTGGGCATGACGGCGAGGCAGATCGTGATTATCGCATCGCTCATCGAAACCGAAGCCAAGCTGAAAGAGGAACGACCGAAGATTGCTTCGGTCATCTACAACCGGCTGCACAAAAACGTGGCGCTCGGAATCGACTCGACGATCATCTATGCATCGAAGCTGGCGGGAAAATGGCGAGACGACGGCAAGGTCTATCTGAGCGATGTCAATCGCCGCTCACCTTACAACACGCGAATCTTTTCGGGCTTGCCGCCAGGGCCGGTGGGAAATCCCGGCGAGAGTTCGATCGATGCCGCCTTAAATCCCGCCCAGACTGACTATCTTTACTACGTTCGCGATCCCGCGCGAGACGACGGCGCGCACAACTTCTATAACAACTCAGCAGATTTCGAAAGAGGCGTGCGCGCGTTGCGTGAGTGGGAGCAGGCGCATCCGCGCTGATTAATTACAGCCCTTTCTCAGCCATTTCAATGGCGCGCAGAAGTGCGCGCGCTTTGTTCAAGCATTCTTCGTATTCGAGCGCGGGAACTGAATCTGCGACGATTCCCGCACCCGCCTCGACGGTGGCCACTCCATCCCGCAACTCGATCGTGCGGATCGCAATGCACGAATCGAGATTGCCCGCGTAATCGACGTAAAGAACTGCGCCCGCATAAACGCCGCGGGGAGAAGGCTCCAGTTCATCGATGATCTGCATCGCGCGAATCTTTGGCGCGCCGGTCACCGTGCCCGCCGGGAAACACGCCGCCAAAGCATCGAATCGATCCAAACCAGCACGAAGTTGCGATCGCAGACTCGTAACCAAATGCTGCACGTGAGAATACTTCTCAACGAACATCAAGTCCGCAACGGTAACTGAGCCGTATTCTGAAACTCGCCCGAGATCATTTCTGCCCAGATCTACGAGCATGACGTGCTCGGCCACTTCCTTTTCGTCGTGGCGCATTTCGTCGGCCAGAACCGCATCCTCAGCTTCAGTTTCGCCTCTCTTTCGCGTTCCCGCGATCGGGCGATATTCCAGTTGCCGATCGTGACACCGCACCAGCATCTCAGGCGACGCGCCAATAATCGTCTCGGCGCCCATGCGCAAAAAGTACATGTATGGCGAAGGGTTAGTGGCGCGGACTGCGCGATAGATTGCCAACGGGGACGCATTAGTCCTTTTCGTGAATTGCTGTGCGACGACGACTTGATAGCAGTCACCGGCGGCGATGTGTTCCTTGACTTTCTCAACAGCAGCTTCGAAGTCTTCGCGCGGCCAATTCGATTTGAATTGAGCTTCCGAATTCAGAGCTGACTTCGCTTGGGATTGAACAGATGTGGAATCGCTCGCAAGTCGCTCGGCGATTTCCTCTGTATCTATTAACGCTTGCTGATAAAGCGCGCGCAATTTCTCTCGATCGCCGTCGGCCTCGTCGGTGAAAACGATCGATGTGATCTCCATCTGTTGCCGCACGCGATCAAACGCGACGATCGTACGGAAAAGCATCCAGACAGCGGCGTCGGTATCCGATGCGTTCGCGGTTTCACCGAGCACCGGCTCAAACCAGCGCGCGGCGCCGTAACCGAGATAACCCACAGCGCCTCCAGCGAATGGAGCTAGCCGCGCGTGCGGCGCGAGCTTCTGGTCGGCAAAGTATTTCCGAACGAAAGCAAATGCATTTTCTTTGAGCACGTCGCGTGAACCGTTTCGCTCAACGATCGTTTGCTCGCCCTCGCCCCGAATTACCATCCACGGATGCGCGCCGAGGAACGAATAGCGCGCGAGTCGCTCGCCACCTTCGATCGATTCGAGCAGGAATGAATGCTCGGCGTCTCCTGCCAATTTCAGAAAAGCTCCGAGAGGTGTTTGGAGATCGGCAAGAATCGTCCCCGTCACAGGGACGACGTTCCCGCGTTCGCACTCGCGCTCAAACTCTTCGAAGTTTGTCGGCTTTGATTCCATCAGGCCGTGTAGATTACCAAGTTTGCGCAGGCCAACAAACCAACCAGCTTAGCGCGCAAACAGAAAACCACTATAATAGGAACATGTTCGAGACCGACACCGTGCTGCCGCCCGATCCCGTAATTGAAGCCTATAAGAAGGACGTAGATCGCACGCTGATCCGTGAGAATCTAAAGCTGACACCGGAACAACGTCTGGGCAACTTGATGCGGCTGCAAGAATTCGCTGAAGAGCTACAAAAGCATTTGAAGAAGCCCGATGCCGACTCAGTTCGATAAACTAATTCCGCTGTTGTCTCAAGCAGCAGTCGAATTCATCATTGTCGGCGGTGTCGCAGCTCGGAGTCACGGATCTGCTCGGTTAACTGACGACTTGGATATCGCTTATCGCCGCAGCAATGAAAACATCGCAAAGCTAGTGACCGCCCTCGCGCCACTCGATCCGTATCTCAGAGGGGCGCCGCGAGGTCTGCCGTTCCAATGGGACATAAAAACGATTCATCGCGGACTCAATTTCACGCTTATTACAACGCTAGGCGCTATCGATTTATTGGGTGAGATTACGGGCGGTGGCAGATACGAAGATTTATTGCCGCACACCATCGTTCAGGAGTTCTACGGCTGTGACTGTAATTGCCTGGATGTGCCCATGCTTATCAAAGTCAAACGTGCTGCGGGCAGACCAAAAGACTTGGAAGCTGTCGCGGAGCTGGAAGCAATTATGGAAATGCGTGCGAAAGCGTCAGCCGATCTCAAATCAATCGATTAGCCGCCAGCCAGTGTCCACCATCAACGACCAACACCGCCCCGTTGACATAGTTCGCGGCACCTGAACACAGAAAGACCGCCGCGTTCTCGATATCTTCAATCAACCCGAAGCGACCGAGCGGAATTTTCTGCTTCAGTTTCTCTTTGATTGGTTCGGGAACGAGTCGCTTCATTCCTTCCGTATCTCCAATCGGACCAGGCGCAATCGCGTTCACGCGAATTCCATAACGTCCCCATTCGACAGCCAGATTCCGCGTGAGCGCATCGACTCCGGCCTTTGCGGCTGAAACATGAAGCTGCATCGGCGTGCCGAGGTAATGCAGAGTCGCGCTGATATTCAGAATTTGCCCGCGGTGCTGTTTGAGTTGATCGAAGGCCGCGCGACAGACGTTGAAGGTGCCTTTGAGATCGATGTCCACGACCGTGCCGAAGCCATTGGGCGAGAGCTCTTCCGGTTTGCAGAGAAAGTTTCCCGCCGCGCCGTTAACTACGATGTCGATTTTGCCGAAGCGTTCGGTCGTAGCGGCAATCGCTTTCTCGACTTCCTCAGGTTTGCGGACATCGGCGGCGACGGCGAAGGCTTCTCCGCAAAGCGCGGACATCTCCCGCATTCCATTGATCGCCTTCGCGGCTGAGTCGAGATGTTCCATGCTGCGACTGGCGAGCGCGACATTCGCGCCGGCTTCCGCGAGCGCCCGCGCCACGCCGCCAGTGATGCCGGTACCGCCGCCGGTGACGAAGGCGACGCGATCTTTGAGAATTGAGTCAGCAAAAAGTTTCATGTTTAGTGGTCCACCGTTGCGAACGATTCGCAAATCAGCAATTTGTGTTAGATCAATTACCGGCGATGTACGGCCGCGCCTGGACAATGTAAATCTGGCCTTTCATGTAAGCCCATTCGATGTCCTGATCTTTGCCGTGAAAGACTTGTTTGATTTTTTCCGCCGCGGCCGCGAGCCGACGAACGACATCATCGCTCAGCACTTCTCGCTCGCCGCTGATCGGAATCTCTCGGATGCCGCCTTTGTCATCGAAGGTCAGAAGGCTGTCTTCTTCGGAGCGCGTCAAGACTTGAACGGAATTAGCGATTGGGCGAAAGACAACTTGCTCGGCGATTCTCTGCCCCTCGACGACCCGCATGCCGAGGCCTCGCTTCGCACTAATGTAGATCGATCCCCTGTCGATTGGATCGGGGCGACGGTTGAAAGGATCGGCGGTGATCATCACGCCCGAGCTTTCCGAATTGATGCCTTCCTGAATCAGCACTGCCATATAAATCTTCGTGTGATCAATGCCGGCGCGTTCGCGCGCTTCGTATGCCTCGAAATTCCACACCGAAGCCCAGACGGCTTTAATTCCCTCGATTAACTGCTCATCGCTGCGGAGATTAGGCATCGTCGTGTAGAGGCCTGCGCCATTGAAGTTCGGCAGATCCTCGCTATTCGTCGAACTGCGGGCGAATAGTCCTTTGCCGGGAAACTCGGCATGAGCCCGCCGCAAGACTTCCGCGCGAAGCTGTGTGTTCACAGTGCCCTTCTGAAACTCTTCGCGCATTCGCGTCAGGTAAGCTCGTCGATATGCCGGATCGTGCACGAACTTTTGGTCGTTCAGCATCGCGTAGATCGCATCGTCGAGCTTGTTCTCGCGCAGAAACTGATCGTAGTAATAGAACGGAATGGTGAAACCCGGCGGCACAGAAAATCCTGGCAGCCTCGCGTGCGTCAATTCACCGAGATTGGCCGACTTCGCACCGTACGCAATTACCGACGAAGCTCTCTGCTCATTCAAACCGGCGAGCTTTGTGATCGATAAATCGAAGCGGGGCTTCATGATATCGAGCCGCTGCTTCAAGCGCTTCTGATATTCGTCCAGCTCATTGTTGTCCGCGCGCCTAATCGAATAAGTGTCGCGGCGCGCGTCGAACTCAACCCACCAACCGTTGTATTGCTTCAGCAGCTCTTGCGCGTTTTTGATGTAAGCGTTCGGAATGCCCCAGCCCTTCGCCAGCAGGTTGATGTGCGAGAGCGGTGTCGAGGGCTTGCTCGTAATGATGCCTGCGACCGGCGGCAGTTGCACCGGCACTTCGTCGAGCACAAGGATTTCGTTGAAGCCGATCTCAACGTGCTCGTCGAGCTTCCGAATGATGTGGATGCGGCCCAAACCTTTCGCGACATTCAGCGGCTCGTATTCCTGATTGCGCGAGATCTCAGATTGCAGCACGCGCGACAAACCAAGACCTGCGGTGGCTTCATCCTGTCGATTTGAATTCGGCTTGAACGCGACCGGTGTGAAGAACGTTCTGTTGATGATGTCTGAGGCGAGCTTTACCTGGTCGGCGGGAATCAAGTCGCCTTCCCAGAATTCAAAGGTCCATTTTCGCACCGGAGTTTGATATGCGATAGTGCCGAGAATGAAGCGACGATTCGCTTTCAGATAGTTATTTTCGAAAAAGACCTGGCCGCGCTCGAGCGAAAGATAGGTGCCGTTGACGAAGTCTTTGTGAAACTTGTAGAGCTTGGTGTTGACGTAATAAATGCGATTCTTGTTCTGCCGATCGATCACGAAAAGGACGTGCGGCAAGGCGTACGGCGTGTTTGCATCGTAAACAACTCCCAGCGAATCGAACTCAGCTTGCGATTTGATCGCCGGCAGCGACTTCGGTCCAGAAGAACTATTCTGAGAATTAGCGCCGGCAATCGCGCCCAAAAGAATCGTCAGCCCGATAGCCAGCTGGGAAAATGTAGTAAGTCGTTTCACTTCTCTCGCAACAATTCTCGGCTTTCCGTTTGCAGCAATTCTATCAAATCATCGATGTGGCGGTGCTCGGTTAGATAACTGTTGATATTGACCCGCAACGCGCGCCGCCCGTGCAGAACCGTGGACGGAAAGAAAGCTTTGCCACTTTTTTCGACGCGTTGCTGCAACTCCTGCTGAATTCGATCCTGTTCATCACCCGACATGGCACGAACAGATTCCGGCAGGTAACGAAAGCAACAAACTGCAGTTTCAATTTCACCGACGCGCTCGAAATCTAGCAAGGAATCCAGCCGCGCCGCCAAATGCCGCGTCAGTTCGATGTGCCGTTCGACCGTTTCGCTGTATCCGCGTTTGCCCATGAACTTGAAACACATCCAGAGTTTGAGCGAGTTGAAGCGACGCGTACCCATCTGGCCATAGCGAAAGAAATCGTATTGCGCGTCCGCAAATCCGCGATCTTCGCTGAGATACTCCGGCGACATATCGAACGAATGACGGAGCGTCTGGCCACCCTCGCGGACCAGCGTCGCGCCACATGAGAACGGCACGAACATCCACTTGTGGGGATCGAACGTAATCGAATCGGCTAATTCGATCCCGCGAAGTTTGGACTTATGTTCTTCGGAAAAGGCGAGCGCGCCGCCATAAGCAGCATCAACGTGAAACCAGCAATCATGCTCGCGCGCGATTCGCGCTAACTCCGGCAAGGGATCGATTACGCCGGTTGAAGTCGTGCCGGCGACGCCGACGATGCAGCAAGGCTTACGATTCTTTTCGATGTCCGTTTCGATGGCTTCACGTAATCGATCAAGCCGGATATGAAACCGCTCATCAGTCTCAATCTTTCGCAGTGAATCGCGACCGAGTCCGAGGATGTCCAGACTTTTCTCAACTGAATAGTGACACTGCTCAGACGTGTAAACCGTAAGTTGATTTTGAGCGCCAAGGCCCGCGCGCATTGCGCCTGGTTCCGCACGGTCACGCGCGCACTTCAGCGCGATCAGATTGGCTTCCGAGCCGCCGCTCGCCAAGACGCCAAACGCTCCATCGTTATAGCCAATCAACTCGCACAGCCAGCGAATGCACTGCGACTCGACCATCGCCGAGGTTGGACCGTTTCGCCAGGCACCAGCGTTTTGGTTCAGCGACGAACAAAGCGCGTCAGCCCAGACGCCAATCGCCAGCGGCGTCGGATTGAACTGTCCGAAGTAATGCGGACTGGGCACTTGCATCGCGTGTGGAGCGATGTCGCGGGCAAACTGTTCGAGAATTTCTTCGGCAGGGGAATCGTCTAGCGGGAGCGGCTCGGAAAATAGTTTTTCCAAGTCAGCCGGTGTGGCGCCCGATGTTACCGCCGCCGATTCCAATAGAGCCGCGTGCTCGCTGATTAATTTCGTTGTCGCGCGGCCTAGCTGTTCGTGTTGGTCGCTCAGTGAATCGCTCGTCATGTTATCGTGTAATCACTGAGCGAGATCTAACAGAGTACGCTAGGAAATGCCAACACCGAACGAAATATTCACGAACGCACTCAAACAGCATGCGCCTGAGTTTGGAGTTGAACTTTCTTCGGACTCGCTAAGCGCATTGAACAAGTACTATGCCTTGATCTTGAAATGGAACCCGCGTCTGCATCTGGTCGCGCCGTGTTCTCCGGAAGAATTCGCCACACGGCACGTGCTCGAATCGCTGCTGCTATTGAATCATCTACCGCCAAACGCGCGGGTTGCCGATGTTGGTTCGGGCGCGGGCTTGCCGATGATTCCGTGTCTCATACTTCGCGATGACTTGCGGGCGATTCTTATTGAATCGTCATCGAAGAAATCGGTTTTCCTGCGAGAGGCTTTGCGCCTGATAGACTCCGAGGAAAGAGTTCAAGTCGTCACCGCTCGGTTCGAAGATATCCTCGCCCCAGATGTTGATTTCATAACTTGTCGCGCGCTTGATCGATTTAGTGATCTGCTAACCGATCTTATCAATTGGTCGCCCCCCGAGGCTGTTCTTCTCTTTTTCGTCGGCGGAGCGCTGCGCGATCGCATCACTTCGGCTCTGCCACAATCCCAAGTCGATCGGATTCCGAGATCAGAAAACAGATTTCTCGTAGTCGCCAAGAGATAGCTACGCCAAGTGCTCGATTTCAGCCCGATTCACCGTTTATTACCATCGAGAGAAGTCAGGCTCAGCGGCCAATTTTCTGGAAGCCGCTGATTATTATCGGTTTTTCTCGTATGTAATCTTATTTCTCAAGGTTCGCTGCACCGATGGCGGCGAAAACCTCAGGAAAATCGTAAAGTTCCCGTTTGGGGGTTGAGATGCGTGTACTAACGAAAGTCAGTTTAGCGGTGGCAGCTTTGATAGTTTTCTTTGCTGTTGCCCCAGCAGCCAAGGCCGATCCGATCACGATTCAGACCAGTGGGTTCTCATTGCCGAACCTCGGCAACGACGGCACGGGCATAAGCGGTTTGGATTTGCTGGTGGGCGCTGCGTCTTCGACGACGCGCAACGTGAATGGCCGCGGCAGCTTCATTGCGATGCTGAATCCGCTTGAATTCACGACCGGCTTCACCGGCGCGAATTCTGGTGGGGCTCACCTGTTCAATTTCACCCAGCTTCTGACAATCAACGGCATGACGCAAACGCTGAATCTGTCGGGCCAAATCGATATCGATCACCTCGTTGACACTGTCCACATTTTTCAATCGGCGCCATTGGTTTTTAACTTCAACACGTTCACCGTGACTGTGACAGTGCTGCCGGCTGACATTGAGGGTTGGGGAGCGGGTACGTTTTGCGGAAATCTGAAGGCGAAGATCAGAGTCGATAACTGTAATCCGGTTCCTGAGCCAGCAACGCTGACTCTACTTGGATTAGGATTAGCGGGAGTTGCTGCTAAGGTGCGGCAGAGACGGAAATCAAAAGCTGCCGGCGCTTAGCCTTATTACTTGATTGTGACGCTAATGACCTGCTGTCCGCTGATGACGAATTCAGCGGGCGGCAGTTCTTTTTCGTACACCGAAGAAAGCGAAAGCGGTGTATAGCCTCCCGAAGTCCGCTCGTTATTCAAAGTCGCCACAACTGACGGCGGAAGATTCGGCAACTCGTTAGATCCAATCACAACTCCAGGCGCCGGCCGCAAGAGCCTCAGGTACAGGCGATCGTTCTTCCTCGTTTTATTAATCGCGTCAACCAGTTGGCCCAGCTCGCGCGGAACGAAAACCCTCGCGGAAGACGATTCCTGCAAAGTCGCGCCATCGCCGACCATGATCATCAATTGTCCCGAAGGAGCATCGGCGGGAATCTGAACCGGGATTCTTTCCACAAACTGCTTGCCTGAATCAGTGCGCACGTACGCCTGAATTTCAACGTTCTCGCCGCGTGAGACTTCAGTGCGATCCAGTGAAATGCGTTCCAGCGTCGCTGCGTTCTTTTCTTCCGTCGAGGTAACGTTAAGCGTGATGCCCTTGATATCGACGTTATCGAACCCGCTGCTGAGCAGAGCCTGCGCAGGCGCGGCCACGGCGGCAGCGGCGAGCATCCCGGCATTGGCCGACGAAAATCTCCTTTGAATCCCAATCGAATCCTGGCCGTTAACTGCGATCGAACCATCGATGCTGATAGTTGCCTCACCCACGGAACGTTCGCGCGCGGCAATACTGTTGAAAACCGTAATGCTCAACAAAAGCGGCGTCAGATACTCGTCGTTCACGATGTCATATTTGAATTGCTCGGACTGACCGCGGCTGGTATGCAGCGTGAGATTCACCGGAATCATCTTCGGCGCGTGGCCTAGCTGACCAAAGACACCGGTCGCTCGATCTTGTGAAATCGACCCGACCAACTTGCCGGGCACCGCGAGCTTGAATGAATTGAAGGTATTCGCGATGACTGTGACCACGGAACTCTCCGTCATCGGCATGTCGGCGCTTCCCAAACTCAGGAAGGGATGGCCGAACGCGTAAATCTTGTCGCCGTCGCGGTAGGTCACTGTGCCTGCTGCGGCAACCGAATAATCCCCGCGTGCGAGTTGGACGGTCACCGAAGTTCCTGGCGTCAGCGTTCGGGTGTCGTAACTCTCGAGCGGCGTCATTGCCGCTGCGCCACCTACTCCAGATACGGGCAGCAAGCCACTTTCGGTAAGCTGCGACGAGAATTGCGCGAGCGTCTCCTGCTTGATTCCACTGAATACAACGGGCGTCGCGATTGGTTGAATCTGTTGGCCCATCAGCGGCGCCAAGGCTGAGCCTGCCGAGAGCGAAGCGATCAGCGATTGCGAGCCAATCGGTTGCTTGGGCAAGCTTGGTTTCCAAGTGCTGGCAGTCGCGCTAAATGAAAATGCGCGGGCTTCGTTGCTCTTCGGCTTTTCGTTACCTTGCGCGAATATGTCGATCATCTGCTTAATCGGAGTGATGCCACAGATGGCTTCCTTGGCAAACGGAAAACTGTACGCGATCGCGCCGACGAGTTTGTTGTCGATGAAGACCGGCGAACCCGACATACCGGCGAACACGCCGGTCTTGTCCACGTCGGGGCCGTTCAGCTTCGCGATAATGGTTGACTGCCGCGGACCCGTAAATCCATCCAGCACTCCCAAAACTTCGAGATTGAACTCCTGTGGTTCGGTGCCCGAAAAAACCGTGCGCGCTACACCTTTCATTCCGGGACGCAGGTCTTCAATCGCGAAAAGCGGCATGCTCGACGACGACTCGGCGCTAGCCGTTCGCTTTGTTTGTGCGTAACTTGAGCTGAATGAAAATGTGAGAATGAAAAGGACTGTTACGGCAATTGCTTGATTCTTATACTTCATAGGTTTTTTCAGGTCGAACATCGGCCGGGGCGACGGGGTCATGTCACTATAGCCCAAAGTCTGCGAAAAATAATAGCATGTTAGCGGTTATGTTGGATGTCGAAGGGTTCATTCTGGTTGGCGGCGCTTCAAGCCGCATGGGCCGCGACAAGTCGCGCCTTGTGCTCGGCAAACAGACCGTCGTGGAGCGAATCACGCTGGCGCTCAGTCAGGTTGTGACCAACGTTCGCATCGTCGGCTCGCGAATGAATGGCTTTTCCAGTGTCGCCGACGTTCATAAGCACTGGGGACCATTAGGTGGAATTCATGCGGCGCTGCTCGCGGCCACGACTGAATGGTCGCTAATCGTCGCGTGCGATCTGCCTTTCGTAACGCATGATTTGTTCGATCGACTGATTCAATTCTGTGATGAATCGAACGAAGCTGTCGTTCCGGTGCAAGATGATTCGCGCCCGCAACCACTCTGTGCCCTTTACCGCCGAAGCTGTCTGACGGCAGCCGAGGTGTCGATTGCGAAAGGCGAACACAGTCCTCGCGCGCTGCTGGATAAAGTCGCAACCCGCTACGTCGAGTTCTCGGAGCTTTCAGACTTGGCCGGATCAGAGCATTTCTTTCTTAATGTAAACACGCCGGAGAATTACGAACTCGCCGTGAAGCTCGCTCAACGAGAGCTTACTCAACAGTCGCCGACGGTCCAGGAGTCGGAAGGATTTTGATTTGCAATTAACTCCGCTTGATTCATAATCCGATACAACATGTCTCAGCGCGTCAGAACGTTTCGCAAAGTTCTCAAAACAGTTTTGCCGTTCCTGCTGGTGGTTTTTCTGGTGCTCGTGATTGACACTGGTTGGCTGGTTTACAGCGTCACGCGGCCACCACGGGCCGCCTACCTCATAACGCCGCAAACTTTTTCGACTGTTACTGGACCCATCTTGAAAGCGACGGATGTCACCTGGAAAAACCGTGATGGGAGCGATGCGCGCGGCTGGATGATCCGCGGCGCTGATGGCGCGCTAGCGGTGGTTCTGTTGCATGGTTACGGCGCGGACCGGTCGTGGCTTCTGAACCTGGCCGTGAAGCTAAACGAAACGACTAACTACACCGTCCTTTGGCCCGATCTGCGCGGT
Organism: Acidobacteriota bacterium; assembly: GCA_021323895.1. Classification (GTDB taxonomy): domain Bacteria; phylum Acidobacteriota; class Blastocatellia; order Pyrinomonadales; family Pyrinomonadaceae; genus UBA11740. The sequence goes on along the minus strand of JAJPKD010000245.1, from coordinate 2,269 downwards.
CATGGCGAAAATCCGCCGGTCACCTGGACGTTGTTTGGCGGCGTTGATGGCGACGATGTCGCAGCGGCGATCGAATTTCTTCGTTCACTGAAAACAGCGCAAGGCAAACCTCAGGTTGGATCACGCTTCGGTGTCTATGGAATTGGTCTGGGAGCATACGCCGCTCTCAGCGCCGCGAAACAGACCAGCGATGTGCGCGCCCTGGCGCTGGATTCAGCGCCAACTTCCCCGGAGGACTTGATCGGAGCAGCAACCAACACGCGAATGGGTTTTCGCAGCAGTATGTTTCAGCGCTTGGCCGTCACCGGCGTTCGCGTTTACGGGTTGGGGAAATTCCAGAACACGCCTTCGTGCGAATTGGCTCGATCGCTCCGCGATGTTCGCGTGCTGTTGCTGGCTGGAGGTGAGGGTGATGCCTGGCGTCGCTCAACACTCGACCTCGTTCCCTGCCTAAAGAGCCAAACCGAAGTTAGAAAAGATTTGACGTTGACCGGTGCGAGTCTTCCGTCCGCCACAGGCGAACAGGAAGAAGCATACGACCGGCCGGTGATCGAATTTTTTGATAAGTCGCTCCGCTGAAATTCAAGGTCTGGGTCGCACCGCAAACAACGCTATGGATCGATTGTTTGCGATCAGTTCAGTCTGCAAGTGCTTATCGCCAGTCAACTGCGATTCAAATTCGATCGGAACGAAACACAGCAACACGCCACTTCGACCAGCCGCTTCGACTACCTGACCGGCGCCTTCAAACTTCACTGGCTCGCCATCTGTTCCGTAACTAATTCTATTCGCCGCTTAGAACTCGGCTCCGCGCTGCACTGTATGCAGTTGCACGATGGACGCCGTCGCATAGCCGCGTGAATCCGCGGCCACCACGAGGTCGCGGATCGATTCGTCTCTCGCTGCGATCGGGGCAATCATATTCAACGAGATTGCCGAGGTCAGAATCATCGCCACGGCAATCAAACCAAATACGTACTTGCGCGGAACGATGGCGGCAGTGACGCCTGCTGCAAATATCGGCAGCGCCGCAATCACCAGCAGAGAGAGCTTTATGGGAAACTGGCGACGCGAATACCAGATTCCGGCGAAGGCCAATGCGACTAATACTACGCCAGTCATGCGCAGCACTTTTTCGCCGCGATCCTGTTTGATGAAACACGCTAGACGCTCGCCAATTAGCAAGACTGCCGCAGGCAATGCCGGAAAGATGTAACCGATAAGCTTCGAGCCTGAAAACGAAAAGAAGACAATCGGGAAAACTAACCAAACCAGGGCGAAGACTCGCATCCGATCGATTGAGGACTCGCCTCGCCAGTTCCACTTGCGTGATCGAATCAGGGCCGCGGTCAGCACGATCGTCCAAGGTAGAGCTAATCCGATCAGCACCGGCAAATAGAAATAAAAAGGCGCCGGATGATGGAACTTGTTCGAAGCAAACCTCGCGAAGTGATGCTGGATAATGAACTTATCAATAAATGCCCAGCCATGACGCGCCAGCATCGGTCCATACCAGGTCGCGGCAGCCACCAACGCGAGCGGTACGCCCCACAGCGCGCTCAGACTTATCTGTCGCATGGGACATGCGCGACGAACAAGATAATAAAGAGCGATGACTCCGAAGATAATGATGAAACCGACAAGTCCCTTCGCCAGCAATGAGACTCCGGCAAAGAGATAGAAGCCAGCAAGGAGTACGGTCAACTGACTGCGTTGCCAGACTCCGGACAATGAAGCCAGCAAGCCACATCCAGAATTCTCTGAAGTGCGCGTTCTGGTTTCCGCGATGAAGAAGAGCGCTAGCGCGCCCGTTGTCGCAGCCGTGAGCACGATGTCTGTCGTCGCCCCGCGAGTAGCGATTGCGCCGGCGCTGGTTAACCAAACCAACGCACTCCATCGACCAGTGTTCTCTACTCCACGCGAGTCTTCATCGACAGCTTGGGGTTCAGATCGCGCGAGGAGCGACACATTGTTTCCAATCCAATAGACGAATACCGCGGTTAGCAAAGCACAGATGGTTGGCCCAAGACGCGCTGCATACTCAGTTACGCCAAGCACGCGATAACTCAACATCATCAACCAGTAAAGCAACGGCGGCTTTTCGAACCAAGGCAGTCCACCAAGCGTCGGCGTGATCAGATCGTGCCGAGCAAGCATCTCGCGGGCGACTTCCGCATAGCGCGGCTCGTCCGGCCCAACTAAAGGGAAAGAACCCAAGCCCCACAAGTAAGAAACTGCGATGACAACGAAGAGCAAAAACCAGGCGCGC
>JAJPKD010000123.1 GCA_021323895.1 Acidobacteriota bacterium | reverse complement strand
TCTTTTTCGAAGGCGCCGGCATCAAGCATCTGTTCTGGTACGTGACCATCACGGTGCTGGCGTGCATTGGCTATGGGGCGTTCTTTCTGATCGTTGGATTATTTTTTCGCAATCCAATCATTCCCGCCTTGGTTTTGTACGGTTGGGAATGGATCAATTTTCTGCTGCCGCCGCTGCTGAAAAAGATTAGCGTGATTCATTATTTGAATTCACTGGTGCCGGTTCCTATTTCCGAAGGTGCGTTCGCCGTTGTCACCGAACCAACACCGGCGTGGATTTCCATTCCAGGTCTCGTGATCGTGACCGCGCTGGTCTTGTTTGCCGCGGGGACGAGGATTCGGAAAATGGAAGTCAGGTACGGGAGTGAGTGAGTGTTCGCTCAGTAGGAGCGAGATGTTATAGCCACAAACCAAGATTGGAAATCAGAAGACGAGCAATGTTCGATTTAACATTGCTCGTCTTTTCTGTTGGAAGCCTCTCTGTCTATAGACATCTCGTGCCCAGCGGCACGAGGAGAAAGCTCACGGCCCAAATCGGTGCCGATATTCACCCGATGACAGAAACGCTTTCACCATCTCTGCCTGAATGTAATTCCCTTTGAAGCTATTCAGCTTGTTTAGCCAGAAGTTGTAGCCGTCAAAGTTTCCATCGGGCGCGGCGTTCGGATCTCGCCGCAAATAGCCGAAGTACTGCATCAGCACAAACGCGCGATTAAATTCCTGTTGAGCGAACGTCGAGTTCTCGGCTACTCGCCGTAGCGCTCGCGCTCGGGCCGCTACATCAGTTGTGTTGGATGCGCCGCCGAACTCGTTAATCGCCGCCGTTCGATCGGCGGTGGTCGGAGTTACATCGGCGTTCGCAAACAGCGTATTAACAAAAGTTGCCGGTGAGATCGTAGTCGGATACGTCGTCGTAAACTGGCTGCGTTGCACAAACGCGTTCGCGTAAGTCTGCTTGTTGCTCTCTAAAACTGTCTGCCAGCCGGTCTGATTGACGACCAAGCCCAGCCCGAGCTGTTCATCATCATTCACAAAGTCAGCGAACTTAATCGGCACGGGCGCGCCCGGCAGGTTGCCAAAGGCTGATTTGTAAAACCGATAAGCCAGATATCCGCTCTCCTGAAATTCGATCGATAGGAAGAACGATGCCGAAGTGTTGACGCGCATCACTTCAGTGCACCCGCCGTTCGTTCCGCACTGCGAGATTTGATTCATCCAGAAGTTGAGCCCGGAAGCGTCAGGCTCACGATTGAGAAAGTCGCGATAATGCTGGACCACAAATGTGTCCGTCTGATCGATCTCGTTCGTAGTAAGTCCACTTGTGTCGCCGAAGACTGTGAAGCGGAAAGCGGGACTGGCGGCGACGCCGCCTGCTGCGCTTGAGTCTCTCACGTACCACCGTCCGAAGAAGGTTTGGCCCACCAGAGAAGAATTGGCCGGCACGAGCATACTGACCGAGCCGAATCCCTGGCCCGCGCCGCTGCCGGAAAGCTGCATGCTGATGCGCGCGAACGATCCAGTCGCGGGAATCGCAGGACCTGCGCCCGGATCGGTGCTATCGATCACGAGCACCGCCGATGCGCCGCCGAGGGCGTTGGTCACCCCCATAGTGAAATTCGGATTGCCGGCGAGCGCGGGCTCGATTGCGGTGGCTTGCGGAATGTTTCCGCCTGAGCCTTGCGTTCCAACTCCAGTCACAACAGGTACGCGATTAGATTCGCTGTAAAGCGTGGGCCGATCGAATGGCGCTGTACCCGCCAGGACTCGCGGATCGGTCAGAGCGTTACGAAGAAACGCAACGAGATCTGATTGCTGCTGCGGGTTGAGACCGAGCGGACGAATCAAATTGTGATTGATGTTGGGCGCGTCAAAGTCGCCGCCGCGATTGTAAAAGGCGACGACATCTTCCAACGTCGCGAGGCGGCCGTTATGAAAATAAGGTCCGCGCAGTCCGACGTTGCGCAAACTCGGCGTGCGAAACTCGCCGATATTGTTCGCGTTGCCGGTAACCTGGAAGCGCCCGGTATCTTCAGTCTGCGGCCTCACGCCGATGTTATGAAACGCGTTATCGCTGAACAGGCTGCCGGCGTGGCAGACGTTGCAGCCGCGCGTGTTGAAGATGCCCTGGCCGCGTTGCTCGGCCGCGCCGAGCGGCGCGATCTGTTGCGCGGCAAGATCGAATGGCGTTTGATCTGAATAAAGCGTTCGCTCGAATGTAGCGATTGCTTCGGCAATGCGCACCGGAGTCACGTCGGAGGTACCGAACGCTTCCTGAAACAATTCCGGATAGGATCGACCGCCGCTCCAGTTTCGCAGACTCGCGGGCACTGAAGGCGACAAAGCCAGCGGCCGCGAGTTCGCCACACGCGATGCAACATCGACCCAAGTGCGGTTCGCGTTGGCCATCTCAGCAGAACTGACTGGCGGGCCAAGCACCTGGCTCTCCAGCGCTGCGCCGTTCGCCAGCACAACCGCGCCGCCGATCGGATCGCTGAAGGTGCTGGTCGCCCGGCCATCCCAGAACAATGAGTTCGAAAATCCGGCATCGATGTACGAGCGCGATTTGCGTCCAGTAACTTGCTCGTGAAAACCGTACGTGGGCGAAAGACTGTAAGTGCCATCTGCGTTATTGCTGATCACGCCGGGCGACGCGAAGACATCGTCGGCTGTGTTGAAGACGCCATCGGCGCCGGGATTTCGCGCGCGTGTGCTGCCGACAATCGCGCGTGAATCCGAGCCGCCATTCGCCGAGAAGTGACAAGTTCCGCACGCAACCGTGCGTGTCGAAGATAACTGTTCATCCCAAAATAACGTCTTACCCAGGTAGGCCTTTGCCGCAGTGACGAGATTGCCGGCAGGTTGGGGCGGCGGATTTAGCGGCGGATTTCCCTGAATGGTGCCGTTCGCGCGCACGCCGGAATCTGACGCACTGAGAGCACTGACGACGCTGCCGTTTTCGGCGCGCACCCAATAGAAAAGTGTCTGACCAACCGCAGCCGTCGTATCAAAGAAAGTCGAGTCAGCCGTGGTGCCGATCGCTGTGGCTGCCGCGGAATTGTTAGCGGTGTTGCGAAAGACGCGATAGAGCGTCGCGCCCGAAACCGCTTCCCAGGTAATGCCGATCTTTGTCGAGTAGATGTTGTCGGTAGCGCTCAGACCGTTCGGCGCTGCCAGCGAGCCTGACTGGCCCGTGGCTGAAAAACCCGGCAGTAGCCGATGCGCGACTAAAGAAATTGAAACCAGCAAAAGCGCGAAAATGATAGACAGCTTGATCGTACGCACGGTAGCTCCTTCCTATTGTCCGAGGAAGATCGGGGAAACCCTGGCTTATTACAATCTGCTGAGGCAGTTGAACCGGAAGTCTTAACGGTTCGCATTTCAGTTTATTAGTCACGCGCGGCGGCGGATTATATGACTGCGTTTGTTAGCCAAACCACCGATATTTGTTCTTGCCGCACCGCTAATCTGATATGCTCGCTCGCAATGAACGCTTTCACTTGAGGTCGATCATGAAAAGCAATTCCCCCTCCCGTCTCCGCAGTCTCATTTCGATTCTTATTGCTGTGCTGTTCCTGGCTGCGCCGTTACGCGCGCAGCAAACAACACGGCCCACGCAGCCTGCGCCGACGCAACAGACGGCGCCGGCAGATCCAACATTCGACAGTTTGCTCGCGGCCGACGCTTACAAGCTCTTCGGCGAAGTGCGAAATGTCGGAACGCTGCTGACGAATGGCGGCGCGGGAGAGATCGTCGATCCGATCCTGAAGCTCGCCGATCCCGGCCCACCATTCACCACGGTGGTTAATTTTTTGAAGAAGAATTCGGAAGCACTTGGTTCATCGCGTCTGATGTTTGCGTCATGGCCGGCGCGTACAGACGTTCCCATGTTCTTTGTCGCGATCGAATTTCCGACGACGGAAGACGCAAACAAGTTCGCGCCGAAGCTTGAGACTTTTCTGCCGACGATTCTGCCGCCGGTGCCTGACGCGACGCCGCAGAATACCGCGCCGAACGCACCAACCAACCAAGCTATGCCGAAACCAAGTTCGTCGCCGGCACAACCCGTGGCTGAGCATCTGCCGTTCGTGATCACGCATCGCGGTAATCTGGTTTTCATCAGCGATAAATCATTCAAGTTCGAAAAGCTTCACCCGGCGTCGAGCAAGCCTCTCTTTCAGGATCCGAACTTTCGCATTGCGCGCGATCAGTTTGCGAGCGAATCGATTTTCCTTTTCATGAATATCGCGCTGGAGGACAAGACGCGGGCGACTCCGTCCCCGACGCCATTCATCACGGAGCAAGAAAAACAGAAACAAGAAGCGAAAGACACGGATGAATCACCACATGAAACCGCGGAGGAAGCGGCGAAGAATCGCGCCGGTCAACCAACACTCGGCGTAAAGGACGATTCCAATGCAGTCGCAAATCAGCAAGCAGTGCTGATGGCGCAGATGCCCTCGCCTTCGCCGACTCCGACGCCGACGAAGGAGCAGCAGGCGCAACGCGTCGCGACGAATCAGATCGGATCGTTGCTGGACGCAATAGGATATGGCAACGCGCCGGATCCCGACGCGGTTGGCTTTGCGCTGGCGCTCGACGGCAATGAATACATCGTGCGTGCCATCATCATCGACAAGCCTGACGCCAAAAAACTTTTGATTCCTTTCATACCGCAGCTGCAAACCGGCCCGCCTCTCTCGACAGATGCGGCTTCGGTCTTGCCGGATGACACGGAAGTTTTGGTGAGCGCTTCGATCGATTTGCGGCACACTTACGAAGGCATGCGAGTCGAAGCTGAGAAGAAAGCCAAGGCTGAAGTTGGCCAGCCGAAGTCGCGAACGTATGAGAACGGCGTGCTGGTCGAGGTAGGACCGGTGCGTACCGAGGCCACCGATGTGTTCGCCGAGTTCGAGAAGAAGGCCGGCTTCAATATCAAAGAAGATTTGCTGCCCGTCTTGGGAAACGAGATCGCAATCGCCGGATCGTTGAAGGGTTTGCAGAGCATGGGCGGTTTCGGGCTGGGAATGACTGTCCCGTCAGGGCCAACCGTGGCTACTGAACCGGGAGCCGACAAAGGTGACAAAAGTGATCCGAAGAACCAGGGAATCTTTCCGGTTCTGCTGATTGAAATAAAAGATCGGGACTCAGCCCGTCGCTTGATGCCGAAAGTTCTCAACGGCTTGGGAATCGGCGAAGCGAATCTAATCGCGCAGGTTGAGAAACGCGAAGACACTGAAATGGTGAATTATGCGGGCGTGTTCGCGTATGCATTCGTCGGAAACTTTCTTGTGGTTTCCGACGCGCCCACCGTGCGCCGCGTGATCGACGCAAACATTAATCATCAGACACTGTCCAGCAACACCGTGTTTCGGAATTCGCGAAGGTGGGAGTCTCGCGGTACGCTCGGCCACATCTATGTTTCGCCCGCGTTAATGGAAAGCTCTCAGGCCGAAGTGCGAAAGCAGGCAGCCAATATGGAGCCCGCGCTGCGCGACGTCTTATTGAGCTTGAATCCGAATTCTGAAGCGATCACTTACGCGGTCTCGAACGATGGGTTGGGAATTCAGCACGAGTTGCATCTGCCGAAAAATCTAATCCTGATGATGGTCGCGAGCATGTCTTCCGCGACGAAGAACCCGCCGCCGGAAGCGAACGAGATGATTGCCGCCAGCATGCTGCAGTTCATCGTGAACTTTGAGACGCAATACAAACAAGGACAGGGCAAGGGAAGTTACGCATCGATGGAACAATTGGTTGACGCGAAGATGTTTCGGCCACAAGAGTTCGAGCGCTACGGCTACAACTATTCGATTACCGTGAGTGGTGATCAATTTGAGGCCACCGCCACGCCGCGTGAATACGGCAAGACGGGGAAGAAATCTTTCTTTGTCGATAAGAGTGGCGTCGTGCGGGGTGACGATCACGGCGGCGCGCCGGCGACGGTTGCTGATAAGCCGATACAGCAGTGAAATCATCCACAGATTACGCAGATTACAGTGACTAGGAAAAGAACCGAGCAGGCAATGATCGTGACTCGCAGTTTTGTTCTCAGCTTATCTGCGTAATCTGTGTAATCTGCGGATTATGTCTAAGTCAGTATTCGCTCGACAATCTCACTCGCCTCGCCACGAACTCCCTTAACAATTCGCGCCGATGCCAGCGCCTTCGGCAGCACCCGCAAAGCCAATTCAGGTTGCGAACGAGCCGACACGGTATTCGCCAACAGTTCAAGCACGCCTTTGCCGCGCGTTGACTTTCGCGGCCGCCAACGCGCGCCGGCTTTGAATCCAGTTGAGATGACCAGATCGATGGGTAGAGGTTTCGAGCCGACTTGTGCGCCGATTTTGTCAGCAGGAATTTTCGTGGCGCGCTTCGTCGGATCGGTGCGGATGCCAAGTGGCCGCGCATAAGGATGCACGCGGCCTCGCTCATCCAGCACCGCGTACTCGTCGGAATAGTAGGTGGCGCCGGCGCGAATCAATTGTTCGACCAGCGTCGTCTTGCCTGAATAGCTGCTGCCCGGAATCACAATCGCGCGGCCGTTCCACGCAACCACGCCGGCGTGAACAAAGACTCGGCGGGCTGCGTATTCGGCGACAGTCAGCTGCACCTGCGATTCAAACTCGTCAAGCAGAGTTTCGAAGTCTCGCGAGCGTGAAAACCGAAGCAGGTTCCAATAGCCGAGATTGAAACGGCGAACCTTGCCGTTCGAGCTGGCGGGAAAACCGGTTATCGAATACAAGTGATCGACGCGCTGCGCCGTGGAAGGCTTGGCTCCCGGCGGCAGACGCTGGATCAACTCACGCAGAATCGCGTGATCGTTCACGCGGATGCCGACGCGAACGCCGTAAGCGGTGAATGACAGTCCGTCCGCCCAGCCCAGGCGGTCGAGCTTCGCCATTCAACTTGAAGGTGTGCGATAACGAGGGATCATTTCAGATTCTGAATCTCAACTGGATCAACCTGGTCAGCCAAATCAAAGCCAAACACGCGCGAGTAGAAGTACATCTCGCCATCGAGCGCCCGCTTGATGTTCTCCGCGCGGCGAAATCCGTGTTGTTCGCCTTCGAATGGAACGTATGCGACCGGCAGTCCTTTCTGGCGCAGCGCGTCCACCATCATCTCCGCCTGGTTCGGCGGCACGACTTTGTCCTCCAGACCTTGAAAGAAGATCACCGGACACGAAAGCTTTTCGGTGAAATGAATCGGCGAACGCTCGACGTAAAGATCGCGACGCTCGGGGTATGGGCCAACCATTCCGTCGGAATATTTAGACTCGAATTTGTGCGTGTCGAGTTCCAGCGCTTCGAGATCGCTGACGCCGTAATAACTTGCGCCGGCTTTGAAATAATCGCGAAACGTCAGCGCGCAAAGGGTCGTGTAACCGCCGGCGCTGCCGCCGTCGATCATTGATCGATTCGGATCAACATCGCCGCGTTCGGCCAGAAACTTCGCACCATTGATGCAATCATCAACATCGACGATGCCCCAGTTGCCATTCAGACGTTCCCGATACGCGCGGCCGTAACCGGTGCTGCCGCCGTAATTCACGTCGAGCACCGCGATGCCGCGGCTGGTCCAATACTGAATCGATAGCATCAGGACTGCGATAGTCGCCGAGGTCGGTCCGCCATGGCTCTTAACCAGAAGCAACGGCCGTTCGTCTCCCGGTCCGGTAAAGTCGCGGTTCTTCGGCGCATAGTAAAACCCGTGAGCCGTCAGTCCGCTTTCCGTCGGAAACTCGATCGGCGTCGGTTCGGAAATGTAGCCTGGATCGATTTCAACTTTACTGGCGCGTTGCAGCTTTGTGGTTTCGCCGGTCGCCAGATTCATCTGCACACTCGCCAGTGACTCGCGCGGTGAGCCGGCGCGGAAAACGACTCGATCTTTGTTTGCCCGCACATAAGAGATTTCCGTGAAACGTGTGTCGATTCGTTGGAATGTTTTTGTTTGCGTGTCGATCGTCGCCAGCGACCAGAGACCTTTTTCGACAAATGCGCAGACGATCTCATCTGCTGTTTCGAACGCGTAAGTTGACATGCCGAACCCCCATTGCGGCGCGCCGAACTCAGCTTCGATTTCATGAAGCGGTTCAACTGAATCTTCATTAGCGCGGTAGAGGTTCCACCAACCAGTGCGATCAGAAACAAAATAAACCTGCCCATCCGGTGACCATTCGGGCTGGAAGATCGATTCCCGCAGTCGGCCGGCAATTAGCTTTGGTTCGACGACGCTTCCGTCGGAATGAATCTGGGCGCACCAGAGTTCACAGCCGTCCCAAGGCATGTTCGGATGGTTCCACGTCAGCCACGCCAGACGTGATCCGTCGGGGCTCAGCCGCGGCGACGAATAGAAATCATTGCCGGATGAAAGTACCTGAGTCGCTCCATCCTTGATGGAAACCGCGACCAGGGAATTTTCGGCCTGCTGATCGCTATGACGGTGATCTTCGCGAATCACAATAAGCCGATCGCGCGCGGCATCAACAATTGCGTCCGCATAGCGCACGCGATCATCGGACGTCTCACGGGTGATCAGTTCCGGTGGCGCGTCGCCGGCTCGGCGATAAATCTGCTGGTCGGTGAAATTCGAAAAGTAAACGACGCCGTTATGAACTACGTAATCGCCACCACCATATTCATGCACCCGGGTGCGCGCGTTGAATTCGGGCGGATTTATGTCGGTACGTTTGCCATCGGGCGTTTGCCGAACGATCACCTGGCGACCTTTTTCGGAAGGCCGCATCTCGATCCAATAAATGTCGTCGCCATCAATGCGCGGCTGGCTGAGGCCGACCGTCTCGCTAACAATCAGGTCAGAGGTGATTGGGGATTTCCACGAACCGTAGGGAGCGGTTTTTACTTCGGTCATTAGGGTGATTTCTTTCGCGCGGTGATTGGAGAGCGAAAGCGATTATCGCTGGAAACGGGGAAAGTGCAAACAAAAGCAAAGGCGCCTAACCTCCCCCAAAGTTAGGCGCCCTACCCTTCAGTCTCAGTTCTCACAAGGAGAATCAATGAATGAGTGGATACTAAACTCATCAATCCGATCGAGGGTTGCAGAAATATTGCGAAGAGCTTGTAAAAGCCAATTCTGATTTCGATGGGATACGATCGGCGATCGAGGTGAGTTTAAAACACCTAAGTTGACGATCAAGCGAAACAAGCATAAAAAGATGAGCAATTTCTTGGAGGCAACGCCTATGAACAGAAGATTTGCCCGCGGGCTGGTTCTTTTCCTGATAGCCGCCACTCTGCTTTGGTCGAACGTAAGCTTGTCCAGCGCGGACACGTTTCGGCCCGTGGTGCGTGGGCGACGCGGCGTCGTCGCCGGCGGACAGCCGCTGTCAGTCGAAGCCGGCATGCGAATCCTCCAGCACGGAGGCAATGCCGTCGATGCGGGCGTGGCGACGATTCTCGCGGCTTCGGTCATTGAGTTCTCGCATTTTTCGTTTGGCGGTGAGGTGCCGATTCTTATCAAGCTGAAGGGCCGAGACGTTTCAGTGATCGAAGGAATGGGCACGGCGCCGGCCAAAGCCACGCGCGAATTCTTCGTTAATCGAGCACGAGAGATCGAAGAATTCAAAGCTAATCGTAAGAAGTTTCAAAGTTCCGCGGAAAACATTCCCACCGCACCTGATTCATCGGCGACTCGCCGAGCAGAAACCGAAGGCACAACCTATCCCGACGCCAAACCAGGATTGATTCCCTCGACGGGGCCGCTGGCGGCGACCGTACCGGCAGTGCTGGATGCGTGCGTCACCGCACTTGATCGATTCGGAACAAAGTCGCTCTCCGAAGTCATGCAGCCGGCGATCGAACTCGCCGACGGATTTCCCATCGATGAATTGCGCGTGAACTACATCACCACGCGAGCGCAAATCTTCTCGCGATGGCCGGAGGCGAAGCGAATCTTTCTTCCTAACGGCCAGGCGCCGAAAGTCGGTGATGTATTCGTGCAGGCTGACCTCGCGCGCACTTTGCGATCGATCGTGGCAGTCGAAAAGCAGAACGCCCGACGTGGCCGGCATGCGGCGCTAATCGCCGCGCGTGATTACTTTTACAAAGGTGCGATTGCCAAGCGCATTGGCGATTTCATGCAAACGCACGGCGGTTTGCTGGCTGCGTCTGAGCTAGCGAACTGGCATGCGATGGTGGGCGCGCCCACGAAAACGAATTACCGCGGTTACGAAATCTACAAGACGGGTTTCTGGGCGCAGGGCCCGATGATGCTCGAAACGCTGAACGTGCTCGAAGGCTATGACCTGAAGAAGATGGGCCAGAACTCGCCCGAGTATGTGCACACGGTGACTGAAGCGTTGAAGCTCGGCTTCGCTGATCGCGACCGCTTCTATGGCGATCCGAACTTCGTCAAGATTCCGACCGAACAGCTTTTGTCGAAGAATTACGCGGCAATGCGCCGCAACCTGAACGACGACAAGCGTGCTTCACTTGATCAGCGGCCGGGCGATCCCGCGAATATGAAGCCGCTACTCGCCGGCCTCAGGCCTGTCGCTTACGGCGCTCGGCCGTTACCGGAAATTCTGAAGGCGAACGACACGACTTGCGTGAACGTGATCGACAAAGACGGCAACATGTTCAGTGCAACGCCGAGCGGCGCATGGCTGCCCGCAGTCGTCGCCGGCGACACCGGCGTGCTGATGGGTCAGCGTCTGCAATCAGCTCTTACTGATCCAAACAGTCCGAATGTGGTTGCGCCGGGTAAACGGCCGCGGATCACGCTCACGCCAACGCTCGTGCTCAAAGACGGGCAGCCATTCATGATCCTCTCTACGCCCGGCGGTGACAATCAGGATCAAGCGCTGCTACAGGTGCTGCTGAACATCATCGAGTTCGGTATGAATCCTCAGGAAGCCGTCGAAGCTCCCCTCTTTGATACGCAGCACTACGTCAGTTCATTCGACAATCATGAATTCCTCGCTGGCGTGTTGAATCTCGAAGGTCGATTTTCCGCGGACGTGTTCGGTCAACTCGCGGTGCGCGGGCACAAAGTCAAAGCGCAAGGCCCTTGGGCCACAGGCTCTTCACCAACGGTGATCATGTACGACACAAAGTCTGGAGTGATTTCAGGCGGCGCTGATCCGCGGCGCGGAAGAGATGCGCTCGCTTGGTGAGAACGCGTCTGGGTACGCACGTCTCTGGCGTGCTGGACGTAGGACGATCATCAGGCACTTGAAATCAGCACGCCAGAGGCGTGCGTACCTACAGTTATTAAGGGAAAGACTTCGCTTCGATATAGAGGTGGCGAATCTGCGGATAACGCGCGCGCAGGTTTGCCTCGACGCGATTAATGGCATCAGTGATCTGCTGCGCCGTCAAATCCTGCTTGAACTGAATATCCAGCGTCAACAAAACTTCCTGCGGACCGAAGTGCATCGTCAGAGACTTGCGGACTTCTTCGACAGTCTCGTCGGCTGCGGCAATTGAACGAATCTCAGCGAGTGTTTCCGGATCAACTGACTCTCCAATCAGCAAGCCCTTGGTTTCGTACGCCAACAGCGCGGCCACCGACGCCAGAATCAGGCCAATCACAATCGAAGCCACGCCGTCCAGATACGGATTATTCAGCAAATGCCCCAGCCAAATTCCAAGGAACGCCACAATCAATCCGAGCAGCGCAGCGGTATCTTCGAATAGCACCGTGAAGGAAGTTGGATCCTTGCTCGCCTGAATTGTCTTGAAGATTCCCTGGCCGCGCATCTCTTTGCGAAATGCTTTGAAGGCCAGCACCGAGGAAATGCTTTCAAAAACAAAAGCGATACCCAGCACGACATAATTCCAAGTCGGATCGCTGAGCTTCGGGTGACGGAGATGCGTGACGCCTTCATAAACCGACATGCCACCGCCGAGTGCGAAGATCAGAATCGCGACAATCAAAGACCAGAAGTAAAGTTCCTTGCCGTGTCCGAACGGATGCTGCGGATCGGCCGGCCGTTGACTGCGACGGAAACCGAGCAGGAGCAGCGCGCCGTTGCCGGTATCAACCAGCGAGTGAATTCCTTCCGACAGCATCGCCGAGCTTCCCGAAAAGAAAGCCGCGGTAAATTTCGTCACGGCGATGGCGAGGTTGGCGACGATGGCGGCAAAGATGGCGACTCTGGATTCACCCGTCATGCCGGACACAATAACAAATCGGAGAGGCAAACATCGACCGCCGTGTGATCGGCGTCGTTGCTACTGTGAGAACCTGCTGATATAAAGGCGGCGTAATTCATAAACGCACCGGCAATAGACTGGAGAACGGCAATGCCAGAATCGAAAGTGGCAAGAGCGGGCGAACCTGAACTTACTGCTCGATCAATCATCATCGGATTGATCGTCGCGATGATCATCGGCAGCGCGTATCCGTACTGCGTGCTGAAGCTCGGCTTTGGCCCAAACCTATCCGTCGTTTCGGCGTTCCTCGGGTTCATGACGCTTGTGCCGCTGGTGTTTGCACTGCGACTGGCGGACACGAACGCGCGCGAAAACAACATCGTGCAGACGATGGGCACCAGCGCCGGCCAGACCGCATTCATGGCAGTGTTGCTGGCCGCATTCGACATGCTGAATGCGAAAGGCGTGCTCAATCCGCCGATCTACCTCAACACATTGCAAATTTTTCTGTGGCTGTGCAGCGCGAGCTTGCTCGGGATTTTGCTGGCCGTGCCGATGCGTCGTCACTACATCGATGAAGAGAACCTGACTTACGCTGATGGTTTGGCCGCCGGCGAAACGATCAAGGTGCTGCACGAAGGGCGCGAGTCAGGTTTGTCGCGCGCGCCGCTGATCGCGCTCAGCGTCGGCACAATCGCGTCCGGTCTGCTGATGCTGCTGACTACTTACTGGAAAAAGATTCGCGATACCTGGTTCATTCCCGGGCAAGCGCCGATGAATATCGGCTTCAACATCAGCTTGTTGAGTTTCGGCTCAGGTTTGCTGGTCGGCTTTCGCATTTGCCTGGCGATGGCCATCGGCACGGCGATCAGTTGGTTCATCTTGCCGCGCTATTTGTTCTCGCACGGCATGATCACGGCGCTGACGTATCCCGCGACGCTGCGTTGGGTGATGTGGCCGGCGACGGGCTTGATGGTGGCGGGCGGCCTGACGTCGCTCGTGCTGAAGTGGAATTTGATCGTGAAGACATTCCGCGGGCTGCGGGGCAGCAAAGGAGTGAGCAATGACTTTCCCATGCAATACGTTGTGATCGGATCGATCTTCATGACGATTGTGATTTGCCTCATTCAATATTTCAGCATGGGTATTCCAGTTTATCTTTCTTTCATCGCGATCATTCTTTCTTTGCCGCTGATGCTTGTCGGTCTGCGCGTGCTGGGCGAAACGAACTGGGGTCCGATCAGCGCGATGTCGAACATGATGCAGGCGATTTTTGCGTTCATCTCCCCCGGCAATGTGCCGGTGAATATGTCTTCGAGCGGTTTGACTGGAACGGTGGCCGTCACTTCAGAAGCGTTGATGCAGGATTTCAAAGCCGGTCAACTGCTGAAATCGAATCCGCGCAGCCTGACGATCGCGCAACTCATTGCCGCGCCGGTTGGATCATTTGCGACCGCGATTGTTTACCCGATACTGCGAAACAAATTCGGCATCGGCGCACAGGGCTTGTCTTCGCCCATCAGTGTGAAGTGGGCCAGCTTTGCTGAGTTGCTAACGAAAGGATTCAGCGCTTTGCCGCCCGGATGTCTGGTCGGATTGATCATCGGCATCGCCGTCGGGATTCTGCTGACGCTGCTCGCTGAAAACAAAAAGTTGGGTGACTACGTTCCGTCGCCATCAGCCATGGGCATCGGCATGCTAATCACGGCTGCGGTGCTCTTAACGTTCATCATCGGCGGCGTCGCACAATTAATTTGGGCGAAGGCTCATCCCGAAAGCGAGGGCAAGTATCGCGTTCCACTTGCTTCCGGATTGATCGCCGGTGAAGCGATCATAGCGGTGGTGCTGGCGATTCTGGCTGCGGCAGGCGTGAATTTTTGAGGCAACGAAACCGCTGCCCCGGTATTCTCATCACAATTAACGACACCCCGAACTCTTTCATTCTTACGAGACAACTATGACTAAACGACTCTTATTTCTGCTTGCGATCGTGTTCGCAACATCGCTTTCGATCTGCGCCCAACCTCGTCCGACGCCAACACCCACGCCGGCACGTCCGGCCACGCCGCAGCCGACGCCAAATCTCCCGGTCAACGTTCCATCCAGCAAGATTGCCGTGATTGACACAGAAGTTTTCGCAGATGAGAAGGCGGGAATCTTTCGACTCGTCGATGCGATCAAAGTCGTGCAGAACGAATTTCGCGCGCGCGCGCAGGAGCTGCAAACTATGCAGACACGGCTGACCACTCTGGTTGAGGACATTCGCAAGCTGCGTCAAGCGATTCCCATCGATCAAAAAGCCATTCAAGCCAAACAGGACGAAGGCACGCGATTGCAGCAGGATTTCGAAACCAAGAAGCAGCGGTACGACGAGGATTACGGCAAACGATACCAGGAGGTGACGGGGCCGGTCTCTCAACAAATCGGCAAGGCCCTGGATGAATTCGCTGCGCAGCATGGCATCACGATGACGCTCGATCTCAGCAAGATGTTGCCGGCGATCCTGACTGCGTTGCCAACCGTCGAAGTGACGGAAGCGTTTATTGCCGACTTCAATCGAAAGAATCCGCGGACTGCTTCAGCGACCAGACCTTAGCGAGAAGAAATTTGCCGCGGATGACGACCGATTAAACGGATAGAAGTTAGAAAGACTTCTGCCCGCAGATTCGTGCTCATTTTGTATCCGCGACCACCCGCGTTAATCTGCAATTATCATGTCTGAAAATTGGCGTGACAATCTCATCAACGACGCAGCCCAAATTCGCGAACTGCTCGCACAAACAAAAACGATTGCCGTGCTCGGCATCAAGACTGAAGCACAATCAGACCAACCCGCGTTCTACGTTCCCAAGTACATGCAGAATGCGTGATTCAAGATCATTCCGGTACCGGTTTACTACCCGGACGTGACGGAAATTCTCGGCGAGAAGGTTTATCGAAGACTGATCGACGTTCCGGATGATGTTGACATGGTCAACGTTTTTCGCCGGGCGCAAGACATCCCGCCGCACGTCGATGATATCCTCGCGAAGAAGCCCAAATCAGTCTGGCTGCAACTCGGCATCTACCACGACGAAGTCGCCGAACAACTAGCGCAGGCCGGAATCAAAGTCGTCCAGGATCGATGCCTGATGGTCGATCATCGGCGGCTGAGCTAACTTACCGAACAACGCACTGCAAAAATCTCGACAGGTCAGGCTTAACCGTGATAAAAGGCGGGCCATACGACACGTCTGGTGAGTCGAGAGACCCGAATTGCTTGGCGCTCCCGGCTCGAGAAAACTTCGACACCACAGTCAATCATGGCCCGAACCCAAGTCTTCATCAGTTACGCCAGCAGAGATGACAAGTGGCGAGTCAAAGTCGTTTCGCATCTCGGTGTGGTCTCAGATCTCATCACTGTTTGGGACGACAGCAAGATAGGTCCTGGTCAAAAGTGGCTAAACAAAATCGATCGCGCCATGCGACGGGCGCGAGTTGCGCTTCTTTTGATCTCGGTCGATTTCCTTAACTCTGACTTCATCAAGAAAAATGAAATTCCTGAGATCTTCAGACGACACGAGCAAGAAGGCATGACGATTTACCCGCTCCTCGTGAGGTTTTGTCCGTGGAGACAGGTTAACTGGCTCAAGGAATTGCAGATTAGACCGGTTGGTGCCAGGCCAATTTCTGATTATGGTAAGAAGATCGAATTTGTCTTAACTCAGGTTGCGGACGAAATCGCGAGCATCGCGCGGTCTGTGGCCAAAAAAAAGACAAGGCGAGTTCCGAGGAAGCAAAAATCGAAGACCAACGTGCGCCCGCCACGCGTCGCCAAGAAACGGGTCTTGGGCAAGCCAGGGGAAAAGACTCGGACTCGTGTGTCATCAAAAGAACGCGTTCGGCGAACGGGCACTAAGAAGCGTGCTGCGAAGCGAGCCAGACCGAAGTAACCCGGCGCGATGATTCTCCCGAACGACCTCAAATTTTTCGGGGAGTTTCAATCGCCAAAAAGGCGAGACAAACGAATCGAACTTAAGTATCATGACCGCGCCTTCGCCCGCTGAGTGTTATGAAGCTCCCGTCTCACGCAATTGTTCTGGCGATTTCCCTCGTTATGCTTTGTCTGGCGCATGACGGCTATGCGCAAACCAAATCCGAAAACACCGCAGCGGTTACCGGGAAAGTGACGATCAAAGGCAAACCTGCCTCTGGAATCGTGGTGGGAATGCGTTTGAGCCGTCCCGAGGAATTCTCGTCAACCTACAAAGCCAAGACCGACCAGGAAGGCGTCTATCGCATTACCAAAGTTGCAGGGGGTAGCTACGTGGTGGCTCCGGTCGCCCCGACGCTGGTAATGACTGAAGCGACCATCGGCCCCCAGGGACAATCGGTAATCGTCGGTGAAGGTGAAACGATCGATGACATCAACTTCGATCTCGTTCCGGGCGGAGTCATAACTGGAAAAGTAGTTGATTCGACAGGTCATCCACTGATCGAAGAGCGGGTGACTTTGTTGCCCGCGGATATCAATCAACGCCGCTCGTTTTCTCTGGCCGGAATGAGCACAGACGATCGCGGCATTTACCGCATCTTCGGCTTGCCGGCGGGGAAATACAAAGTCACGGTTGGCGATCCGCGGTTCAATCCCGGGAGCCGGCGACGAATAGCTGTGCAGACCTTCTATCCAGACGTCACCGATCCCGCGAAAGCCGGTATCGTCGAAGTCACGCAAGGATCGGAAGCAACCAAGATCGATATCACGGTAAGCGACACTCCTTCGGGCTTTTCAGTGGCGGGTCGAGTTGTCGATGCGGACAGCGGTGCTCCCGTCGCAAACGTCTTTATCCAACTGACGCGGATTGAAGTCCTTGACGCTAACAGCACGCGCGGATCAAGTGAGTATCTCAACGTGCGATCAGATGCTCAGGGCCAGTTCAAGCTAACGAATGTTCGCGCAGGGAAATACGACGTGAACATTTATCCGCCCGAAGACTCTGACGTGCGGGCTGAGGCGCCGTTGAGATTCGACGTGATCGACCAGGATGTGAGTGGCCTGGTCATCAAAACAATGAGAGTCGCAACCATGGCCGGCACGGTTGTCTTCGAAGGCGGTAAGGACAACTCGGCCCCAATGACGTCGCAAATGTGGATCATGGCTTACGGCCGGGCTGAGGGAAACGCTGGGATCACTTGGAGCCGCTCAACGCTAATCAAACCCGACAGAACTTTCTTTCTTGGAGGATTGGGCGCCGGTATTGTGAACTTCAATGTCGAGACTGGTATGGGTGGCGGGAAATTCACACTATCGCGTATCGAGCGCGAGGGCGTTGTGCAGACAAACGGAATTCAAGTCGCGAACGGTGAACATATCAGTGGCGTGCGACTGGTGATGACCTTTAGCAGCGGCATCATTCGCGGAACGGTGCGCGTTGAGAACGGGCCGTTGCCCCCTGGCGGCCGCATGGTTGTGCAGGTGACGAAAGCCGGCGACCAGATGGCGCTTTCGCGCGGCGCCGAAGTCGATGCGCGCGGTCGTTTTCTGATCGAAGGACTGGCTGCGGGCAGTTACGAATTGCGCGCGATGGCTTATTCGCCGGATTGGCAGCAGCAACGCCGACGACCGGCGATGTCAGTCAAGCAAATCGTGAACGTGGTTGAAGGAGGAACTGCCGAAGTCACCCTCACGATCGATCCCAACGCCCCGCCGATTCCATAGACTCATGAAGACTCTGCTCCAGCTTTTGAGCGCTGCGTTGCTGCTATGCACCGTTGTTTGTGTTACTTCAGCGCAGACCCAAACTGAAGAAACCAACAACGAAACTGCGAAGGGATCTATCACCGGACGCGTAGTCGATCAGAATGGGCAGCCGCTCGCGAATGCGGCGGTCAGCGTGCGCAGCTATGGAATCACTCCGCGCGGCGGAACCACGACGACCGACAGCGAAGGCAATTTCAAAGTCGAAGGCCTCGATCCGATGGCGTACATTGTTAGCGCGGCCCTGCCGACCTACATTGCGGCGCCGCGCGATCCTGACGCGACGCCGATTGGCTTCTATCGGCTTGGCGAGACGGCGACGATTGAATTGATCAAGGGCGGCGTGATCACCGGCAGCGTCAAGCGCGCTAACGGAGATCCGGTGGTCTCGATCACCGTCCGCGCTTACATGGTGCGCGACAGCAAAGGCCAGCCGCCGCGTTACGGCATTCCGATGCGCGCGCGTTCAACCGATGATCGCGGCATCTATCGAATCTACGGATTGGCGCCCGGGACTTACATCGTATCGGCTGGAGGCATTGGAAACGCGAGCGGTTATGGCGTTGATCCCTACGGTGGCGATGTGCCGACTTATGCTCCTTCCTCTCCGCGCGACGCAGCCACCGAAGTCACCGTCAGCAGCGGTGAAGAGGCCGCCAACGTAGACATTCGTTATCGCGAGGAACCCGGTCACACAGTCAGCGGAGTCGCCGGCACCACCTTAGCGAACGCACAACCGAACGGATTTAGTTTGACGCTGACTTCAATTCTCAGCGGCAGCGCGCAAGTCAATTACAGTTTCTTTCAGGCACCGGGCGCGCGTGGTTTTGCCATCTCGGGCGTTGCCGACGGTGAATACAACATCGTGGCGCAGCAGTTCTCGACCGGCAATTGGATCATTTCAGAGCCGCGACGTGTGCAGGTGCGGGGCGCGGATGTGGGCGGCCTGGAGTTGCTCGCGAAGCCGCTGGCTTCGATCGCCGGCACGCTGGTGCTGGAAGATTCGAAGTTGCCCGAATGCGCGGGGAAACGACGGCCGAACCTCGGCGAGACGGTGATCGGTCCGTGGCATGACGAGAAGACTACGCCGAAAGATCAGCCATCGTTCCTGTACTCGATAGGCTCGCCAACAGTGCCGGACAAAGACGGAAAGTTTTCGCTGCGCAATCTTGCTTCCGGAAAATATCGATTCAACGTCCGCCCGTTGGCCAAGTACTGGTACTTGAAATCCATCTCGTGGCCCACCGGCGCAACGGCAGCTTCACCGAATGCGACCGCGCCCGATCGGCCTCGCGATGCGGCGCGCAATTGGACGAACGTGCGCGCGGGCGATCAATTGTCCGGATTGACGATCACTTTTGCCGAAGGCGCGTCGTCGTTACGTGGCCAACTCGACGCCGGTGAAGGCAAGAAGCCGTCGTCACGCGTGTTCGTCTATCTGGTGCCCGCGGAACCCGATAAGGCTGAAGATATTCTGCGCTACTTCGTCGTGCTTAGTGCCGAGGATGGAACTTTCAATTTCACGAATCTTCCGCCCGGGCGATACTCGGTACTCGCGCAAGCCGGCGGTGAGAGCGATTCAAACATGATGTCGAAGCTGCGCCTGCCCGATGAAACTGAATTGCGCGCAAAGCTGCGCCGCGACGGGGAAGCTGCCAAACTTCAAATCGAATTCAAACCCTGCCAGAACGTGACCGACTATCGGTTGACGATGAAGTGAGATCTCTTGGTTTGTCTCGCGTTACTTTACTGACGCGCCAGACGATAAATCAGAATTGCGGCGCGTTTCGTGAGTGCCGGCCTCGATTCCAGATTGACTGACTCGCCCGGCGCGTGCGCACCGCCGCCATCCGCGCCCAAACCATCCAAGCCGGGAATCAAATTCGAAACGTACGCGATATCGCCCGCGCCGCGATCCGCCGGATCAACCGTGCCGACTTTGCCTAAACCCAAATCTTCGCTTACCTGACTGAGCTGATTCAGAATCGCGTAGTTCGCTTCCGTCGGCGCCATCGCCGGAATGCCGTCTTCGAAAGTGATCTTCGCCGAAGTCTGCGGGAGATTCGCTGCGACAATCGCGCGCATCTTCGCGCGGGCTGCTTCCTTTTCAGCTTCGTTCGCGAAGCGCAGATCGCCACGCACGATGACCTTCGCCGGAACGACATTCGTCTTGCCGGTCGCGTTGCCGCCGCTGCCGGTCACCGTCGCTTCGGTGCCGCCGACAAACAGGCTGGGATTGAAAGTTACGGTCTTGCTCGCGTGAAACTCTTCATAAAACTTGTCGAGGATGCGTGACGCTTCGAGAATCGCGCCCGCTCCCATCTGTTGTTTGAAGATTTGGGAAGAGTGTCCAGTCTTGCCGTTGACTTCTAAAGTCCATGAGCTACTGCCGCGCCGACCGACCGTGGCATCGTTGCCACGCGCGCCTTCAAAGCTCAGCGCGAGATCGCTTCGTTTCGCGGCTGCGATCATATCGCCGCGACTAATCTCGACTGGCCGACCGGCAGCTTCTTCGTCACCAGTCAACATCACGATGATGTGCAAGTCTTTCAAAACGCCGGCATCTGCCAGAGCCTTGAGCGCATACAGCAGCACCACGTCGCCGCCCTTCATGTCGGAGGTGCCGGCGCCGAATGCGATCTTTCCGGCACGTCGCCAATGTTCACCTTGCAGAACGGTGTCGATGTGGCCAAGCAAGAGAATCCGTTTGCCGCGCGCGTTCGCGTTTGCGTTTTCTGCCAGCAGATGACCGCCGCGATTCATCTCAGGCGGCATATCGATCCAACGCGCAGTGAGACCGATCTTTTCGAACTCACTTTTGAAAGCCTGGCCGACCTGCTTCACGCCTGCCGTGTTCTGCGTCGCGCTCTCAATGTTTACGACGCGTTCGAGCAACGCGATGGCTTCGTCTTTGTGCGCATCGATATAGTTGACGATGCGTTGTTCCTCAGGCGAAAGTTTTTGCGATTTGGCGATCGGCGCAACGGAAATGATTAAAAGGATCGAAATCAGCGCAGGGGTGATTCTCTTCACGGTGTTCTCCGGATGTGATTGGTGAAATGAAGTCCAGCTTGCGAGTATGGTTTTAGTCGGAAGCGCCCAAAAGTTCAAGCGGAGGTAGTGCCGCGATTGAAGCAATCAATCTTGACTTACAGGTTATCTGGACTGATGATCGCTTGCATGAGCCTTGCATCTATTCAAAGTGAAATTGAAAAGCTCGAACCCGCGGAACGAGCTGCATTGATCGACGTGCTTTGGGAAAGTCTTGACGAGGGTCGGATTAAGGAAATCGAATCAAGGTGGGTCGCTGAATCGGAGGATCGCATCGATGCTTTTGAAAGTGGCGACTTGCCGGCTGTTGATGGTCCCACCGCGATTGCAGAGCTTCGTTCGTCTCTCACGAAATGACGAGATATAGATTTACTTCCGCAGCGCTTGCTGAGTTAAAAGAAGCAACACTTTATTACGAAGGCGAGGAGCCAGGGCTCGGCTCACGTTTTCTGGACGAGATTGATGCGGCTCTTGATCGAGTTTTGCGGTTTCCTCGCGCATGGCATCCGGTGTCCACAAGAACGCGGCGGTGCCGAACTCATCGGTTTCCTTTCGGTCTGCTTTATCAAATTCGAGCAGACGAGATTCTGGTCACTGCCGTGATGGACTTGCGTCGCGATCCGCGGCGATGGCGCGATCTAATTTAGACAGCACGCACAAGGGAATGATCTCCTGACAAAACCTTATGTCCACGGAAAACAAAGTCATCTACTCGATGGTCGGCGTCAGCAAGTTCTATGACAAGAAGCCGGTACTGAAAGACATCTATCTCTCTTATTTCTATGGCGCGAAAATCGGTGTCATCGGCCTTAACGGCTCGGGCAAGTCTTCGCTGCTGCGCATCCTCGCCGGCGTCGATAAAGAGTTCAACGGCGAAACCGTCATCTCGCCGGGTTACACCGTCGGATATCTCGAACAGGAACCGCTCATCGACGACAGTCGCACGGTGCGTGAAGTTGTCGAAGAAGCCGTCAAGGAAACTGTCGAGCTGCTGAAAGAATTCGAAGAGATTAACGCGAAGTTCGGCGAAGAAATGTCGGACGATGAGATGGAGAAATTGTTAGCGCGTCAGGGAGAAGTGCAGGAGAAACTCGATCATCTCGACGCCTGGGACTTGGATTCGCGGCTGGAGATGGCGATGGATGCGCTGCGCTGTCCGCCGCCTGAGACACCGGTGAAGATTTTGTCGGGTGGCGAGCGACGCCGCGTTGCGTTGTGTCGCCTGCTCCTGCAAAAGCCCGACATTCTGCTGCTCGACGAACCGACGAATCAGCTCGATGCGGAATCGGTCGCGTGGCTCGAACATCATCTGCAGAGTTATGCCGGCACGATCATCGCGGTGACGCACGATCGATATTTTCTCGATAACGTCGCCGGCTGGATTTTGGAGTTGGATCGCGGGGAAGGCATACCGTGGAAAGGAAATTATTCAAGCTGGCTGGAGCAGAAGCAGGAACGTCTGCGACGCGAAGAGAAATCTGAGAGCGAGCGGCAGAAGACCCTTCAGCGCGAGCTGGAATGGATTCGCATGTCGCCGAAAGCGCGCCGCGCGAAGGGCAAAGCGCGCATCAACGCTTACGAACAGTTGCTTGACAAGCAGTCTGAGAAGCGACGCGAAGATTTAGAGATTCCAATTCCGCCGGGGTCGCGTCTCGGGGATGTCGTGATCGAAGCCGATACGGTCAACAAGGCGTACGGTGACAAGCTTCTAATTGAAGACGTGACTTTCAAGCTGCCGCCGGGCGGCATCGTCGGTGTGATTGGCCCGAACGGAGCAGGGAAGACAACGCTGTTTCGCATGATCACGAAACAGGAAGAGCCGGACAGCGGCACGATCAGGATTGGCGAGACGGTACAACTCGCTTATGTCGATCAAAGCCGCACGCTCGATCCAAACAAATCCATTTGGGAAGAAATCTCCGGCGGCGATGACACGATAAAGTTGGGGAACCGCGAAGTGAATTCACGCGCGTATGTCGGACGATTCAATTTTTCCGGTTCCGATCAGCAGAAGAAAGTCTCCATGCTCTCCGGCGGTGAACGCAATCGCGTGCATCTGGCGAAGATGCTGAAAGAAGGCGCGAATGTTCTGCTGCTCGACGAGCCGACAAACGATCTCGACGTGAACACGTTGCGCGCTTTGGAAGAAGCGTTGGAAAACTTCGCGGGGTGCGCGGTGGTAATCTCACACGATCGATGGTTCCTCGATCGCATCGCCACGCACATGCTGGCGTTCGAAGGTGACAGCAAGGTGGTGTGGTTCGAAGGGAACTACTCTGACTACGAAGAAGATCGCAAAGCCCGCCTTGGCGCCGAAGCCGAAGTGCCGCATCGCATTAAGTACCGGCAATTAACGCGCACGTGAGGAAAGTCAGACGCCCATCGACTAAGTTTACAGGCTCCGCGTTTCGCATCCGCGTCATCTCCGCATAGAATCCGACTATGACCGTCCCCGCGACTTATCGTGCGGCGCATGCCGTAGCTCAAACGATCGAAACGCACTTTGCCGAGCACCTTGCTGATGCGCGGGCGCGGGGAGAGCGCGGTCTGGCCCAGACACCTTCCGCGCAAGCCATCGAGACGATGATCGATTCAGCCTTCTGGGCAAGTTTCCGACCAGAGGAAGGCCGCTTTCCAAAAATCTCGCTGGCCTTTCTGCCGCCCGAAGAAGCGCGACAGCCACTGATTTTCGAACAACGATTGCCGCTCACCACAGCGACATTGACCAAACTCGCGCCGGCAGTTGAACGACCGGGAATTCATCTCGGTGTCTGGAGCGAGCGCAACGGCACCGGCGAAGAACTATTTATTTGGGGCGCTACGCGCAAAGTTCCGAGTCTGGGTTTCGTGATCGAAGATATCGAGCCGGGTCTGCTCGTGATCAAGCACCGGCGCGCCGCCGGCTTCGGCAAGTTCGCCAACGTCGCCGTCCTTAAAGGCGAGCAGGTGAAGATCATTGACGAGTTGGGGCAGAGTCTGCCCGACTGCCCCGATCTTTTGCAGTCGCTGCGTCCATTCACCGGTCGTGAAGACTTGCAGCCTCAGATTAATGTGTGGGTGCAGTTGGCTGCGTCGATGCGCGCCCACGGTCAAGGTGGCACGTTGTTGGTAGTGCCCGAAGGCACTGAGCATTGGCGCGAATCGATTGTGCATCCCATTCTCTATTCGGTGGTGCCGCCGTTTGCCAGGCTCGCCGACCTGATAAGCGAAGGCTCAGAGCGCGCCGGCGAGAACGAATGGGAAGCTGCCATCCGTAATGCCGTCGATGTGGTAGCCGGCCTTACCGCCGTCGATGGCGCGACCGTGATTAATAGCGCACATGAAGTTCTCGCTTTCGGAGCGAAGATCATCAGGGCGGCGCAACGCGCACCGGTCGAGCAGATGATGATCACCGAACCGATCATTGGCGACCGCGCAGAGGTAGCGCACCCGGTGCAACACGGAGGCACGCGCCATCTTTCCACCGCGCAATTCATTCAGGATCAGAAAGACTGCGTCGGCCTGGTCGCCTCGCGCGATGGTCGCTTCACCGTCTTCGCCTGGTCACCCTGCGAGCAGATGGTGCACGCGCATCGGGTCGATGTGCTGTTGTTGTAATCGTCAGATTGCCAGCAGGTGCCCGCGCCGGCTGTCATCCGTCCCAACGGCCGACGGCACAATTCAACGATCGCTCAGAATCAATTTCATTTCTATCTCATCTTCGGCTATAACATTCGCGCAGTCGATCTCATTCATTATTCAAAGGAATCCAAACATGCTTGCTCTTCACCGATTTACGTTCGTCTTGATCACCGCCGTTTCAATTCTGCTTGGGCCGCATTCATTTGTACGCTCCCAAACTCTACCAAGTGAAGCTCCGCAGGAATTCAAGCCGACCAACTACGGGCTTGAATACGAGCGGCGGGACGTGATGATTCCGATGCGGGACGGCGTCAAGCTCCACACCGTCATCATCGTGCCGAAGAGTGTGATCGAATCTAAGAAGAAGGCACCGATGCTCCTGACGCGCACGCCTTATAACGCGACGGAACTGACGAGTCATGCCGCGAGTTCGCATCTGGGGCCAATTCTCAACGGTTATGACAACGCACTCGAAGTCATCATCGAAGGTGGATACATCCGCGTCGTGCAGGATGTGCGCGGCAAATACGGTTCGGAAGGCGACTATGTGATGAACCGGCCGCTACGTGGGCCGCTGAATCCGACGAAGGTCGATCACGCGACCGACACCTACGACACGATTGATTGGCTGGTGAAGAACGTTAAGGAGAGTAACGGCAAGGTTGGGATTCTCGGAATTTCTTACGATGGGTTTTTGCCGCTGATGGCTCTCGTGAATCCGCATCCGGCGTTGAAGGTTTCGGTGCCGATGAATCCGATGGTCGATGGCTGGATGGGTGACGA
>JAJPKD010000263.1 GCA_021323895.1 Acidobacteriota bacterium | reverse complement strand
CTAAGGCGAGATCGAAGGCCGAGGCGCGTAGCAGACGTAACTGCTGGCGCGGTGCCCGCAGCGTCTCCCCAGACATCAGCCCGCGCCTCAGGGCCTTCGTGTCGATTACGATGAGGCGATCCAATAACGGGTTGTCCCGCAAAATTTCAGAGGCACGCCGTTCGACGACCCAGGAAATTTCTGCATCCGGCAGCGCCCGGCGGATTGCCGCCAGCGACGGCAGAGTGTGCACGACATCGCCAATGCTGCCTAGTTTTACAATGAGAATTCGCATTCGCGGAACGAATCGGCTGAAGAGATCGCCTGTCGTGCGCCGATCGTACCATACGTTCGGTTGATGGCGACGGCGAGCGGTCACGGTATTTCGCAATTCTATCCAGATATTTGTACCGAGCGCCGTTGGACCAGCGACGTTGCCTCCGCGAAGACCTGGGCAGGGCTGATCGCGGTCATGCATCGGTGGTCGATTGGGCAATCGCGCAGCATGCACGGCGCGCAGTCGGGTGGCTCGCGAATCATCTTCGCGTTCGGCGAAAACGGATACGTGGTCAGCGGATTCGTCGGTCCAAAGATAACCAGTGTGGGCGTGCCTAGCGCCGCCCCGATATGAGCCGGCCCAGTATCGTTCGTTATCAGCAAATCCGCGACGCTAATCAAAGCGACTGCTTCCGCGACCGATGTCTTGCCCGTCAGCAGCGTCGGTCTTAGTTTGGTGTGAGCAATGACCTGCTGCGAGACTTCCAGTTCCGCGGGCGATCCAATTAGCGCCACGTTCATTCCCGCCTCGATCAAACGATCCGACAACTCGGCATAACGCTCGGCCGGCCACCGCTTGGCCCGACTGTTCACCGAACCTGGGCAGAGAATCGCGAGCGGCTTATCGGCAGGCAGCCCGTTGTCGCGCAGGAACTGTCGCGCTTGCTCCTTGCGAGCGTCGGAAACCGAAAGGTCGAAACGCGGCTCAGCGTTAGCAATCTTGTCCGATCCGAAAACCAGCCGCTCCAGCTCGGCGACGAGATTCAGGTAGTAGAAGCTCTCGTGCCGCTCGTTCTTCCACGGCGGTACAGGAATCGCGGCTGTCAGGAGCGGGCCGCGACGCTCCGTGTCGTAACCGATTCGAAAATGAACGCGGGCGGCAAAAGGAACGAACGCGGACTTGAACGAGTTCTGAAACAACAACGCGAGATCGAATTTTCCGGCTCGCAAGCGACGAACTGAAGGCAGAAACTTCGGCTCAGTGACAATGACGTCATTGACAAAATCTGCGTGGGTGAAGATGTCTGATGTTCCCGGCGGCGCAGCGACGGTGATGTGTGCGGCGGGCAACAGTCGCTGCAGTTCTCTGAGCGCAGGCACACTCATTACTGCATCGCCCACCCAAGTTGGCGATCGCACGACGATCCGTCCGATCTCGTATGCAGTCAGTTTGTTCACGTTACAAAAGAGTCCGCAATCCCTCTTCGATCCCAATCTCAGGCTGCCAATTCAATTCGTGCTGCACCCGCGACAAGTCTGAAATGTAATTCACTGGCACCGGCGCCGGCAGCGGACTAGCTTGATCGAACACCGGTTCGATTTGAATCATCTCGCCAATCTTGTCGATGATTTCGCGCAGCGACAGCGCATTCTCGCGCCCGCCGCCGAGGTTGTACAACCCATGCCCAACCGATGAATCGACGAACGCGCGACAGCCTCGCGAAAAATCGTCAACGTGCAGAATGTCGCGCACGGGCTTGCCTTCCAGAGGCAAACGGATCGGCCAACGATGCTTCACCGACTCAACGTAATGCGTCACGAAACCATATTGATTTCCCTCGGAAGGTCGGGCGTAAACCGTCGAAAGGCGAAAGATGCACGAACGAAAATTTCGCCGTGCGGCGTAATACTCAACGTACTTTTCGGCGATCAGTTTCGACCATTCCAGGGCCGATTGGTTTGCATAGTCCGTCACGCACGTCTCCGGCACTTCATCAAAATTGTCCGCGTGCGCGCCGTAAACGTCCTTTGTCGAAGCGAAGATGAAGACTGAGTTAGGCTCGACGTTCTGAAGGAGATTGAACGTGCCTTCGACATTCGTCCGGAAGCACTGTTCGGCGTCGGCAGGATCTTTGCTGAGATGAGCCGCGAGATGAATTACGACTTCGTAGGCGCTAACCCGAGCGGCGTCGAGCGGATTGAGAATGTCGAGATGGGATCGCCGCGAAAGATCTTCAGCATCAAAAAACCGGCGGACATGTGTGCCGAGATAACCGCTGCCGCCTGTGACTAAGATTCTCAAATCAGTTTCGAGTTTCGAGTTTGGAGTTTCGTGTTTAGGTTCGGTCGTGCAATCAACTGGACACTAGAAACTCGTAACTCGAAACTAACTTATCCCCCGCGCCATCTGGCTCAATCTGGTCAGCGATTCCATTTGGCCGATGGCTATCAGGATGTCGCCGCTTTCGATCTTGCAATCGGCCGCGGGGTTGAAAATGATCTGGCCATCCTGGCGACGAATGCTGATGATCACGATGTCCAGCTCGGAACGAATCGGCGTAGCTCGCAGTTCCTGGCCAACCAGGTGTGAAGCGGAATCAACTTCAACCTGCTCGAATCCAAGGCCAAGCTCATTCGCCGTGATCGAATCCATGAATTCACTCACCGCCGGCTTCGTCAACGCGACCGCGATGCGGTGCCCGCCTATGATCGTCGGTGCGACGACGTGATTCGCGCCGGCGCGCAGCAACTTCGCCTCGGCTTGCTCTTCCGCGGCGCGGGCGACGATGCGCAAATTCGGATTCAGATCGCGAGCCGTCAGCACGACGTAAACATTGTCAGCATCATTCGGGAGACACGCCGCCAAACCTCGCGCTCGATCGACGCCAACTTCGCGCAGCGTCTCCTCTAACGTCGCGTCGGCAACCAGGACCGTAATCCCGCGCTGACTAAACTCAGCCGCGACCTGGGCATTATTTTCAATCACGACGAACGGCTGATTCGATCCAGCGAGGTCGCGAATCAAATGCGAACCGACGCGGCCTGAGCCACAAATGATGTAGTGATCGTGCATCTTGCTCATCCTGCGCGTGAGCCGGTGCTGACCAAAAGTCGCGACCAACTCACTCTGAACGACAGATTGAACTATGGTCGAGACCGCCAGCGCAACTCCACCGGCGCCGATCAGCATGACAAAGACCGCCCAAGCGCGGCCCATCGAACTGTGCGGTGGAATGTCCCCGTAGCCAACCGTCGTGAGCGTCTGTACGGTGACGTACAAGCTTTCGCCGACGCTCCATTGTTCGATGAGCGTGAAGCCGATCGTGCCGATCAGGATGGCAACAACAAGCGCCAGGGCCGCGTAGCGAATGCGAAAGAAAGTCTGGGGTCGGATGTTGGGTCGGGTCGCCATCTCAGGTCGTGATCAGAGGCCACACCATGGTGATCAGTGCGCTCTATTTTCGCTTCCAGCGGACGCCGTCTTTCGTGTCTTCCAGAATGATCCCGCGGGCGGCGAGTTCGTCGCGAATTTCGTCCGCGCGTTTGAAGTCGCGTCGATGCCGCGCTTCCTGACGCTCGTCGATCAGCCTCTGAATCTCTTCGTCAAGTATCTGCGGCTTCGATTCCCCAAACACATTAAGCACACTGTCGAATCGGGCGATCGCGTCGAGCACTTCGTGCTGATCATCGGCGCGCAGAGCGTCTCTTGCCAAAGCGGTGTTCACTTCGCGGGTCAGATCGTGAACCGCAGCGAGCGCCACCGACGTGTTCAGATCGTCGTCCATGCCGGCTTCGAAATCCTTCAATGCTTGCAGGACCGTCGCGGAAATCGTTTCGTTTCGACCACTTTCAGTTCGCGCTTCCTGCACGCGCGCGCGAAAGTCGCGCAGACTGGCGATAGTCTTTTCCGCGCCGCGCAACGCGTCAAACGTGAAGTTGAGTTGCTTCCGCGGCGGCACGCTCAGCAGAAAATAACGAATCGCCGGGGCGGTGAATCCTTTCTCGATCAGATCGCGATACGTGTAGTAGTTGCCCTTCGACTTCGACATGGTTTCGCCTTCGACCTTCAAATGCTCGAAGTGAAACCAGTAGCGGGCGAACTGATTGCCGGTCGCGCCTTCGCTCTGCGCGATTTCGTTTTCGTGGTGCGGAAAAACCAGATCGATTCCGCCGAGGTGCAAATCGAAGGTCTCGCCAAGGTACTTCATTGACATCGCGGAACATTCGATGTGCCAGCCGGGCCGGCCACGGCCCACGACCGAATCCCAGGCAGGTTCGTCAGCGCTCGCTGGCGCCTTCCACAAGGCGAAGTCGCGCGCGTCTTCCTTCTCATATTTGTCAGTATCGACGCGCTGGCTGCCGCCGGCGATGTTTCCCGCGAAGTTAATCTTGGAGAGTTTGCCGTAGTTCGGGAACGAGCTGATGCGATAGTAAATCGAGTCGTCGGATCGGTAAGCGTGATTGCGCTGCTCCAACTTCGCGATGATGTCCGCCATCTCGTCGATGTGACGCGTTGCGCGCGGCGCCACGTCGGGACGCTCGCAGCCGAGCGCATCAAAGTCTTCCCAGAAAGCGTCGATGTAGCGCGCGGTGTATTCGTCGATCGTCTTTCCCGCTTCAGCCGCCTTCGCGATGATTCGATCGTCCACATCGGTCAGATTCATCACTGAAGTCACGCGCAGGCCTTTGAACTTCAGATAGCGGCGCAGGATGTCGGCGGCGATTGTCGAGCGAAAATTTCCGATGTGCCCAAAATCCCAGACCGTCGGCCCGCAGTAATAGAACTTTGCTTCGCCTGCGACCATGGGGCGAAATTCTTCAAGCTGGCCGGAGAGCGTGTTGTGAATGCGGAGCATTGGGCTGAGTCTAGGGAAGGGAAATCGGCGAGTCAAACGTGTGTTCGACGAGGTGAGCGACTAATCAAAGTGTTTGTAGCCCTCAGGCTTTAGCTCCCAAGTTCGATCCTTCTCGTGAATGCGCACCGTCTTAGCGTCACACCTGATTTCGCCGATGCGCGAAATCGCGATGCCATCGACCCGTTTGGGAAGACGCGCGATATTCTCTGGACTGACCGTAAACAGCAATTCGAAATCTTCGCCGCCGTGCAAGGCCAACGCAAGCGGATCGAGCGCTCGCCGGCCACACAGATGTTTCACATCTTCATCGAGTGGAATTAAGGCTGAATCAATCAATGCCCCGACGTTACTTTCCTTGCACAAGTGGCTCAGATCAGACGAGAGCCCATCGCTGAGATCGATCATCGCCGTCGCAAGTATCTCTTCACCAAGCACTATGCCCCAGCCGACACGCGGCGACGGGCTGAGTTGACGGAGAAGAAGCGATTGAATCGCGTCGTCGTCAGGTCTGACGTCGGCTGACCCGCTTGCTCCCTCAGGCCGCGCTGACTCCCGCCTCTCGACTTCTGACTTTCCACTTATCCGCGCGCCCTTTTCGATCAATTTCACTCCGGCGGCGGCGGCGCCGAGCGTTCCCGTGACGAAAACTTGATCGCCAGTTCGCGCGCCTGAACGTAACACCGCCGCGCCCGATGCAACTTCGCCAAGAACCACCGAGTCGATCACGATTCCTGTTTTCGTTTCCGAGACGTCGCCGCCCGCGAGCGTCACTCCGAATTGATCTGCGAGCGCAAGGAGGCCTTCGAAGAAATCGTTCTTAAATTTCGTGTCCCAGGTTTCACGCGGCATTCCGATGGAAACGAACGACCAGAACGGGCGCGCGCCCATCGAGGCGATGTCAGACAAGGAAACGGCGAGCGCCTTGTGACCGAGGAGCCTAGCCGGGGTCGCGTTGCGGATGAAGTCGATACCCTCGACTAACAGATCGGTCGTGACGACGAGATCGCGATCGCCGGTTTCAGCGATGACGGACGCGTCGTCGCCGATGCCCTTGATTACACGAGCTGAGTGCCTCCGGGATCGGGTTTGCCGGCGAAGCTGATCGATGAAATCGAATTCGTTCATGGGTGGCGCAGCGCTAACAACAAGCCGCAGATTAACGCAGATTTTCGCGGATAAGACACAAACGTTGCTTGGGAGCCCACCACCTTTCTTATCCGTGCTAGTCCGCGCTCATCCGCGGCAAGAATTTCTTGATTCTCGGATTGCGCCGCCTACAGATTGCGGCGCATCGATTCAAGACCGCCTTCGATCATTTCCATCGAAGTCGAGAAGGAAAAGCGGACGCGACCCTCGCCCTGCGGGCCGAAGACGACGCCAGGAACTGTTGCTACTTGCGCATTGGTGAGCAGAATTTCAGCTGCCTTGCGGCTATCCGAATCGATGCTGGTCACGTCTGGAAAAACGTAAAACGCTCCAGCCGGCGGCCCGCAAGTGAGTCCGAGTTCGTTCAATCCGGCGACCAACACATCGCGTCGCTGGCGATATTCAGCGCGCGATGCATCGAGAAAATCCGACTCGGTTGTGAAGGCGGACAATGCGGCCCACTGCGTCGGGGTCGAGACACCGTTTGATGAATACAGCACGGCTTTGGCGAGGCCGGTCATCCACGGCTCGGCCGCGACCGCGTAGCCAATCCTCCAGCCGGTCATCGCGTACGATTTCGAAAGCGTGAAGCAGGTTATGGTTCGCTCAAACATCCCGGGCAAAGAAGCGATTGAAACGTGTTCGCCTTCATACACGATATCTTCATAAGCTTCGTCGGCGATGACGATCAGATTCCGATCGATTGCGAAGTGCGCAACTTCTTTTGCCTCTGCGCGGGTGAAGACTACACCCGAAGGATTCGTCGGCGTATTGAAATAGATCGCGCGGGTCCGATCGGTTGCGTAACGAACCAGCGTTTCGCGCATCCCTTCACTTCGTGCTTCTTCCGTCGGCACGAGCACCGAACGTCCGCCACACTGCGCCACGAGATCCTTGATCGGCGTCCAGTAGGGCGAGAAGATCAGCACATCATCCTCAGGATTGACTACCGCCTGAAACGCAGCGAACAAGCCTTGCATGCCGCCGTTCACGACGATGACATCTTCATGCGAGGCGTCGATGTTGTTCTTTTCTTGAAGCTTGTAAGCGATCGCATGCCGCAATTCGGAGATGCCAGAAGACGGCGCGTACCGAGTTTTGTTTTCGGTCAGCGCGGAGGTCACGGCCTGCTTGATGTGTTCGGGCGTGTTGCGATAGGGCTCGCCGCCTTCGAACCGATACACGGTCTCTCCGCGGGCGAGCAATTCCATCACGCGGTTTCGGACTTTTACGATGTCAGAAAAACCGACTTCGTCGAAGCGCCTGGCTAGACGAAAGGAAGCAACGACAGATGCGGACACTTGGAATGAACCTCCAGGAACTGAAACGTGAGTTATGATTTGATAACGTGCGATTATAACCACCATTACTCGCATCGTCTATTCTCCAGTCAGAGAAAACCACGCAGCTTGGAAGTTCAGATACAACCTTTAATGCCGTAGCTTAAGTGAGGGCGCTTAAATGTAAGTGTTGACACTGGCTTGTGACGCAAGTAACATGCGCCTGCGTTCGTGTTGCCAATCAAAAACCCGGCCCGGTCTTGGCATCGCGTTCCTGGTTCGCTTTAACTCGATGAGCCAAACCTCCGTTGAGATCCCCCAAAAGCTGTTTTTTAAGATTGGAGAGGTTTGCGAACT
>JAJPKD010000013.1 GCA_021323895.1 Acidobacteriota bacterium | reverse complement strand
TTCGCTGCTGAAATTCTTCGAGGTCAACGTAATTCGTCAGCGTCACGCGATCTTCGAGACCATGCTGGCGAATGACATCGAGCAGGTCAGGGAAGTTCGCCGACGAGCCAACCAGCATGTACTCAAAATTGAAGTCGTCGCGCAGCGCAGCCAGCGCTCGTAGCGCGCGCTCGATCGCTTTGTCGCGCGTGATGCCGCCGAACGAAGCGATGGTGACCTTGCCGTTTTGCGCGCGCTCCGGCATAGGCGTCTCGGTGGCCCACTGTGTGATGTGATGTTTGACTGCGGTGACCGGCACGCCGGCGGCGACGGCGGCAATTCGTTCGCGCGCCCATTCTGAATGCACGATGACGCCTTCGGCTGAGCGAGCGATGCGCGCATTCAGTGGAAATTCCAGCGGCGCGCCTTCATGCGGTGGTGCGGCGCCGCGATTCATCTGCTCTTCGGCGAACTGGCGTTCGCGTTTTCCGTGGCAGGCTTCCAGCTCATCGAAATAAACGCTCATCCGGCCCGCTTGCCGCGCAATTCCCAGGAAGAAATCCTGCAGCGCGAAGTCGTGCAGTACGACGATGCCGGGATGCTTTTGCATCGTCCAATAAAGGCCGCTGTGATAGCGATAATCATTCCCCAGGTGATACAGAATCGCATCGTAACCGCCGAGCTTGGCGAGCGCTGAACCATCTTTCTGATAGTCGATCACTGCGAAGGTTTTGGTGATCTCCGCGTTCGTCGGCTCAAATCCATCGACGAACAGATCGATATCGAAATAGTTGCGCAGATGCATCAACAGCTCTTCGCTATAGTCGGAGATGCCGCTGGGTTGCGGATTCAGCGGACTGAAGTAAGCGAGTCTCAAACGCCGTGAAATTGAAGTGTCCTGCGCGACTCGCGTCAGGGCGACCGCGTCTGGCACCGGCGTATGCACCTTCGAAGCAATCGAATTTGGGGAAGCTTGAATGATTTTGCGGGTGTGTGGCCGCTGTTCGATCACTTCGCGCGCGAACGAAATGTACCGTTCGGCGGCGCGCCACGCATTGTGTTCGCGCAGAATGAAGTCGCGCGCCTCTTCGCCGATGCGATTTCTGAGGTTGGCATCCGCGACCAGTTTTTTCAGTTCAGTTTGCAATCCCGCAAATTTGTCAGCGGTCGAAATTTTCACCACGCATTCATCGCGAATTTCCGCGAACCAGCCAATATTCGAAACGATCGCAGGGATGCCCACACCCATCAGACGGCAGAGGCTCGCCGAAGTCTCACCCACCGTGTGATCGCGTAGATTGATCGCAATATCGGTTTGGGTCATGTGTCGCTCGAATTCTTCGAGTGATACGAAACCGGTGATCGTGACGTGCTCGCTCATCCCGTGACGAATGATCGATTCGCGAACGTCGTAGAAAGTGTTTTCAGCTCCGACCAACGTGTAATGGAAATCGAATTCGTCTTTGAGCGAAGCGAGCGCCGCGATCGTCGGGTCAATTCCTTTGTCGGGAGTAATCAGGCCAAAGCTGGACAGGTTGATACGCTTCCGCTCAGGAGTTCGACGCATCCAAGCGCGACGCAAGGTCGGGTCTAGCGCCTTCACCGGCATGGCGATGCGAGCCGTCGGAATCCCGGGCGCGATTTGCGCCAGCCGCGAGCGGCTCCATTCTGAGTGCGCGATTATTCCTTCGGCCGAGCGCGCGGTGCGCAGGTTCAGCGGAAATTCGAGCGGCTCATCTTCCTGCGGCGGCGGAATTCCCCGGCGAGTGTAGCCTTCCGCCCGCGCGCGTTCCTCCGCGCCGTGACAGGCTTCCATCTCGTCGAGATAAATTTCAAAGTCATTCACTTCGCGCGCGCGCCCCAGAAATGTGTCTTCCAAAACATAGTCGTGGAAAACGACGATGCCCGGATGCTGGCGTAGCACCGTGCAGGTGCCGTAGTGGAAACGATAGTCGTTCCCCACGTGATAAAGGATCGCGTCGTAGTCTTTCAGTTTCGCCAGCGCGGAGGAATGCTTGTGGTAATCAAAACAATTCGCAACCGGCAAGTCCGGATTGCTCGGTTCAAAGCCGTCCACAAACAAGTCGACCTCGGCCTGCGTGGCGAGATACGGCAGCAACTCTTCGCTGTAGTCAGAGATCCCGCAGGCTTGCGGATTGAGCGGACTGAAATAAGCGAGCTTCATAACACAGAAGGCAGTGGGCAGATGGCAGATGGCACAAGGCAGTCGGCAGGAGAGTACCAGTAGACTGCCTACTGCCTACGGCCTTCTGCCTTCTATCACTTGGTTACCGTTACCTTCGCTTTCGCGGTCGGCGATCCTTTTTCGTGGAACCAGGCGACTTGCTCCTGCACGAGATCGACATCGAGAGTGTATTCACCCGGATCCTTTGGCGCGGTGATTAGTAGCGGCACTTCGGTTTCTTCGCCCGGCTTCAAGTCTTTGTTGATGCCGTAACGACCATCCATGTCGGTCAACAACGAGCCGTCAGCCTTAAGCCAACGATCGCCGGCAGCGATGTAGAACTTGTTATCAGGACGGGTGTTTACCGGCGCGCCTCGCGCCCACCAAATGTCGTTGCTGGCGTTCTTGATTTTGACATGCACGGTGGCCTTTTGTCCGGCTTGCAGTTTGGCTGGAGCGTCGATCAAAGAAAGCTCTGCTTTGAAGCCGGTGTTGGGCAGAGCCGCCGGCGCGCTGGGAGCCTCGGACGCGGATTGCGTCTTGTTGGGCGGCGACTGCGAAATTACTGGTACAGGTTTGTTGCTGCTGCAAGCTAACCAGAACAACGCACCGACGATGGCAATTCCGATAATGAATTTTCGCATTAGTGAAATTTCTCCTCTAATAATAGAGCTTACTCAACCTTGATTTTCAAATTGAGAACCGGCGAACCTCGATCGCCGAACCAGGCGACGCCCTCTTGTACCGCATCGAGTTGCAGGATGTAAATTCCCGGAGCCTTAGGCGCCTTGACGGTCATGGGCAATTCTACCGATTCCCCAGAGCCGACGTCGTCAAACAAGCCCGCGCGGGCGTCCATGTCGTTGACCACGCGGCCATTTTCGTCGAGCCAACGATTGCCAACTGTGATTTGAAGTTGCCACGTGGGTTGGCGACCGGGCCAGGCGACGGGGCTTTCGTTCGTGAGTTTCACCCGGATATTGTGTGGGTGATCCGCAGTAATTACAGTCGGCGGATCAATGATTGAAAGACGTGCTTTGAACGCAATATCAGGCAGCGGCAGACCCTTCTCGGCTTGTTTGTTCTGATCCGAATTCTGCCATCTCGGCAGAACTTCCACGATCAGCATATTGAACTTTGTTTCCGCCGAAAAATAATTCAACGAAACCGCGCGCGCCTTTCCCAGCGTCAACCCGCGCGCCGCCAGCAGCGCCCGAGCGTCATCGTAATTCTCTCGATCCGTTAGCGTGAACAGGCGTTTACCCTGGACCGACTGAAGCACCTCAGCGAATTTCTGGCGCGCTTGGTTCGTTTCGAAATAGTTTGGCATGCGCACGCCGACAACCGGCAAGCGCGGGTTCAGCAAAGCTTCGAAGGCCGCGGTCTTGTAGGTCGTCTCAACCCATACTTCGACTTGGGCGAAGGCGGCTTTGTCTTCCGGCGACAGGTAATCAGCCAGCGATCGATCGCGAAAAAGATTTTCCGCCTCGCGCATGAACGGCTTGGGGTGCGCGATGGCGGTTCCGCGTCCACTCCACTCCCAGCGATTCACGTAACCAAGCGCGACAAAACTCTGCACGATCAGGAGCAGCCAAAGCGGGGCTTGCGTGGCGTACCTGGGCCATTTTGAAAAGCGCGATGTCTTGAGCCAAATGAAGTAACCAAGCCAGACGAGCAGAAAGCCACTCGTTAATTCCAAATAGAGTGCATAGCGAATGTAACCGCTGGTGGCACTCCAAAGAATTATGCCCATCAGTGTGGTGAAAGCGATGGCGCGAACGCGAGCGTTGCGTCGAGCGATGAACAAACAGACTAGCGCCAGCGCGTAACCGACGGTGATTCGGCCTGAGTACCAGGTGAATTCGTTAAGTCGCCACGGCCGAAAGAACATTACGACCGGCCACGCAAGCGTTTCTGCCACGCCCCATGGCCCCCAGCGCGGATCGAATACAGCGCCCTGCGGCCAAAACGGCGATTTGAAAAGCCCGTTGTAGAGCGGAAAGATCGGATTGCCGGTCTCGCGATAGATGAAGATCGTAAATGGCGCGATCGAAATCAGGAAGGCGAGCACGGCGGCGGGCGTGCTCTTCAAGAGCTGCGCAATCGATTTCATCCGACCGTCTCCATCAACGATCACATTGAAGAGATAAACGAGAACGATGGGCAGCGCGATGAAAAGATTCGCGAGCTTGAATGCAGTTGCAACGCCGAGCAACAGCGCCAGCCAAATCGTTCGCCGGAAGACTCTGATCTTGTTTACGTCGATGGCCAGGAGCGTAGCTTCCAATAGCAGCGGCAACGCCAGCAGATCAACCATGTACTCATTGATCTGAAACATGAGTTGCTCAGTGAACAGGATGAACAGCGCGCAGACGTTGCGCAGCCAATCGTTGCTGATGTAATCGCGCAGCAGGCGATTGCAGATGATGCCCGTCCAGATCAGCGCCACAAGATTGACGATTGTGCCGAGGCGATATCCCAACACGTGACGATAAAGTCCCGTCAGGATGTCCGGAGTCGGATTGGACGGCGCAGCGGTGGGGAAGAAATCGCCGGGAATGAAAAGCGATCCATGCAAGGCTCGCTCGCTGTGAAAGATGTGATAGTTCAGCACATCGAACGAGACGTCTGGGAAGGTTACTCGAAGTAAATAAATGAGCAGCAGCGGCAAAGCGACGATCAGCCAAAATTGCCGGGATGTTTTCTCTTTTGGGCTCTCTTTGAAGATGACGAACGCGTACCACAGTGCCGCTGCCACCAGCAGCGCCACAATCCACGCGAGTGTCTGATTGCGAATCGCGCCGAAGTACTGCCAGACAATTGTGAGGACATACGGCGCGACGATCAGCGACGCCAGATCGAAGCTTTCGCGAAAATGCCTCGGATTGAGTTTGGACAGCGCGTGAGTGCTACTCATGATCGTCAGCGGGGAAGTTTCGCGCGCGCAATTCCTCGCCCAAGACCTGAATCTGATAATCAAACTCGTGCGAACGCCGCGCAATCGAATGCAGCACGAGGCCGACGGAGATCGAAAGCAGTCCGCAAAGGAAAACGCCAACTGCAAAGATAGCCAGGATGGGCCGCGCAATCGCGCCTTGCTTTGCGAATTCAAGGACGACAGCGAGTCCGGGAATCAACGAGAGCAGCAAGAGGATCGCGCCAGTCGCGCCAAAAAAGGTCAGCGGTTTGTAATCGCGAAACAAAGCCAGGATCGTATTCAGAATGAGAAAGCCATCGCGGAAAAATTTGATCTTGGAATGACTGCCTTGCGCGCGCGCGGTCAGCGTCGTCGGAATTTCCACGATGCGATAACCACGGGCGACAGCCTTGATAGTCAGCTCGGTTTCGATCTCGAACCCGCCGCCGAACATGGGAACGGTCTTTACAAACCTCCGGTTGAAGGCGCGATATCCCGACAGAATGTCCGTCAGCTTTACGCGAAACATCGAGTTCAGCACGGCCAACACTAAACGATTCGCCCATCGATTAATCGATCTGAATTCACTCGCCGTGCCTGCTTGCAGTCGCGATCCAACCACCATGTCGGCCTCGTCCTTGAGGATCGGATCGATTAGTCGTTTCACTTCAGCCGCGGGATAAGTGCCGTCGCCGTCAACCATCACATACACGTCGGCATCGACGCGGCGAAACATCGATTGCACCACATAGCCTTTGCCTTGGCGTGGCTCGGAAAAAACGGTGGCCCCGGCGGCGCGCGCCCGCTCTACGGTGCCATCGGTCGATGCGTTGTCGAAGACAAAAATGGACGCTTGCGGCAACTCATCTCGAAACTGTGAGACAACGTCGGCGATGCTCTGCTCTTCGTTTGAGCACGGGATGAGGATCGCAATTCGGGCGATCTTATCCGCAGGTTGGACTTGATTCCGGTGTTCTTCCACTTTGGGTGCTAATAGTTGGACTGTGTCCACAGAGTAACAGGAATAATACCACTCGTTGGTTTGGCCCAGCGCGCGCGAACCTAGCATTTACAGACGCCAGGATGCAACATCGAGATTAGACCGGACGGAAAGCGACCCTGCCTTGATTCGCCGTTTTGTTTGTCGTCGTGAGGCTCTTGATTTGATTCTCGTCGCAGCGCAATTCATACACGATCAATCCACTGGTGCCTTTCGGTCGTGTGTATGCCCAAATCTGCGTGCCGCATTTTAGAAGAGGTAGCGCCGGGTCGCGAATGTGTTCAGGTGCACCGTTGTCAGTTAACAGGACGAACAGCACGCGTCGTTCGGTACTCAGTCGCGCGAGTTCGGCGACATGATTCGGGTTATCGTCGCCCAATGTGAACAGCGAAAGCGACTGTGTCCCGGCGAGATAGACATTCAATGTGTGCAGCGGATGATCGTTGAAGATCGTTCGGGCGACAGTAATCCCGCCGGGTGTAGCCTGAGCTTGTTCGCGTAAGTACGAAACCAATTCCGCCATGCCGTAGCCCGAAGGCCAGCCGCTAACAAGCTGCCATTGCTCCAGCTCGGGAAGATTTGCGTCGGGCAAATCAAATAGAACGAAACCACTCCGAGCGATGGGCCAGACAACGACGACGCCTAACACTGCGGCCAGAATTGTTCCGGCGATCGGACGATGCGATCTATTGCTTATCTGAGCGACTACGCTCCCTGCCGCCCCGCCGATCGCCAACACAATCGGCACAACTGACAACAAGAGATATCGTGGATACCAAACGCGAGCAGCGAGTAAGACCGGCAATACTGTGAGACACAAGAGGCCGGTGATAAATCGCGGGCCGCGATTGTTTTGAACAAGTAGCCACCCAAGAGAAACGATCGCGAGTATTGCTATGCTGGGCGTAAGTAATCCCCACAACCAAGCGCCGGCGACGAACAAATTCTGCCAAGCCAAAGCTGTCATCTCGCGCCAACTACTGGAAGCTTTTGTTTTAAATACTTCGAGCATTCCGTGCTTGCCGAGCCATGCGACCAGGCCCAACGCCACGATGACCGCGGGCGCGATTCGCAGCAGACCGCGACGCCATTCGGCGGGCCGCATCAACAAGAGCAGGGAAAGGGCGGGAAGGATCGCGAATCCGATCGCGCTGAACTTGGAGAGAATAGTGGCGACGAGCAGA
The DNA here is from genome assembly GCA_021323895.1 of Acidobacteriota bacterium. GTDB lineage: Bacteria > Acidobacteriota > Blastocatellia > Pyrinomonadales > Pyrinomonadaceae > UBA11740. The sequence goes on along the minus strand of JAJPKD010000013.1, from coordinate 18,691 downwards.
AACGGCAGCGCGATTGCGGCGAACATCCAACGAGCTGATCGCGTAACGCGAACTGCGGCAAACACGGCCCACGTCCCGAAAGCGAGCTGCACGCTGTCTGCTAATGCCAGACTGTTATAGATAAGGGTAAACGGCAGGACGACATAGAGTATCGCGCTGGCCGCGCCGGCAACTCGCGAGAACAGATCGCGCCCGATCAGATAAATCGCCACCGCTGCCGTGAGTCCCAGAATTGAGACACTCAGCCGCGCTGCAACCACGTGGTCCGCGATCGGCAAGCGCGTCACCAGTGCGAATAACCTAATGCTTAGCCACTTGCCATCGTAACTTGGATCCACCGGCAGGAAAGTGTGAATCGAAGGATGCGCCCAATCGATATGAATGGCTTCATCGATGAAGACGGGAATTCCGAAGATAGCGAAGAGGCGAGTGAACAGGTACGAGACCACCAGTCCACCCCAAAAGAAACCGGATAGTAGAGGAGTCGGTCGTGGACTTGACGAATCTTCAACGAGGCTCATGTTTCGCACACGCGAAAGATCTCAACGACTTCCATTCGCGCATATGTTTCAGTTTAGAGAACCTTTGAAGGTAAAAGGGAATCCGGATTCTCTGCGCCGTTGGTGTGCTGCTGTCAGCATTAGCAAGCATGCTTGACATTGGCGCGACACAACCTAACACTGCGCAAGTCTAAAGACAAACTCACTATCAACTAGCTGAATGTTAGCCATTCTCTTCTTAATCGGAGCCGCCATCGTTGGTGTCTGTCTCGTCCGTCGCGTGATGCGCAGTCTGCTCGATGGCGCCGAGCAGATTCTCTGGGGCATTGTTATTGGCTGGGTTCTTTCGACCGTTGGCGTCTATTTGATCGCGCGCTGGCAAGCGCAACTCACTCACAAATTGATGATCGTGGCGACGATCGTTCTGCTGGTCATCGCGGCGATCATGATCGTGCTGGAACTTCGCAAGCCAAGTAATTCTCAACCGATTCTTGTTTGGCGAAGGCATTACTCGGGCTTGGCGCTGGTCTTAGTTATTTTCACGCCGGTTTACTGGCGCTTATTTTCGTCGCACATGTTTGCCCCGGGAGATGGCGGCGTCTATTCGGGTGGTGGAGCCTTCTACGACTTGAGTTTTCACAGCGCGCTGGCGACCTCGTTTCTCTACGGGAAGAACTTTCCACCGATTTATCCGCTGCTGCCGCCCGAACCGTTGCTCTATCCATTTCTTCCTGCCTTTCAGTTGTCCATGTTGATGGGCGCAGGCTTTGGTTTGCGAGGCGCGTTGCTGCTGACGTCGATGGTGCTGGCGTTGGCGACGACCGGCCTATTTTATTCTTTCGGTTTGCGCGTCACGCGAGATCAAAAGGCGGCGGCACTGGCGACGATTCTGTTTCTGCTGAACGGCGGGTTTGGTTTCATCTACTTCTTTTCGGACTGGTGGAAGAGTGGCAAGAGCCTGGTGCAATTTTGGAACACGCTCGACGTCAATTACGCGGCTTATCCTGACAGAGGAATTTATTGGTTGAACCTGATCAATCTCTTCCCGGCGCAGAGAAGTTTTCTGTTTGGCGTTCCGATCGGATTGCTCGTCTTCAGCATCTTCGCAATCGTATGGCAGCGATGGCACGAGAGTCCGCATGACAAGATTGACCAGGCGAATTTGCCGTCAACTCGAACGTTAATGCTTGTAGCAGGTGTGCTCACCGGGTTACTTCCGTGGTTTCACACGCACACTTATATCGCGGTTGGGTTGATTAGCGTGGTGCTCTTTGCTTTTCGCCCGAAAGTATCCTGGGTCTATTTCTGGCTGCCCGCTGTCATCGTCGCTTTGCCGAATCTCATTCCGTTAGCTCAACACGCTTCTGGGGGAACCGTCCTGCGATTGCTACCGGGTTGGTTGGGTCATCACGAATCTTCCTACGCGCGTTATTTGGTGCGCGACTTTGGATTGACGTTTGTCCTGGCGATACCCGCGTGGTTCGTCGCGCCGCGGGCGTGGAAGAAATTCTATCTTGCGTTCCTCGCAGTTTTCATTTTTGCCCTGAGCGTCAACGTGTCGCCGAGTTCGTTCGATAACGGCAAGCTGCTCTACTACTGGAACGTCTTCAATAGTGTCATCGTTGCCTGGCTGCTAATTCGCTTTGCGAAGCGAAATTGGCAGCGAGTCCTCGCCGCGGTTGTGGCCCTGATGTGTGTAACGACGGGGATCGTGGCTTTGCAGGAGGAGAATCATAAGTGGGCACGCGTCTTCAGTGATCAGGACATAGCGGTCGCGGATTTTGTGCGCGCCAATACAGCTCCGCGTTCATTATTTCTGATTGGACCGGTTTACGATCAGCCCGTGCTCTGCCTCGCCGGGCGTGCCGTTCTAATGGCTCCGACAACCTGGCTTTGGAGTCACGGCTACGATTTCCGTGAACGCGAAGCTGACGTGCGCCGAATTTATGCCGGTACATCCGATGCTCTTGAACTGCTGCGCTACTACAAAGTCGATTACGTTTACCTGAGCGACGCTGAGCCCAAGATTCTGCATGCGGATGATTCGTTCTTTGACAGAAATTTTGCCGTGGAGTACCGCAACGGCGGCGTGACAATTTACGATGTTCATCGGTCGCCGACCGGCGCCATCATTTCGAACGAGCCCTACGCTGGAACTTTGAATGAACCTGCGCCGCGTGAGCTGGCCGCGCGACTCGATCGCGATCCTTATCCACTGTTCGTTGAGTTTCCGCGCACAAGTTTCTTCATTTATCGATTGTTCAGAGCCTCGTATGGTCGCATCCCTCAGCGTGATGAGTTTTTGGAGGCGATGAGGGAAATCGATCGCGGTGTCTTCAAAGGCAAGCCGGGCTGGAAAGATCAGATCGAGGCCAATCGAATTTCTTTGCTGAACAATTGGACGGACAGCCAAGCCTTCAAACAGTTCTATGACGGCAAGTCGAACGCCGATTTCGTTAATACGTTGCTGACCAATGCCGCCTTGAATTGGAGCGATAGCTACCGCGATGAACTGATTAAGTCACTCGATGCTAATCGGACATCGCGGCAGGCGGCGCTGCTTCAGGTTGTCGAGGACAGCAGTTTCTTCAAGCGCGAATACAACGCGGCTTACGTGCTGATGCAGTACTTTGGTTATCTGCGCCGCAATCCGGACGACCCACCGGACAAGGATTTCAGCGGTCTGATTTTCTGGCGCGACAACCTGGATACGTGGAGCGATTACCCAAACATCAGCCGCGCGTTTGTTGAATCGATCGAATACAACAATCTAAAACCGATTCCTTGAGACAAAATTATTTAGCTATTGCGCTGCTGAGATGATTTTCTCGACGACGTTCGTCCACGAAAGATTCATGGTCAGTAGTTTGTCACGACCCCGCTCTCCCATTTCCCGCGCGCGTTCGCGATCTGAATAAAGTTCATCGAGCGCGGCGGCGATGGCTTGAGGCGTGGGCTCTGCGATCATTCCTTCGCGACCATTTTCAATCAATTCCATCGCGCCGCCACTGTCACTCGTGACGACGATGGGTTTCGCGGCGAGCATTCCTTCCAAAGTCACATAGCCGTAATCTTCATCGAAAGGAAGGTAAGCAACGGCCAGCGCGTTCGCATACAAGTCGATCATCTCTCGATCGGAAACAAAGCCGCGCAGGGTCAGGCGATCGCTAACTTTGTGTTGCTTCACCAGACTTTCGTAACGCTTCATGTTGGCTGAATTGCCGGCGAAGATTGCTTTAATCGGTGTCTTCACAGAGCGCATCGCTTCGATCAGAAGCTCTTGCCGCTTTTGCGGCTCGAGACGGCTCGGATAGAAAACGTAATCGCCTTGATCGCCGGTGCGCAGGCGGTCCGCGAGCGGTGGCGGATGATAAAGCGGTTCGCTGTCGATGTTGTTAAAGTGCTTCAGCCGCCCGGCGACGGTGCGCGAGTTCGCAAAGACTTTTTTGGCTTCGGGTATAAACCGTTCGTCGCAATGCTTGATCCATTCGCGAATGCGCACTCCTTCCGGATAGGTCGAAAGATCGTCGAACGGCGTGCCCCAAAGGTTATAAGCCGAACGGTGTTGATGGAGAATCCACAGAACTTTCCTTTCATGCGCGACGAGGTACGCGGGAAACTTCATTCCGATCACCAGGTCAACGGATTGACCGTTTGCCGATGAGAGATCGAGCATGCGCCAAGCCATCGCGCTGCGCATGATTTCCGTCGGCGGATACCACTTGAACGGCAAAGCGACGACTTCGGCCTTGTGGCCCGCGTCGATCAGCGCGCGCCGCAAACCCTCGACGTGTGATTCAGCACCGCCGGTCGTAAACGGAACCTGAGTTGTGCAGATGAGAATGCGCATGAAGGTAGAGGCTAGAGATTAGAGATTAGAGATTAGAGGCTAGCAGAGTCGTGGTTCTTAGCTCCTTGAGTTTATTCAAGATTCCGATCGGTTAGGACGGTGTCTGCAGCCTCTGTTTCTAGTCTCTGGCCTCTAGCCCCTAGCCCCTAGCCTCTAACCTCTACATTACATACCGCGATCGAAATCTCACGGCCGTCGTTGCTGTCGGATCTTTCAGTTCGATCGGCTTTGATCTCCAATTCGAATTCGCGATTCGCTTCGGCTTGCAGCTTCTCGGGAAATACGGCAGTTAACTCGAGCCACCCGTATTTGTAAACCGTGAAGGCGGAAAGGCGGACGCCGTTCAAGAGAACTTCCAAAGTCAGCGGCGACGACTCGAGGTGCGAGACGCGCGGAATCAAATCAAAACTAATTGATGAAACCGCAGGCGCGCCAAATCGAATGCGTGCATGCTTGCCCATCGAGCGGGCGACGGGCGGCAGCATCGCCGGTTCATACCAGCCATCATCGAAAATCACTTCGCCGCTACGGTCAAGGCACTGACCATTTGAGGTCGCGCCGGTCCAATCTGACGAAAACAGCACGCGACGATCGCGATGCTCGTTATAAAAAGATCCGAGCGGCGCGTCGGAAGCTTTCAGTAAAATTGTCTGCGCATTCTTTGGTTCAGCAACGCCAAGATCCGAAACTTTGCTGAAGACAAAACCCATGGCGATGTCGAACGCGCGCCGCTCTTTTTGCGACAGGCCGCGAATGTAGTCGAGAAAATCTGCTTCGTAAGTCTGCTCTTCAGCAGGCTCAAGCAGGTCCGCGACGCCCGAACAGACGGCGTAGCGTGGTTTGTAAGCAACGTGTTGAAAACATTCGAGGAATCGCGCGACTCGGGCGGTATCACTCTGGCTGTCGGCGCAATCGATTGCGTGCAGCGTCACCCCATCGCGACGCAATACGCGTTTGATCTCGGCGATGGAACGCTGCTGCTCCTCAGGCTTCAAGAGATTCAGCGCGCCCAGGCCCACCACATAATCGAAGCTCTCGTCGGCCAGAGGAAGCGAAGAACGATCCGCTTGAAATGCAGCGTCGTAGCCGTTGCGTCGCGCAGTCAGAGCAAACTCAGCGGACGAATCGACTCCGGTCAGGATCACGCCTTTGCGTTTCAAGAGCGCCAGAATTCCCGGCCCGCAGCCCAGATGCAACACGTCAGAACCTGCGCGCACATTGTCAAAGACCCACATGGTCCGCGCAAAACGAATGTCGAAACGATCGAGCGCCTTGAAGTAGCGCGCATCCAGCACCTCGTCAGAGATGTTCGCGTGTGATGAACTTCCGTTCGCTTCAACCATTGCGGCGTTTCACAGTGGCGGCCAATTCCTGAATAGGTTGATCCAATTCGGCCAGTGCTGATTCGAGTTTGCGTCGGGTCGTGGCCTGAAAGGCCGCTGCTTCGCTCGCTTCAAGGGCCAACTGTTTGAAGCTGGCCCGATGCTCACTCTCGAGTTGATCGTCGCGTTCGCGGAATTCGCTGGTGAGTTTCGTAAGCTGCGCTGTTTGTTCCTGGTCTGTCCTCTCGACGAGACTTTGGAGGCGCTTCTCAGAATCTTCCATCTGAATACGCAGAGCTTCGGATTCGCCCCGCAACTCAGCCCGTATCGTGTTGATGTCGCTGCGTTGAGTTTGGGAATCCCGGCGTCGCGCTTCGGATTCGTTTCGCAACTCAGCCACGAGCGCGTCTATCCGCGTGCTCAAGTCAACTAGCCGGGCGCACGTCTCGGCAAATTCGTCTTTCCGGGATGCCGCCTGCTGGTGCAATTGCGCTCGCAGCGAATCGATGGCGGCTTGTTGTTGTGAGAGCGCGTCCAGCGTATCGCGTAATGCATGATGCACGGCAGCGTTAAAGTTGATCTGCTCCCAAGTGAACCAGCGAGCAAAGGATTTCGCGCGTGACTTCAGCCACAACTCAAAGCGCGAAATGCTTCCGCCGCGATTACTGATTACCGGCGGCAGCCGATCCCAGGCGCGCGCAGTCGTTGTGAGATAACCACTGATGCGCGCCAACTCTGCCGCAGTCGAGACTTCTTCGTCGATGGGCTGAACTATCGCGCCATCGCCGTTCCCCGCGACAGATGTTGCCGCTATCTGCTCAGCACGTGATTGTGCGACCACGCTCTCGCGAATCTCCCGCAGCACTATTTCGACATCATCATCAACCATCGTCATGCTCTCATAGCGCTCAGCGCCGGCTCGGGTTCGCTTGCTTCCTGAGACTCGCTGGTGCGCACGGTCGCGCTGGCGTTTAGATTCGCGACGCCTTCGAAATGGCCGGCGCTCGTCACGCGCAGAAACAGCGCGCCGTCGATCCAATCAAAAGCTTCGCCCGCCCGGCTGTGCACGGCCAGCGAGATCGAATATTGATCGATGCCCAGCCAGCAATTGAATGCGAACGTCGCTTCGATCGTTTCGCCATTGCGCACAAAGCCCACCTCGATTTGCTGCTCACTCGTGTTGGTTCCGTACGAATGAATGCCGTGCCGATTCTTGATCAGAAAACCGATGACCGGATCGTCCACGTCCGCATGGAATCGCGCCAAGATTCGCAGCGTCAGGGCTTCGCCCGTTTCGACAATCTCGACGGGGCGACGTTCCGCGTCAAGCAATTCCGCGCCCACAATTTCTGCGCTGCCGTCGCCATGCCGGAACGTGTAGCGAATGGGAGTCACCGGCCGGGTCGCAACTGATGATTCTGGCTGCGCATTGGTTGAAGCTTCGTAAGCTTCTTCGCGCTCCATAATGATCTTCTGATAGCGATTAAGCACGTCGGCGGGTTTGCCATCGATCACGATTCGCCCGGCCTTGAGCAGAATCGCGCGTGAACACAGCGCCCGCACCGCGGCCGCGTCATGCGAAACAAACAAAACCGTCGCGCCGCGGGCGTGCAGTTCTTTGATGCGGCGCAGGCAGCGATGTTGAAAGACCGCGTCGCCGACGGCGAGCGCTTCATCAATAATCAGAATGTCGGGCTCGACGCTGGCGGCAATCGCGAAAGCGAGGCGCACGTACATGCCGCTGGAATAAGTCTTAACCGGCTGATAAAGAAAGTCACCGATTTCAGCGAAGCGTTCGATCTGCGGAAACAGCGCATCAGTTTCGCGTCGCGAAAATCCCAGCAGCGACGCATTCATGTAAACATTTTCGACGCCCGTGAATTCCGGATCGAACCCGGCGCCCAGTTCCAGCAACGCCGCGATTCGGCCATCATGCCAGACTTCGCCATGCGTTGGCTCAAGCGTTCCGGCAATAATTTGTAGCAGAGTTGACTTGCCGCATCCGTTTGGACCAACGATGCCGACAGTCGAACCCTTCTCGATTTTGAAGCTGATATTTTGCAGCGCCCAAAATTCTTTGTGGCGGCGCAGACGGCCGCGCGTGATGGATTCTTTCAGGCGATCTCCAGGGCGGGCGTACGTGCGATATTGCTTCGACACGTCATCCACGCTGAGCGCCAAATTCATGGGGTGAAATGTATCGCGGCAAAGCGCAAAGGGCAACGAGCAAAGGGCAGTGGGCGAAGGCCAAGAGCAGAGGGCCGGGATTAAATCCCAGCCCTCTGCCCTTACCTCTTTGCGCTTAGCCCCAGTCTAGCTGGCCCCAAACCGTTGCCGGTACTCAGACGAGTTAAGGAAGGCCTTGACCATTTCGGCGTTGATGAAGCTGCCGCCGAAGTCATTCAATTTTTTCAGCCAGAAGTTAAAGCCGGAGGTGTCGGGATCTCGGCGGAGATAACCGAAGTATTCCATGGTAACGAAGGCGGCGTTGAATTCGCGCGCCTGTAAAAACTGCGACTCAGCGACCATCCGCAGCACACCTGCGCGAGTCAACGTAGCACCGTTCAACCCCGCAACGAGTGAATCGCGGAACGCCTGCGTAGCCGGGAAATAGCCACGAACCTCGCCACCGCCAAACTGCGTCGTATGGAAGTTCACATAAGCGCGGCCCGCCCGGATGTTGGCGATCTGCACGGCGAGCGTCGTGCCGTTGCCCTCGGGCGCATCCCACTTGTTGCTGAACGTACCGCCCACGCCGCTGCCGAAGGGCGTCACTACATGGTCGTCAGGATTATTGTCGTTGAACGGCGAACCAAAGAAACCCCAGACGACGCCACCGTTAACACCGGGCTGCACCGTTGCCCCCGCGTGAATGTGCGCGTTGGTCAGGTTGTCGTTGGTGTCGGATGTTTGCGAGCCGGTGACATCTATATTGTTAATCGTCGCTGTCATGCTCAAGCTCGTATCGCCCGCGCCAAACTGGAAGCGCGCCGTTCCGTACGAGTTGTTTCGCCGCGCGCCGGTCGTCAAAGTCGGATTGACTGGTGGCACCTCCTGCGAGTTCGTCAGGTTAACGATAAAGTCGGTCGTTGACATGTTCGCGGTAGTAAGCAAGTTGTCCACGAACTGATCATTGGTCAATGATGATGGATACTTCGCGACGAATTCAGGTCGATTGACGAAGTCATTGAAGTAAGCCTGTTTGTTCGCTTCAAGCTGAGCATCAAATCCCGGCTGCCCGAACACGAGGTTCTGCTGAAGCTGCTGCACGTCCTTCTCGAACTGACCGTACAAAACCGCTGCCGGAGATCCCGACGCACTACTTCCAAAGGCGGCTCTGTTCGCGTTGTAAGCCAGAGCGCCTGTCGTCTGAAATTCAATCGACAGGAAGAAAGCCGCCGATGTGTTGATGCGCGACACTTCGGTGCATGGCGCCGGACTGCAGTTGTTGATGTTGTTGGACCAGAAAGTAAAACCGCTCGCGTCAGGTTCACGGTTGAGAAAATCGAGATACTGCTGACGCACAAAGAACGACGTCGAATCAATTGGATTCGCCAGCGAAGGCGCGACGTCGTTGTCGTTAATCGTTAACGTCGCCGTATTGGGCGAACCAAGTCCAACGCCCGCTCCACTCGGATTGGTTAGGGCCAGATCGACGACTTCGCTGCCTTCAACGAAGTTGTCATCAGTGAGCAGAATGCGCACGGTCTTGCTCGTCTCGCCGGGAGCGAAAGTAACTTTGCTCAGGCTGATCTCATAATCGGACTTCTGCGAAGCATGGCCCGGTTGCGACTGGTCAAAAGTGTCGAAGTTGACCGTGGCTGTGCCCGAGGCGTCGCCCGCGCGAATAATCGAGATGTCGATATGTCCGCTGTTCTCGTTGAACGCAAAGCTGTCCGTGGCGAACTGTATGAGCGAGGTGGCGGTGGCTGTGGTTGGATTTAGCTTACCGAAGAGGCCGTGCTCTTCCTCACCGGTTCCGGCTGTGAAATAGAGAGTGTTCACATCGCCTCCCGCGCCACCGTTCCCGAAGGCGAGAGCCCACAGCTCGTCAATCACGATGCCGTTGCCTGACTCGTCCTGCAGTGTCCCGAGAAACGCACCGGTCGTCGGGTTATAAGCGTGTATCGAGGGGTTCCCGTCGCCGAAGTTTCCGACGAGCAGCGCGCCGCCAAAGATGCCGAAACTCGGGGGTGCGATCGCAACTCCCCAAGGCGAGTTGAGCGCGCCGTTGTTGATGCCGAAGGTCAGGTCGCGCACGCCATTAGTGTTGAATTTGCGGACAAAGCCGTTGCCGACGCCCTCTTGGTCGCGACCCGTTATCGGGTCAACCTTCGCATAGGTGACATAGAGCGAGCCGCCGAGCGCCTGAATGTTATACGGGTGGTAGGTGTTCCCTGCCGCCGTCGGTATGGTCGGATCAGCGAAAGGAAAACTGGCGGAAGGCTGAAGCGCGAAAGCATTGTTATAGACGTCGATTGTTCCGTTCGCGAAATCGACAGCGTAGAGAAAATTACCGGCGCCGTTGTTGGCGACGGCCAATCCAGTGTAAACATGCCCCGGATTACTAACTGCGTTGATGGCCGTGGTAGAACCGGCGGCCGGTGCGTTCGGGTTCCAGCCCGTGATGTTGCCCGTGATCGAAGCAAAGAGGAACAACGCCCTGCAAGGTGGCGATGCGCAAGCGCCCGGGAGGGCGAAGTCAGTAGCAGACGGGTTTGCGACCGTACCCGTCGGCAGGCCACCCGGAATATTCACTGTCGGCATGCTCGCGTTCAGCACAACCGGAGCGCCGCTCACGTCGCCACGTATTAGCTGTGTGGTGCTCGTCCCGTTATTGGCGACCCAGAAGGGACTGCTGGCGGTCATCGAGATCCCCCATGGATTAACGAGCAAAGGATCGAGTAACGGAGACATTCCAGGAATATCCGAAATCAAGTTCGTCTGTCGGTAAGCCGAGCCCGGTGGGATCGACGGAACTGCCGGCGTGAACTTATCCGGGTTTTGCGCTTTCACCGTTCTGACGAAATGACGTGGCAGCAACGTGGCTAAAGCTGTGGCGAGAATCAGACCACAAAGGATGTAACGATAGTTCTTGACGTGAGTTTTCATTCTTCCTCCGACGGACAGACTTGTTTTCATTTTGAGCAAGGGATAACGGGACTGCGCGACGCTGAGATTAAGGGGAGGAATTCTTTGAAGGGAAACCACACTCTATGCGCGGCATTCGGCAGTGTCAAGACAATTCTTTGTTGCAATTTGTTTTCATTCGGATGGGAATCAATATTGAATTTGAGAAGCCAGAGAGGGAGACAATCAAGGTGGGCTGTTTTCACCTTTTGGCGCACCTCGGTACAATGAGCCGACAAAGCGCGCGCGAAGCTGTGCCCCTGTAGCTCAACGGTTAGAGCAGCAGACTCATAATCTGTTGGTTCGGGGTTCGAATCCCTGCGGGGGCACCAATTAAAAGCTTTGCGCCCAGTTCCTCGCTCCTCGGCGATCCACCGCCGGCGATCAAAACCCAGGAAAACTCCGTCTAATCTGTGGGACTATTCGCCTAATCGCCCTTTCTCTATACTGTAGAACAACTTATACTGACGCACCCGACGCGTCCCTAAATGCTCCTTCATAGTGAAGCGGGCGATTGTTTCGGCTGCGGCGGCGACGTTAACTCCCGCCCCATTTACTTAGTCTTGGGAATGACCGAACTCGGAACAGACAACCTTACTGATCTGCTGGTTACGGCTGTCCGTGATCTGCGGATTGGTGACACCGAAAGCAAGCGCGTCGAGGCGGCGCGCCGGCTCGGAAGCGCTCGCAGTCCGCTCGCCGTCAGTTACCTCGTCGAAGGACTCTCTGATAGTTCTTCTGATGTGCGACGAGCCTCGGTTGAGGCTCTCGGCGAAATCGGTCACGCATCGGCGATTGCACCGCTTCGTTCTTTGCTTGAAAAGGAAACCAGTCCCCTGGTCGAATCAAAAACAATTTTGGATGCCATCGCCAGAATTCGGAGCGGCGCACCCGCGACCCATGCGAATGGTTTTGCCGGCAGCGCCGGGCCATCGGCGGTTGAGCCACCTTTGCAAGGCAAAACCCATGTGGAGTCGAGCGATCTCTCTTTTCCCGAATCTTTCGAGAAGGCTTTCGATGCGACGGCCGCCGGACTGCGTGCTGAAGAAACACGTCAACGATTGGAAGAGACCTATCGTCGTGCCGCGGCGCAGCGGCAAATGATCGAGAAAGCGCGACGTCAATCGATTGACGAAGCGAATCGCCGGATTGAACAAGATCGACTTCGGCTTGAGGCTGAAGAGGAGTCGCTCACGAAAGCGAAGGCGGAACTCGAACAACGTCGTGTGCAGATCGAGCAAGCGCGAACGCTGGCCGAAGAAGACGAGCGGCGGATCAAAGAGATTCAGGAGCAGACCAAGAGTAAAGAGACGGCCCGCCGCGTGTTGGAGCAAGAGAGCTTGCGCTTGCAAGCTGAGATTCACGAGTTACTCGAGGCCGAGCGCACCCGGGTTGCCGAGTTGCACGCGCAGCTTGCCGCCCAACAACAGCGCAACGAAGAGCACGAGCGGGCTCTCCAACGCGCCGAAGAACTTCGCACGGAAGCGGAGGCCAAACATCGCGCAGAAGAAGCGCGGCTCGATACGGAACGCCAAAAGTTGGACAGCGCTCGCGAGCAGGTCGTGAATTTGCGCGCGCAAGTCGAAGCTGCCCGCATCGCAGCTGAAGATGAAATCGCCAAGTTGAAGCAATCGGCCGATCGAATCGCTCTCGAAGAAGAAATGCGGGCCGAGGCCGAGCAGGAACGGCTGGCGCTCGAAGCGGAAATCAGAGTTCTGGGCAATGAAGAACGTCAAAGGCTGGAAGAGATGCGTCGCAGCGCGAACGAAGCGCGCGCTAGATTTGACGAAGATGCGCGGCAGCGGATCGAAGAAGGCCAGCGTCGGCATTCTGAATTAGAAACGCTGCGACGTAATCATGCGAATGAGCTCCAACAACTGGCGAACAGAGAAGAAGATCTGAAGACCGAAATTGATTCGTTGCGAGAAGCCGCCGAAGCGCAAACGAGAACGCTCGCGGAAGCTGAGGCTTTGAAGCTTTCAGAAGTCGCCTCGATTAAGGAAAAGCACGATCAGGCGCAATCCAGAATTGCCGAAGCCGCAAAGCAATTAGCCGCAGAGAAAGAGCGGCTGGAAGCTGCGGAACTGGCGCTAAGAGCGGAGCAGGAGAAGGCGCAACAGCAGATTGCCGAGAGAGAGAACGAACTGAATGCGTTGCGACTTCGCGTCGCAGAGATTGTGAGCACTGTCATCGAACTTGAAACCAGCCGCGGTCAAATCGCAGAGCAGGCCCAGCAGCTTGCCGCGAAGGAGTTGGGATTGCGCGCTGACATCGAAATCGCGCGACAGTCGCTGGCAACTCAAAGGGCGGCCATTGCAGAAATCGAAACGCGCCGCGACGCAGAGCAGGAGAGTCTGCGCCAGGCCGAGGAAGAACGCGCCCGCGCGATCGAATCGTCTCGTGCGCAAGCCGAATTACAAAAAGAGCAACTGCAGAAGCTGGAATTCGAGTTGGCCAAGCTTAATGATGTAGCGCGTGTTGATTCTGAACGTGAAGCTAAGCTCCTCGCTGATATCGAAGTCTTAAGACTCGCTAATGCTGAACATGCGAAGTTGATCGAGGACGCTGAAACCGAGCGAGCGCTGCAGGAGGAAAAGCTGCGCCAGGCGAAAGCCGCTCTGGCGAAAGCCGAGGAAGCAGCGCGCGCGCGTGCCGAGCAGGAGGAAGAGCAGCGCAAGGCTGAACAAGCCGCGCTGGTGCGGATCGAAGAAGAAGCTCTTCGGCGCGCCAAAGAAGAAGCCGAGCGCCGCGCCGAGGAGAAGCGGACCCGAATTGAGGCTGAGGAGCGCGGCTTGCGCATGCGAAACGAAGAACTCGCCAAGCGCCGGGCGGAAGTCGAACTCGCGCGCGCTAAGGCCGAAGAGGAAGCGCGCCGGCTCTCCGATATTCAAGAGCGCATCGCAGCCACCGAGACCAGCCGGCGCATAGCCGAAAATGAACGGCTTCGTTTCGAAGCTGAAGTGCGATTGCGCGCCCAGAAGGAACAGGAGCGCTTGAAGGAGGCGCGCGATCGGACCGCCGAGACGCACAAAGAGATCGATGAACTGCGGCTCCGCGCCGACGAAGAAGAGAAGCAACTTGAAAAGTTGCGAACTGCGCTCGCGAAGGCGAGAAAGGCAGCCGAAGAGCGCGCGCAGACTGAGGTAAAGATCAAATCAGAGATCGAAGCTCTGAACGCGCCGCGGAATTGAAATGCTGGCAAGCTTTTTTCACGGTCGCGATATGTTCGCGGCTAATCGACTTTCAGTCTTAGTTAACTCGGGAAAGGACCAACTCTCAACATGTCCAAAATTTTCAATCTATTCTCCAGCGACTTAGCGATCGACCTCGGCACAGCGAATACGCTGGTTTACGCCAAAGGCCGCGGCATTGTCGTGTCTGAGCCGTCCATTGTGGCGATCAATCGCGTCACCAATCAGGTCGAGGCCGTGGGACGTGAAGCGAAAGAGATGCTCGGCCGCACGCCCGGCAGCATCGTGGCAATTCGGCCGATGAAAGATGGCGTCATCGCAAATTTTGAAGTCGCCGAAAAGATGCTCCAGCATTTCATTAGGCAGGCGCATAACGGCAAGAGCTGGGTCAGCCCGCGCGTCGTGATCGGCATTCCGTCCGAAGTCACGCAAGTCGAGCGGCGCGCCGTCGAAGACTCAGCGCACCGAGCCAAAGCGTCGGAAGTCTATTTGGTTGAAGAGGCGGTAGCGGCGGCCATTGGCGCCGGCCTTCCCATCACCGAACCAGGCGGCAATATGGTCGTCGATATTGGTGGCGGCACGACGGATATCGCTGTGATTAGTTTGAGCGGAATTGTTTACTCACGTTCGCTACGCGTCGCCGGCAATGAAATGGACGAGGCGATCATCAATTACATCAAGCGCAAATACAATCTGCTGATTGGCGAGCGCACCGCCGAATCCATCAAGATCGACATTGGTTCGGCGTTCCCGTTGGAAGAACCGTTGACGCGCGAGGTGCGCGGCCGAAATCTGATCGAGGGCATCCCCAAAACGATCACAGTTTCGGACGAAGAGATTCGCGAAGCGCTGGCGGATTCAATCGTCTCGATTGTTAACGCAGTACGCGTTGCGCTCGAAAAAACGCCGCCCGAATTGTCCGCGGATATTTTTGATCGTGGGATCGTGTTGACCGGTGGTGGCGCCTTAATTAAGAACATTGACAAGCGCTTGTCGATTGAAACGGGCTTGCCGGTAACAGTCGCAGACGAGCCACTCTACTCCGTCGTACGCGGCACCGGGCAGATGCTTTCGGACTTTGACTTGTTGAAGCGGGTTAAGTGGGACGACTCTATGACTGCGGCAGCGTGATGATACTTGCGACCGAATGATCAGGCAGCCTTGCGATTTGCTTCGAGCAACCGGCGGGCGATTACTCCCACGTCGAGTAAGGCTTCCGCACTTGTGATGAATTCCGATACACCTTGATCCAAGGCTTGTCTGGCTTTGGCGGGTGTTGCATTGGCCGAATACATAAGCACCGGCAACTTCGCCGAGCGCCGCCGCATTTGCTGACAAAATCGGTCAACGGGTTCCGCGCACACTGCTTCATTTACCATCACCAAATCAAAGTGTGTAACTTCAGTGAGCATCGCCGCGTGGGCGCAGCCTTCGGCGTTCGTGATCTGAAACGCTTCGCGTGAAGTGACCAAAGCGAGCATCGCGCGAACCTCCGGGCTCGTTTCAACGAGCAGAATTCTCTTGAGAAAGCGATCGTCGATCTTCCGGTGGCTCGCCTTCTCGATCATCTCGGACGATTCAGGCAGAACCTCCTCATCTGAGGTTCCAGCAAGCGTGGAAAGGACGGTTTCGATCAATTGCTTGGGACTGGTGCGCGACTTGGAAAGGACCATCGTCGCACCGGCCGCCCAGGCCTCTTCGACTAAGCCGGGTTGGGCTGAACTGGAAAAGACCAGGATCGGCAGAGTCTTGAAAGACGGCTGGGCACGAAGAGTCTTGAGCACGTCGATGCCCTTAATTTTGGGGAGCATTAGATCGAGCAGGACCAAATCGGGACGAGAGCGTTGGATTACTTCCAGCGCAGCTTCACAATCAACGGCGACGTCAACGTGAAAGCCTTCGGCGGTAAATTTCGACCGGTAAATACTCGCCAGCACCGGCTGATCATCAACTACAACAATTTTCTTCATCGATTTTTCCTCATGCAGTTTGCATCACGTGTTCGCTCAGGCACGCTTCAATTCGGGCAAACTCTTCGCGTGCTTTTCTCAGCAGCGTTTCAGCCTCATGCAAATCTTCTTTCTGGCCGGCTGCTTCTAGTTGACGCAGCGAATCAACAATCGCCGTCATGCCGCAATTCGCGCTCGCGCCGGCGAGATTGTGACTGATGTGAAACACGCCTTCGTAATCCGAAAGATAAATCGCCGTCTCCAGCCGGTCGAGATTTTTCGACGTGTCCGCGACGTAAAGATCTACCAACTCAGCGAATTCACCGGTGTCTTCTTCACCGAAAGCTTCATGCAAGCGTGGCAGGTCGATCGGTGCGGCTTCCTCGCTTTTCACGGTAGCATCCTTTGCGAAAGGTTTGATGTCGATCAGAAATCGCGCCAGCACGTCTTTCAAAGCTTCCGGACGAACTGGCTTGCTGATGTAATCGTCCATGCCGGCCGCTAGACATTTTTCGCGATCGCCTTCAAGCGCGTGCGCGGTCATAGCCACGATCGGCGTGTGCCGCTGGCCGCGCTCGATCCGGCGAATTTCCGCCGTCGCCTCATAGCCGTCCATCTCAGGCATCTGGCAGTCCATCAGCACGAGATCGTAACGAATGCGATCGAGCGCTTCGATGGCCTCGCGTCCATTCGCGACGGCATCCACGCGGTGTCCTAACTTTTGTAGCTGCCGAATCGCGACCTTCTGATTCACGACGTTATCTTCCGCAAGCAGGATTCGATTTAGTGACATCTTGCGCGCCTCCGTTAATGAATGCTGGGTGATCAGTTTCGCCGGCCGGGTTGGCGTCGAAATCGGCCGCGACTTACTGAATATCGTTATTACACAGTCGAACAATTGCGACTGCTTAACCGGTTTCGTCAGATAAGCTTCGATGCCCGCCGCGCGTGCGTCCGCCGCGTCGCCGCGTTGCCCCAACGACGTCAGCATGATCAAGCGCGAGGGCGCCAAACCCGGATTGGCCTTAATCGCGCGAGCTAATTGCAGCCCATCCATCTCGGGCATCTGAAAATCGAGAATTACTAAGTCGTACGGGTTGCCACTGGATGCTGCCTTGCGCATTAATTCCAGAGCGCGGGCTGCACTATGGGCTTCGCTTTGGATCATTCCCCACGATTTCAACTGTGAGGTGAGGATTTTGCGATTGGTCGCGTTGTCATCCACGACTAGTGCGCGCAAACCTTCGAGACTCTCTATATGAAGCAACACAGGATGGCTGCCCGCGGGCTGCTTGTGAAACTTCGCGGTGAACCAGAATGTCGAGCCCTTGCCCGGCTTGCTGTCCACGCCAATCTCGCCGCCCATCAACTCGACGAGTTGTTTCGAAATGGAAAGCCCCAAGCCGGTCCCGCCGTATCTTCGCGTGGTCGATCCGTCAGCCTGGGTGAAAGGTTGAAAGAGAATGTCCTGGCTCTTCTGGCTAATGCCGATGCCGGTATCGGTGATCGAAAAACGAATTACGACACTGTCGGCGGTTTCGGAAACGGTCTCGGCGCCGACTACAACTTCACCCTGATCGGTAAATTTCAGAGCGTTGCCCGTAAGATTTGTCAGCACCTGACGCAGACGGCCCGGGTCGCCCCGCAAGCCGGTGGGTACTTGGCTATCCATAAACAAAGCCAGCTCCAGGTTTTTCTCACGGGCGCGATCTGCGAGCATTTCGATCGTGCCTTCGACGGCGTTGCGCAAATCGAAATCGACCTCGTCGAATTGCAGCTTGCCAGCTTCGATCTTCGAGAAGTCGAGAATGTCATTGATGATAGTCAGCAGCGCTTCGCCGCTCGATCGAATCGTCTCGGCACAGTCGCGCTGCTCTTCATCAAGACTCGTCTCGAGCAGCAAACCGGCCATGCCGGTCACGCCATTCATCGGCGTGCGAATTTCGTGGCTCATGTTGGCGAGGAACTCTGATTTGAGCCGCGCGGATTCCAGCGCCGCATCGCGTGCCTGCTGTAGTTCATTTTCTATTTGCTTCTGCTCGGTAACGTCCTGATCTGTTCCGGTGATTCTGGTGACGTGACCATTTTCGTCGCATTCGATGCTGGTATTGGGCCGTAGCACCCGCACGCTCCCGTCCGGGCGAATGATCCGATAATCAGCGTCCGCTTCTGATTGTTCCGACCGATCCGTGATCTTCTTGATGATGTGGCGATCGTCCGGATGCACCATCGCCAGGAATTCTTCAAAAGTCGGTCCGAAGTCGCGAGGCTCCAGACCAAAGATGCGCCATTCCTCCGGCGACCATCTGACCTTTCCCGAGGCAGCGTCGTGCTCCCAACTTCCCAGCCGAGCAATTCTCTGCGCTTCGGACATCAACTGTTCATTAATTTTAAGCTCTGCTTCTATTCGTTTGCGCTCAATGGCCAGCGCAAGTTGGTCTCCGACCGCAGTCAGGAAGGCCACGTCCCGCTTATCGTAAGCGTTGTCCCGCTCGTAGTTTTGCACTACGAGCGCGCCGATGGTGCGTGATCGCGTGCGCAAAGGAACGCCCAGCCACGAACGGGCTTTAGTTCCGATCCTTTGGATACCGGCCTGTTGACAAATCTGGTCTTCCAGTTCGTCAGTCAAAAGTAGCGGCTTGCCCGTGGTTAGCACATGACCTGCAAAGCCTCCACCTGCCGGACGCGGCGCGGGAACGCCGTCTCGCTGATCCACCCAATACGGGTAATCCATCATTCCCGTCGCGTC